>JAJXYT010000179.1 GCA_021780375.1 bacterium | reverse complement strand
CGTGAGGCCGGCAGTCACGAGCCGTTTGCCGTCCGGACTCAGCGCAAGCGCGTTCGGCCGCAGGTTGGGAAGTTCGACCAGGATTCCGGCGGGCGTGACGAGTTGATTGACCGGCGTTTCGAAGCCGTTGGTGTTGCGACCGACAATTTCGGTGGTCTGGTCGAAATCACCGGCAAAACAATGAACGCCGAATTCGGTCAGCGCAATGGTGACGAGGATGAGCGATTTGCCTTTCATGCAACAAGGATTGACGGAGATGATTGCCAACAGCAAGTCACGTTACGGTGAAATTTATCGGAATAAAAGTCGGAGCCGGCGCGAGAAGGCTCCAACTCTTTTGGGAATCAGAGCCTCGTTATCTCGGCTCCTGCAAACCATTACGCGACGGCCGGATCCAGCCGTTTGTCCGGCACAAGATAATTGCGAACATCATCACTCACGGCATCCTCCAAAGACGTGATCGGCGCGCTGTAGCCGGCGGCGCGCAACCGGCCCAGGTTCGCTTCCGTGAAATACTGGTATTTATCGCGGATGCTTCCGGGCATCTCGATGAATTCGATTTTGGGCTCGCGTTTGAGCGCGCCGAAGACCGCGCGCGCCAAATCCAGCCACGTCCGCGCCGCGCCGCTGCCGATGTTGAACAAGCCACCGGCCTTTTCATTGGCCGCCAGATGCAGTGTCATGGCGGCCGCGTCCTTGATATAAAGGAAATCGCGCTTCTGTTCGCCGTCGCGACAGTCTTTCCGGTGACTCTGGAAAAGACGAATGACACCGGTTTCGCGCACCTGTCCGAAACTTTTGTGAACCACCGACCGCATGTCGCCCTTGTGATCTTCGTTCGGGCCAAAAACATTAAAATATTTCAACCCGACAATTTTCTTCAAGAACCCGGCGCGTTTGGCATGCAGATCGAACAGGTGCTTTGAGTAGCCATACATATTCAGCGGGCGCAAGGTGTCGAGTTTGGCATCATCGTCATCCATGCCCGCTGAGCCATCACCGTACGTGGCGGCGGAGGACGCATACACAAAGCGCGCCTTTTGGCCGAGGGCCCACGCCGCCAGGTCCTTGGTAAATTCAAAATTGTTGCGGATAAGATAACTGGCGTCGCGTTCGGTCGTGGACGAACACGCGCCCAGATGGAGCACCAGCTCAAATTTCCCCAGCGCGCCGGTTTGCAGCCGTGGCAGCAATTCGTCCGCCTCCACATAATTGGCAAAGCGCAAAGGCGTGAGGTTGCGCCACTTTTCATCCATCCCGAGGCGGTCACAAACGACGATGTGTTCGCAACCGCAGCGGTTCAGCGCCCAGACCAGCGCGCTGCCGATGAAACCGGCGCCGCCGGTGACCAGCACCCGCGCGTCGGAAAAATCATTTGGCCGCATTCCGGTTGAGCATGGCGCGAAATGAAAAGGAATTCAATCTCGCGCTGTCAATTTTTCGGGAAGCGGTAGAAACGTTGCGGATAGTTGGTGGATTCCGGGTCGCGAAAATAGAAAACGGCATTCGTCAGGGGGGTCCATTCGGACACGATGCGAATCGGCCGGAATTCAGGCCAGTGGTTGGTTTAAGTCCGCCGTTTATTGGTTCACATGCACGACCGTCGCCGGCGGGAAACCATTGAAATACGTCGAGGAGGCGTGGCTGTAGGCGCCGATTTGCTCGCTGTAAAGCAGGTCGCCGATCTCCAGGTTGTCCGGCAGATTTTCCGCCATCGAAACCACGTCCAGCGCGTCGCAGGTCGGCCCGAACACGGAACAGATTTGCGTCGGGCCTTTCTTGAACGCCCTCAGGTGATACTGGCAGTGGTCAAAGATGACGCCGGAAAAGGTGTGATAGACGCCATCGTTGATGTAGTAGCGCAGCTTGCCGTCGCGCACGGCCTTGCCGATGATTTTGGAAACGGCCGTCGCGGCGGTCGCGCAAAGGAAACGGCCCGGTTCGGCGAGAATCTGGATGTTTTTCGGAAACAACCGCTCCAGTTCGCGGTTGATGACTTTTGCCAATTCGCGGAACGGTTTGACAGTGGCGTCATAGGGCGCGGGGAAACCGCCGCCGATATCGAGCAGATTCATTTTGGCATAACCACGGTCGCGCGCTTCCTTGAAAATGTTCGCGGCGAGGTTGATGGCGGCGACGTAATTTCCAAAATTCGTCGTCTGGCTGCCGACGTGGAAACTGATGCCTTCGACGGTCAGCCCCACGCGGTCGGCTTCGAGGATCATGTCCACCGCCTCGCCGGGTGACGCGCCAAATTTGGAGGAAAGTTCCACCATCGCGCCGGTGTTCGGCACCATCAACCGCAAGGCCAGCCCGGCGTGCGGCGCATATTTTTTGATTTTCTTGATCTCTTCGTAATTGTCGTAAGTGACCAACGGCTTGTACTGGTCAAGCTGTTTCAAGGTTTCGATCGCCTTGATGGGATTGGCGTAAATGATCTTGTCCCAGATCCAATCCTGCCGCTCCTTCGCCGGCAGTGGTTTGATATTTCCATAGACGTTCTCAAACTCGGGCATGGAAGCGACGTCGAAACTGGCGCCGGCCTGGTAAAACGTGCGGACGATGGCCGGATCGGAGTTGGCCTTCACCGCGTAGTAAACCTGGATGCGCGGCAGATATTTTTTGAACATCGCGTAGTTGCGCCGCAGTTCGTCATGGTCAATCACGAACAGCGGTGTGCCGTGCCGGGCGGCCAGTTTTTTTAATGCAGTTTTGGAAAACATTTTAATAACGTGAAACAGCCGGAACGATTTTTCCGTGCCGGCGGCATATGAAAATAAATCCGGCGTCCATTCGCAAGAACTTACGTACGCCGCTCAAGAAATAGTTCGGGCCAAAAACCTCCGAATCCGATTCAGCAGTTTTTTCTCCTGCTTTTTGGCAAGCTCATGCTCCCAAATCCGCAAAACGTGCCAACCCCGCGAAAGAAGTCTTCGTGTGACATGTCGGTCCCGTTTTATGTTGCCGGCAATTTTTTGATTCCAATAAGCGCGGTTGCCTTTTGGCATTCGGCAATGCATTGAGCAGCCATGCCAAAAACAGGCATCCACAAAGAGGGCGAGTTTGCGCTTGGGGAAAATAAAATCCGGCTTGCCGAAAATGCGCTGACTGCGTCGCCAGCCGGTAATTTTGCTTTGCCGCAACAAGCGAACGAGAACAAGTTCGGTGTCTTTGTTGCCTCGCCCTTTCACGCCGCGCATGATTTCTGAACGCTTTTTGGCAGAAACGGTATCTGTCCCGCCCGGCATCATGCAGACGCGACTAAACTTCCAAAGTGTCCCGCCAATGCTTGGGACAAAAGCGGAGGCACGGCGTTGCCAACGTGCCGCTCTTGATCGGTTTCATATGCGTGTCGTTGCCGACGTCCACGGCATCGAAGTCTCCCTTTGGAAACTCGAATTGGCTGACGCCCAAATCATCGCGTAGGGCGATGATGAAAGCGCGCTTTCTAATTTGCGGGACGCCAAATTCCGATGCGTTGAGAACAGCTGCTTTTACAACGTATCCCTTGAACGCATTGTGAATTTCTTCGCTGAAAATTTTCTCGCAGGCCGAAAGCGCCATTGGCACGTTTTCAATGATGGCGCATTTGGGCTGCATTTGCTGCGCGAGGTCAATGAACCTGGAAATAAGCCGGTTGCGGTTGTCCTCCAGCCAGCGTTTGCCATTAAATCACCGAACGTTTCGACGTTGAGTTTCTTCAAAACGGCCAAAAGAGCAGCGGTCAGCGGCAGTTTTGAAAGTCGCAGTCCGCTGATATTCTTTGGAATGAAAAAAGGTTGCGTCGGCATCGCCAAAGGTTTGGCGCCAATTTTGGTTCAAATCGCTCATTTTAGCCATCCGATTTTGATATCCTTTTCGACTTCCTTGAGTTCGTGGTCGCCGGTGATGAATTCCGCGTTTTTAATTTTGGCCAGCGCCGCCCCGAAACAATCGGCGTAGGACATCTTCCTTGTCGCCTTGAAAATCGCCGCCTGACGGGTCGTGGGCAGGTCCACGTCCACGATCTCAATGGGCATGGCGGCCATTTCCTTCGCCTTTTGTTCCGCCGCTTCCGGCGACGCGCCACGCATCACGGAGTAATAAACCTCGCCCCAGTTCACGACGCTCATCAACAGCCGGTGCCGCTCCGCAGCGGCGTGTTCGAGGATTTTTTCCACGGCGTCCGCGGTAGGTTCGTCGTTGAAGAGCGCCATGAGCGCCCAACTGTCCAAGACTTTTGTGGCCATAATCAGAGTTCGCGTTCGCGTTTGCGTTCGGCCATGAACACTTCCATCGCCTTCGTGCCCTTCAGCGAACCGCGCAGGCTCTTGATGAATTTGGAGGTGATGGGTTTGAGGATGATGTTGCCGTTCTCCTCGTAAACCTGCGCCTTGGTGCCTTCCTCGATCTCAAATTCCTTTCGCAGTCGGCGAGGAATGACTACCTGGCCCTTTGCGCCGAAATTGACCGTGTCTGTTTTCAATGTTGTATTCATGGAAAGAAGTTACACCATTTATAAAAAGTATGTCAATAACTATTTTGTATGACTAATTCACAATCCCGCTCCGTTGCCCAACAAAAAAGCCGGAACCTTTCGGCCCCGGCTTTGTGAAGGAAATTGGTTTATTCTCCATTCGTCAAGAGGAAATTCTTGAACTGCCACGGATCGGCCAGATCCAGGTCCGGTTGGCGGCAAGCCCCGAACACATTGGTGCGGTGTTTCAACGGCGTCCAATCCGACGGCTTGGAAATCCACCGGCCGAGATACGGCCGGGAGATTTTCAAAACGTAATCGTGCGGCAAATCGTCCGGCACCAGGACGCCGCGCGCCGGATTTTCAATCATCCACATCGCGGCAGCGATGACGGAAATGGCCACCTGCATGGTCGTGGCGTTCTGGTGCGGCACGAGCCGGCGTGATTCGCCGATGCTCAAGTCGCTGCCGACCCACCAGGAATTGTAGGCGTGGCCCATCAGCAACGCGCCCAGAATGTCCGCGCCGCTCGTGATTTCGTCGTTCAGGATGCGCGCCTTGGGCTGCAATTGATAATCGTAACCGCGCAGTTCGTTGAGGGACGCGATGGCGACGTCGGCCGGGCAATAGGCGTAATGGACCGTCGGGCGATAAACCGCCTGGCCGTTTTCCCGGACCGTCAGCCGGTCGGAAATCGTGAACGCCTCGCCGTGGCGCACGACCATGCCGTGGATGCAATAATCCGGCACCCACGACCGCACCCAGGTATTGATGCCCATGCGCGCGAGGCAAATCTGGTTGCGCGGGCCGTCGGTGTGCTCATGCGCCAGCGCCGGCAATTCCTTCTCGTGCGTGCCCCAACCCATTTCCGTCGTCGTCGTGCCTTCCTCGCGGAAGCCCTCGACGCTCCAGGTGTTGGCAAATTCGTCCACCGTCTTCGGCTGGTCGGTGATCTGCGTGTCGCGTTCGCTGCAATGAATCACCTTTACGCCGAGCTTCATCGCCAGCCGGTTGAATTTTCCGCCGGCAGTCAATTGCTGGATTTCCTCCGCCGCGGCGCCGGTGATTTTCCTGTCCTTGCAGGCGCGTTTGCCGATGTCAATCAAACCCTGCTTGGTGAAGTGCGAAATCAGACCCGGATTCGCGCCGTGTTCCACCACCGCCGTCGGGCCGGGTTGCGGCCACCGGGCAATCATCCGGCGGATGTTCATGTGCCGCCAGTAAAGCGTCATCTTCTGCGGCGGCGCGCCCTGGGAATTTTCGTAGGGGTCCCACAATTCGACCGAGGTGTTGATGTAAAGCACGCCGCGTTCGTGACACCACTGGAGGATTTCGCAACAGTCAATGTTCCACGCGAGGTCAATCAACAGGTCGCCGGCGGAAAGGTATTTGCCGAGCAGCGCGTCCATATTTTCGCGCGTCACGCGTTTGCGCGCGAACTTCACGCCGCGTTTCAGCCACGGCGCCAGCACGCCGCGCCGATCCTCGAAATCCATGACCGTGATGTTTTTGGCGGGCGTCTTGAGGTGTTTGAACAGGATGGGCAGCGCGCATTGCGCCACGGCACCGTAGCCCACAAACAGAATTTTATTTTTGAATTCCAGCATCACAGAACATTTCTGGCGCGGCACTTTGTCCGAAATTATTTTTCCTTACAAGCGTTTATTGCGGAAATGGGCCGGCACCGTCCCTTTCCGTCCTACCACCCCAACACGTACGCGAAGATCAGCGGCGCGACGATGGTGGCGTCGGATTCGATGATGAACCGGGGCGTGTCCACGCCGAGCTTGCCCCAGGTGATTTTTTCATTCGGCACGGCGCCGCTGTAACTGCCGTAGCTGGTCGTCGAGTCGCTGATCTGGCAGAAATAGCCCCAGAGCGGCACGTCGGTGCGCTGCAAATCCTGATGCAGCATGGGCACGACACAAATCGGGAAATCGCCCGCAATGCCGCCCCCAATCTGGAACATGCCGAGCGGACTTTTTTTTGCCGTGCGCGTATAAAAATCCGCCAGCCAGGTCATGTATTCGATGCCGGTGCGGATGGTGTGAACGTTCTTCAAGCTGCCGCGGATGAGCGCGGCGGCGTACATGTTGCCGAGGGTCGAGTCTTCCCAGCCGGGCACAACGATGGGCAGGTCTTTCTCAGCGGCGGCCAGCATCCACGAATCCTTCGGGTCAATCTGGTAATGCTTCCGGTACTTGCCGCTGCGCAGGACCTGGTAAAAAAATTCGTGCGGGAAATGGCGCGCGCCTTTTTGTTCGGCGGCGACCCAGACCTCGAGCATGGCCTCTTCAATCCGGCGCATCGCCTCGTTTTCGGGAATGCAAGTGTCGGTCACACGATTAAGATGGCGGTTGAGCAAATCCGCTTCCTGCGCGGGCGTCAGGTGCCGGTAATGCGGCACGCGCTCGTAATAATCGTGCGCCACCAGGTTGAACACGTCCTCCTCCAGATTCGCGCCGGTGCAGGTGATGAGATGCACCTTGTCGCGGCGAATCATCTCGGCCAGGGACAGCCCCAGTTCGGCGGTGCTCATGGCGCCCGCCAGACAAACCATCATGCGGCCGCCGCCGTCCAGGTGATTGCGGTAGGCGCGTGCGGCGTCCCCGAGCGTGGCGGCGTTGAAATGCCGGAAGTGCTCCTGGATGAAATGGGAAACCGGCCCGCCGGAGGATTTGGGCTGCGTTTTTTTATTCATAGGTGGACTCTGAAAAATTCCGCGTTGCTCCACGATACAAAGGTTGGCGCGATTGCCAATCCCCAAATTCAAATTGGCGACCGCCACATTTCCTGCGGTGCACGGAGCTGCGTCGAAACTTGAACTGGCAATGGAGTTACTGCAGCACCACTAAATCCGGCCGGGCCAGTGAGAGCCCGCCTTGAACATCATCATAAAATTTGGCGCCGATGATGACGTTGTTGGTGCAGGTGGTGTCATTGACCCGGAAGGCGGCGCTCCCGCAACCGCTGGCGATGAGGTTGGTGAAGGCGTTGTGCACGCATTCGGTTCGGGGCGCCGGTGCCCAACCCCGCCCGGTCTGCCTCTCCGTGTGGGCCATGAAGACCCCATAGTGGCGGCTGTCCTGGATGGAAATGTTGTAAAATCGATTGCCACGGCTTGCCCGCATGAAGATGCCCAGGTCATTGGCAGCCAGCACCGCGTTGCTGATCACGTTGTGGTTAAAAGCGAGATCAAGCGATATGCCGGCGCCCGGGTTGTGGTGGAGATTCAACTCCGTAAACAGGGAGTCCTCCGTATGATAACAGGCCAGGCCGTCGAATTCGTTGTCAAACGCCGTCAAATCCTGCACGGTCAGCCGCCGCACACCTCGGGTGGTGACCAGACCGCCCGAGCGGGAGCGGGCGCAGGTCACTTGGGCCACGAGCGAATCGCTCACGTTTTGGACCGTGATCCCGTTATTGCGGAGTTGCGAACCTTCACCGCGCAATCGCCAGAGTTCGCGCTGCTGGTGGGAGCGGTTCCCATCAATGAAAAGATTGCTGACGCGCAGATATCGGATGGTGTGCTTCGGATGATTGACCGGTTCTCCCATGATGATGACCGGGCAATTGGCGCCATCCGCCAGCCGGAGGATGGTTTCCTTCCCGGCACCGCGCAAGGTCTGATGATCCCGGCGCAGCACAATGGGTTGATCAACTGTAAAAACTCCCGCCGGCAACACCACTTCACCACCACTTTCAGGCAGTAGATCCAGCGCGCGCTGGATTTGCACGCCCGTCGCCCCGGCGGCCAAATGGATGACCATCGGCTGAGCCGCTTGCACAGATAATTGGGAGATAACAAGATAAGCCAGCCAGAAGAGCAACAGCTCTATGAACGTTGCGCTTGTCACAGCCACCCGATTTCTGGCTTTATTTCGGCTCATCTTCATAAGAGCGAGATCGTTGTGAGCAATCGCGGTACCTGATTCATGGTCGTTCAAGTGAGGTGGATTTGCACCCGAACACCATCACTTTTTTAAGAATTTTTCATTTGAACTAATTCGTAATGTGGACGATTGTAATGGTTGGAAGATCAACCAATCCCCTTCAAACGCTGCTTCTCCGGCCGGTGAATGTCGTTTCAAGATTTCCGAGAGCGGCCCAAGTGATTATGCTGCGCGCACCTTTATGGTGAACCTGCAATCCGCAAACACAGCAACTCCCGCCGACCTGGGTTACCGGATGCCCGCAGAATGGGAACCGCATGAAGCCACCTGGCTCAGCTGGCCGCATAACGCCAGTGACTGGCCACGCAAATTCGCCGCCATTCCCTGGGTCTATGCTGAAATGGTGCGAAAAATTTCCCCGGGTGAAATTGTTTGCATTCTCGTCCGCCACCAGGCCGAGGAAAATTCTGCGCGCCAAATCCTCAAGTGTGCTGGCTGCAATTTGAAGAAAATCCGGTTTATCATGCACCCGACGAATCGGAGCTGGATGCGCGATAGCGGCCCGATTTTCGTTCGTCGAACTCCGAACTCCGAACTCCGAACTCCGAACTCCGAAACCGCCATCGTTCATTTCCATTTCAACGGCTGGGCCAGGTACCGCAACTGGCGCAAGGACACGCAAGTTCCCGAAACCGCCGCGCGCATTTTGCGAATGAAACTTTTCCACGCCGAATGCCACGGCCGGCCATTCGTCCTTGAAGGCGGCGGCATCGAGATGAACGGCCGCGGCACGCTGCTCTTAACGGAGCAATGTTATCTTGACCAGAAAATCCAGGTGCGCAATCCCGGCCTCGGCAAAACAGAAATCGAGATGACGTTGAAAAATTATCTTGGTGTCCGGAACGTCTTTTGGCTGGCCAAAGGCCCGGTCGGCGATGACACCCACGGACACATTGACGATATTTGCCGCTTCGTTAATCCCGGGACACTCGTGCTCGTGCGCGAGAAAAATTCAAAAGACGCGAATTACCGCCCGCTCGCCGAAAACCGGGAGCGCATCCGGGATTTACGGCTGGAAGACAGCGGCCAGCCGGAGGTGGTCGAATTGCCCATGCCGTCACCGCTTTATTTTGACGGCCAACGTTTGCCCGCAAGCTACGCAAATTTCTACATCGGCAACGCCGCTGTCATCGTGCCGACATTCAACGACCCCAACGACCGTGTTGCCCTCGGCATTTTGGGTGAACTGTTCAAAGACCGGCCGGTCGTGGGCATTCACGCGGTGGACCTGGTTCTCGGTCGCGGCACGCTGCACTGCCTCACCCAGCAACAACCGGCGCAGGGTTGAACCACCCGGAAACGAGGAAACAAAGTCGTTTGAGTTTCGTAACGTCGTTTCCCGGTTGTTCCAGCGGAATGGTTCAATTCACCGGCGCGGCTTTGACGGTTCCGGCAAAATCGGGTTCCGCCGCGTCTTTTTTCAGGTCCGCAAAATCCTGCGGGCCAAACAGCACGTGCTGAATAATGCCGTTGCGATCAATGAACATCGTCACCGGAATCATATCCACGTCCTGGTATGGTGACGGCATGTTGCCCATTATGGTAAGCGGATAATTGATGCCTTGCCGCCGCGCGAAAGCTTTCTGTGGCGCCCGGTCGTCCGTGCTGATGCCGAGGATGACCACATTCGTGAGCGAGGCAGCGCGGCGCAATCTGATGAAATTGGGAATTTCTTCCAGACACGGCGGACACCAGGTCGCCCAAAAATTCAGCACAACGCGTTTGCCCTTCAAATCGGCCAGATGAATCGCCCCGCCGTCGAGATTGGTCACGGTGAAATCCGGCGCGCGGACGCCTTCCCATGCCCGCAAAGCTTTTTGTTCGGGATCCAGGGGCGGTGCGGAAAAAACGTAAAATACCTCGAACGCGAGCAAGGCCAGCGCCGCGACCAGCAAGCTCAACCCCCAACGAAGTTTTCGCGGTGGCCTCGGCTGTGAATTGACGGCGGGAGTTTTGGTTTCGTCGGCCATGACATTCGGTTCGACACCAAAGTTGTTTGCCTGTCAGAAATATGATTTTTCTATGATGTTTTGAGCTGCGATACAGCCTCCACACAGCGTCCGCAAAGTGTCGGATGTTCCTTGTTCCGGCCGACATCCGTTTCCCAATGCCAGCAACGCTCGCATTTCTGGCCGTCGGCTTTGGAAACTGAATGCGAAACTGGTTCGCCAACCCTGATTTTCAAGTTTGAAACATTCAAAAGTTCACGCAACAAATCTCGATCAGAAAACTGGTTTTGAACCTGCGGAATCGTGATTTCGATTTTTGCATCCAATGCTTTGCCGATTGTTTTGGCCTGGCGCGCTTTCTCCAATTCAGGCAAAAGTGTTTCGCGCCACAACTTAAGCCAGTCCCATTTTCCTTTTTCATCAGGGTCTAATGAAAACGTGCAGTGTTTGAATTCACTTTCGTGAACTGAATTGGCCTTCTTTCCCGGGACTAATTCCCAGGCTTCATCCGCCGTGAATGAAAGAATGGGCGCAAGCATCTGGCACAGGCCGGTCACAAGCCGGTGCAGCGCGGTTTGCGTCGAGCGGCGGCGATGTGAATTCGCCGGGTCGGTGTAAAGCCGGTCTTTGATGACGTCGTGATAGATCGCCGAGAGTTCCACGGCGATGAACTGGCTGACCTTCTGGTAAACCACGTGAAATTCATAATTGTCGTGAGCCTTGATAACTTCCTGCTCCAGCTTCGAGAATTCACCCAGAATCCAGCGGTCCAGGCCGGTCAGTTTGTCGTCCGGCACGGAATGATTTGCTGGATCGAAATCGTACAGGTTCGAGAGTTCATAGCGCAGCGCATTACGGATGACGCGATAGGTCTCGGCG
>JAJXYT010000154.1 GCA_021780375.1 bacterium | reverse complement strand
CATACCCGGCCAGCGATTCGTCCAGGGTTGCATCGCATAACGGTGGAAAATGTAACGGTTCAATCCCTGGCAGAACATCAGATCGCCGAGCGTCTTGAGCGCGTAGGGATACTCCTGCCAGCGGCCCGTGTGCGGCCCCGGCGCGGCGGTGAAGGATTCGGCTCCGACAATGGTTTTGCCGTAGATGTGCGCAATGGACGCAACCATCTTCACGGAAGGATTTCCCTGGCTGCCGCTCCAGAACTCGCCCATGACGATATCCGCGGGCGCGCCGGATTGCAGCGATTCAAAAGGCCCTTCGTAAGGTTCGACTGCGTTCAGCAAACCGTGTTTGCGGCAGAGTTCGGCGAAATGGCCGTAATAGTTTTCGGCGAACAAATCGGCAATGGTGCGGCGCACGTCCCAGAGAAAACGCTCGGACACTTCGGGATTGTCCACCACCTGACCGGTGAACACGGGCAGAAATTTCAGCGGATCATAACCGCGTCGTTTCCGGAATTCCGCGCGGAAATTTTCCGTCCAGTTCTGGCCGCCGACTTCGTAGCTGTCAATCAGTGAGCAGTCCAGGGTTTTGCCGGCCAGCGGACCGATGTCGTTGAGGACCTTCTGCATGAAGCCGTTCCAGTGCACATCGAGGGCGGCCTGACTGAGCTTGTCGCATTCCAGCCCCGTGCCTTCCTGGGGCGCGGGATGATTGTCCACGCCAGTCGGCGTGTAACCGACCCGCAGGATCACCCATTTGCCAGCCGGACAGGTCCATTTTAATTGGCCGTTGGCCGACAGCCGGGACGTAAGATCAATAATCTTTCCGGTTGGCACGGCGCCACTGGTGGAATCACCGGCCTCGGGCGAAGACAGCACCGCTCCGTCGTTGCGACCGTCCTTGTTGTCAATGTCTGGAATGGTCGCCGCGTCAGCCGGGGCGGGATAGGCGAGGACGGCGATGTCGCGGTAAAAATTCAGCGTGGTCGGCGGCTGCGGCAGCGCGGCGGTGAAGTTGGTTGGACCCGTGATTTGTAATTCGCTGGTGGTGACGCGCTGCATGGCGTTGGTCACAGTGTTCCACGGACCGCCACTGCTGGACCAGCCGGCGCAATTTTCCACGCAGAGTTTCAGTCCCAGCCGGTCCGCCTCCTGCACGGCGAATTTGAAATCCGCCCGCCATTCCGGACTCATGAACGCCACCGGGCCGCGCGGGATGCCGCAGTCCACGTTGACAATCGTCGCACCGCCCAGGCCGATTTGCTTCATCGCCTCGAGGTCGGCCGTGATGCCGGTCTGCGTAATGTTGCCATTCATCCAGTGCCACCAGGTTTGCGGCCGGGCGGAATCCGGCGGCTGGAGAAAACCCGCTTCGAGCGAATCGGTCGGCGTGGCAACACCGGTGAGTGCAAACCCAGCCGACGCCAGGAGAGGAAGCAGAAAAGAATTCAATTTCATAGCGCGTTCGAATGCCCGGGCCAAGATGTTGCCATGCAGATACCTTGACAAGCTCAAAGCAGGCCGGCTTTCCCAGCTGCGTTCACGGCAAGGGCGACCTGGACGCGAAACCGAACCGGAAAACCTCCCGCCCCTGCTCACCGAAATGGGTGAGGGTCAACCGAAGAAAAATTCCGTGCTGTTTTGATAACCCGCGATAGCATGGGGCCGAACTTTATCCAGTCTGATTTGACATGAAACAATTCGCTTCAACGCTGGGCTTGCTGCTGACGACCTTCGTGGTCGCAGCCAGTTCCCGGGCGGCAACCAATCAGCCAATCACGGTCGTCAGTTATTACTTCGGCAATTATCACCCCGGTGACCCGCGCAATGTGAAGACCAAAGGCCCGGACTGGTCGGAATGGGAACTGGTGAAAAACGCGAAGCCCCGCTTTCCGGGCCATCAGCAACCGCACGTTCCGTTGTGGGGTTACCGGGATGAATCCCAACCCAAAGTCATGGCGCAGAAAATCGCGGCGGCGGCGGACCACGGCATCAGCGCTTTCGTCTTTGACTGGTATTACTACAACGACGGACCCTTTCTCAACGCGACGGTTGATGACGGTTTTTTAAAAGCCACCAACAACAGCCGGCTCAAGTTTGCCTTCATGTGGGCGAACCACGACTGGTACGATATTCACCCCGCTCATCGCGGCCTGCCCGGGAAACTGCTGTATCCGGGCCGCGTGACACCAGAAACGTTCAACAAAATCTGCGACCTCCTGATCAGGGATTATTTTTCACGCAGCAATTACTGGCGGATTGACGGCAAACCGTATTTTTCCATCTACGAGGCAAACACCCTGGTCAGCAGCTTCGGTTCGGTGGCAGCCACCCGCACAGCGCTGGACCAGTTTCGCGCCAAGGCCAAGGCCGCCGGCTTGCCGGGATTGCACCTGAACGCCGTGGACTGGGCTTGTGACCGCAATCTGGCTCATGCGCTGGGATTTGACTCCGTCACCGCCTACGTGTGGGTACATCATGCCGGGCTGCCGGAACCGCAGACGGAATACAATTTTGTTCGCGACGAGTATTTTGGTTTCTGGGCCAAGGCGATGACCAACTATGATGTTCCTTACATCCCGAATGTCACGATGGGCTGGGATCCGAGTCCGCGCGCCGATCAGTCGCAAGCCTACGGCAACTTCGGCTATCCCTTCACGAATGTCATCAAGGATAACACGCCGGAAAATTTCCGGACTGCGCTGGAGATGGCAAAACAGCGATTGCTCGCCGAACCGGGTGGACTGCGCATTCTCAATTTGAATTGCTGGAACGAATGGACCGAGGGCAGCTATCTTGAACCGGACACGGTTCATGGCCTGGCTTATCTCGACGCGGTTGAAAAGGTGTTTGGCAACAACCACGAGCAGTGATGACGGAGATTTTGCTTGCGATTAAAGGGCGCAGGGCGTCAAGTCTGAGGTAGAAGCGGTCGTGGTTCCCGTTTGGCGGAATGGGCGGCCCAAGCGTGAAGCCTGTGAAGACACTTTTGCAGAGGGCCCTTGGAGTTCTGATCAGCCGGGCCGGTGACGGACCGTGGCGCTCCAGATCCGTTCTCACTGCGCTGGCAGCTGTCCTGGTCGGCATCGGGTTTTGGTGTTCAAACCTCAACAGCAGCCCGCCGCAAAATCACGCGGGCACCACGGTGACCAATGTACCGGGAATTACTTCGTCCGCCGCCACCAGCGCTCCGGCTGCAACGCAACGGGGTTGGAGCAGGCCACTCCCGTTTTACGTGCCGATCGGCGCCAGTTATGTGGCGGGATTTTGCATCGGCTGGGTTTTTCGGAAATTGATCCGGCTCATTGTGATCACCGCGGCATTGGTCGTTGCGTTGCTGGCGTTGGGAAGGTTTGTGGGGTGCGACACGACCCACACGCAGGAACAGGTCAAACACACCGGCGACTGGGCGCAACACGAGGTGGTGGCAACAGAGGATTATCTCCGACACCTCCTGCCGTCGGTGGGTGCGGGAGGGGTCGGAACTTTTCTGGGTTTCCGGCGGCGCGGCCAGGCGGCCCTGTCCAGGCCTGCAGATTCTCAAACCGCAAATCCGCCCGGACCGGAATAAGACCGAAGTTGGAAGTCGCCGCCGGCCTGCCCGGGCGGTCGCAGCGCGCGACAGCGAAGGCCGATTAGAATTTCTTTGCCAACGAGGTGGATTTTTTATGTTGCCATGCAAGGAGTTTAAGGGTCCAATGTGGCTGCTATCTGAGGCGCAGATCGGCACTTGTGGAATTCATTCACGAACCGGCTCGGTCGATATCGGAGCGAGTTTTCGGGAATTCTCCCTCTCAAGGCTCCCGTGTCGTCCGGAACGTTTGGCACGCCTCTCGCTTCCTTCACCCACCAACCTGGAAAAATTGGCCCTTATGAAAGTGTTTCTGATTTACGTCAACGACGAAAATTTTTACCGGTTGCTGCCGGAGGATTTGGGTGGGTCGAAGCCGGGCGATGCCCGGATCAAGGTGATGGGGTTCCCGCCGCTGGGCATCGAGACGCTCGCCCCGGTCCTGCGCCAGCACGGCCATCAGGTCCGCATGTTCGACACCTGCCATCCGCAGATGAAGGAGCCGGACATTGCGCAAGCTTTGCGGGAAGATCCGCCGGAAGCGGTCGCCCTCTCATTTTTATCCACCACCACCTACCCCGGGGTGAAGAGCATGGCGCAGGTGGTCAAGGCCGGGTTGCCCAATGTGCCGATCATTTGCGGCGGCGTTTTCGCCACGATGAACCAGGAACGGATCCTGAAGGATTGTCCCTTTATTGACGCCGTGGGTGTCGGCGAGGGCGAGGAGTTGTTGCCGGATTATCTCGATCATCTTGACCAGCCGGCGCAAGTGGCCGGCCTCATCTGGCGCCACGAAGGGAAAATCGTCAAAAATATGCCCCGCCCCATCCTCAAGGACTTGAATCAGTTTCCGTATCCCGACCGGATGACGCTGCCGATTGATTACATCGAATCGCTGCCGCTCGACGTGCCGGCCGTGCTCTCGCTGGAAAAATTCTGCACGATGCAGACGTCGCGCGGCTGTCCTTATACCTGCATTTACTGCGACATTCCGTCGCTGACCAACGGCAAATGGCGGTTCCGTTCGCCGGAGCACGTTCTGGGCGAGATGCAGCAGCTCCACGACCAGGGCTACCGTTCGATTTATCTGACCGACGACCATTTCCTGCTGAAGCGGGACCGCATCAACCAGATTTGCCAGAACATCATTGACCACCAGCTGGCGTTCAAGTGGGGTTGCGAAGGCCGGGTGGATTCCGTGGCGGTGGACCAACTGCCGATCATGGGCAAGGCCAACTGCAGTTTCCTGGCGTTCGGGGTGGAATCGGGCACGCAAAAAATCCTCGACCGGCTCGACAAGCGGCAGACGCTGGCGCAAATCGAACACGCGGTCAGTGAAGCGAAGCGTTGCGGCATCGAACGGGCGCACGGATTTTTCCTGGTCGGCTCGCCCGGTGAGACCGAGGCGGACATTCTGGAAAGCTTCCGTTTCTGCGCCCGGCTCAAGCTGGACACCTTTGGCTTCAACCGGCTGTGCGTCTATCGCGGCACCCCGTTGTGGCACGAGTACCTTGAGCGCGGCATTCTCGACGACGAACGCGACTGGGACAAATGGTTCAAGTGCTCGGACATTGACCCGACGGTGCTGCCGAGCGAGGTGGTCAACCGCGCGCGGCAGAAGGGGTATGCGCTGCTGTTTGCGCACCGGCTCCTCTTCCGGCCCGTCCAGACCTTCAAGCTGCTCCGCACCCTCGGCCGGCACATGAAGTTCACCGACATCCTCCGGCTGCTGAGCAGCCCCTTCCGGAGACGGAAATTGAACCGCAAACCCGAATTGCCGGCGCGGATGATCGAATCGGGACTGACGGCGCCCGTCCGACCGGGTGTGCCGCACCTTCCCAGCGTTCCCGCCTAGCACGGAGACGAGGATTTTGCTGGCGGGCAACAAAATGGAGTCGTTATTTTCTGACGGTGATGCAGCCTTATTGGTCGGCTTTTGCCGGATTAATTGAAACACCGTTTGCGCATGTTGCACTGGTCTGGGGGATTGTGCCGTTGTACTTCGGCTTGCTGCTGAATGAGTTAACGGCAGACAAGGCGAATTTCCGGACGGCCATTCAGTCCGGCTTCAGCTTCCTTTGGGCGGGGGCGCAGTGGCTGTGGCCGTATTTCTCGCACCAAATGGACATGCCGCCCATCCGGCTCACCACCCTGCCCGTCAACCTGCTGGTGACGTTTTTGACCCTCGCGCTGGGCGTGGTGGCGCTCAGCAGCGGCATTCGCAAAAGATATCCCAAGCACTGGCATTTTGTCGGCCACACGCGATTCGCGAATTACTTCATGATCACGATTTTCCCGATCCAGTCGCATTACCTGTCGTGGACCTGGGAACGCTTTATCGCGATCGCGTTGTATGCCGTACCCGTCTGGCTGCTGTTGCACTTCGGCCTGATGCCGGTCCGCAACCACTGAGGGAACCAATTCCCGGCTGCCAAGCCGCCGAGCTGCCGCTCCAGATCCAAGAGGAATTGATTGCGGATATTAGGACAGCGACTGGAGTAAGTGCGCATGTCCTGGAATGAATTACAGATGATCTACAGCGCGTTCCACGGCACTTTGGGTCCGGGATAAAACTTTCGGGTTTGTAATGTGAAATTGAATCCACCGCGTTGGATGTGATATTATCAGCGCATGGGTCGCCAATGGTTGCATGCCAAACGTCTGGTGGCCGGGCTGAAAAAGGGCCGGGCCACCAGCAAAATTGTCCGCGAAATCTCCATCGCCGCCAGGATGGGCGGGGCGGACCCCGATGGCAACGCGCGGCTGGCCGCCGCAATTGAAAAGGCGCGCAAGGAAAGCGTCGCCCGCGACGTTATCGAGCGTGCCATCAAAAAAGGGGCCGGCACCGGCGATGAAAAGCTCGTGATGGAGCATGTGGTTTACGAGGGTTACGCGCCTCACAAGGTGCCGGTGATTGTTGAAGTGCTCACCGACAACGTCAACCGCACCGCCCCGGAAATCCGCGTGTTGTTCAAGCAAGGCCAGCTGGGCACGGCGGGCAGCAACAAATTCCTTTTCGACCACGTCGGCCTGGTGGAGGCGCATCATCCGGACCGGGCGATTGACCGCGAGGCCGCCGCGATCGAATCCGGCGCCAACGAGTTTGAAGTGCTTGGGCCCGAGCAAAACGACGACATTCCGGAAGGCACGGCGGGGGCGCGGTTTATTTGCGACCGTACGGCATTGCACGCCGTGTCCAAGTGGCTTTCACAAAACGGTTGGACGGTGGTGACCAGCGAGCCGGGCTATCTGCCGAAAACGCATCCGGAACTTACCGCGGCGCAACGGGCGGAAGTCGGTGAATTTCTGCAAAGCCTGGATGACCACGATGATGTTCACCGCATCTGGGCGGCGGTCAAATAATGCTGACCGGCCGTCCCGCCACAGCCCATCCGGCATTCCAAGGCCCTGAAGGGAAGGGTTCCAAAGCCGGAACAAGGCATTGGGGCCGGAAACCGGAACCGCCACGCTGGCCATGGTTCCATTGTTTGTAATGACGTTACTGATAATGGTCCAAAGGTTGGTGCCGCCCACGGGGTTCCGTGGCGTCTGAAGGTTGAAGCCGTTTTCGACAGTCGTTTTGAGTGCTCGGATGTCCCCGGGGACACCGCTCCTCAGCTCAGCCGCATGGGCATGACCACATAGAGGAACGGACCATTTATCTTGAGCACGCCGGGGCTCAGTTCATCCGTCAATTCGAAGAAAACCTCGTCCTCGGTCAGCGCGTTGAGCGGTTCAATGAGAAATTTCGGATTGAAAGCGATGGCGATTTCCTTGCCTTTATAGTTAACGGCGAGGCTTTCCCGGGCTTCACCGACCTCCGGCGAATTCGCGGTAATGGCAAGACTGTTCTTGCTGAAGGTCAGCTTGACGGAATTGGCCTTCTCGCTGGTCATGATTTCGGCGCGCCGCAGGGCATGCAGGAACTCTTCGCGCGCCAACGGCACCCGCTCTTTGGTCTCACCGGGAATGACCTGCCGGTAGTTGGGGTAGTTTCCTTCAATGAGCTTCGTCAGGACCAGGATGGAAAATCCCTGGTCATCCTTCAATTTGAACGCCGCCTGATTCTCTCCAAATTTGATTTCCACATCCCCTTTTTCCTGCAGGAGGCGGTTCAACTCATTAATCGCCTTGGCCGGGATGATGAATTCACCCTGGCTCTTTTCCGTGATTTCCACTTCCTCGTCCGCCAGCGCCAGGCGGCGGCCGTCGGTCGCGACCACGGTCATTTTATGGTCCTTCAGGCTGATGAAAACTCCGTTTAAAACATAACGGGATTCATCCGTGGAAATGGCAAATGACGTTTTTCCCAGCATGGATTTGGTGGTCTCCTGGGTCAGGGTCACCTTCTTGTCATCCTTGAACTTCGGCAGGGGCGGAAACTCATCCGCTCCAATTCCATGAATTTTATAGAAGGAAGTTCCACTTCGGACGCTGCACACATTTTTGTCATCCACCTCCAGGTCCAGCTCTCCGCCGCTCAACTCACGAACGATGCCAAAGAGCTTTCGGACCGGGACCGTGGTCGCCCCGGCTTTCTTTACCTTGGCCTCCACCGAACAGGCTACGGTGACATCCAAATCGGTTGCTGTAAATTCGAGCCTTTCTCCTTCCGCCCGCAACAGCACATTGGAAAGAATGGGAAGTGTCGTCCGCGAGCTGACAACATTCTGAACCGCCTGCAGGCCATTGATAATTTGCTCCTTCGTGATGGTGAGATTCATGCGCGGTTAATAGTTTCTTTCTTTATAAAAAAGTATCAGTATTAAGGCTTGTGAATAAGGCAAACAACCATTTGTGTCAACGTTGCACCAAAGGAAAATAAGGGAAAGGCGGCTGGGTTTGGAAGATAAAAAGCGAGAAAGTTCCCAAAGTCAGGGTTCTCCACAGATTTAACAGAATCTTCACAAAGAGTTGGAGACTTATTGGCCGAGTTGTGCACGAAGAACCACTTCGGGAAAAATGCGGCAAACCAAATCAACGTCTTCCAGCGTGGAATCCCGCCCCAGGGAAAAGCGGACAAGAGAATGGGCAGACGCTCGTTTGCCCAGAGCGACAATCACATGGGAGGGTTCCAGCGAGCCGGCCGAACAAGCCGAACCACTGGAAGCGCAAATTCCCTCGAGGTCTAAACCACCCAGCAGGGCGATGCCCTCTGCCCCTTTTACGACGAAAGAAGCTGTGTTGGCCAGTCTTGCTTCTGAGGAACCGACGAACTCCACTCCTTCAATTTTAGAAAGGCGCTCAATCATCCGGCGGGTCAGAGGGAGCAGAAACTCAGGTTTGAAGACAGGAGGAAAAAGGAATCTTTCCATGGCTTCGACCAGACCCATGATCCCGGCCAGGTTTTCCGTGCCGGCCCGGCGCTCACTTTCGTGTCCCCCGCCGAAAGCAATGGGATCAGGATGGAGCGGGGACTTGAGGTAGAGCAACCCTGCTCCTTTCGGCCCGTGGAATTTGTGCGCGCAGACAGAAACCAAATCCGCGTTCAAACGGCCGATGGTTTCAAAAGGCAGCTTGCCAAACCATTGCGCCGCGTCCGTGTGAAAAACAATTCCGTGGTCGCGGCAGATCGCTCCCGCTTCCGCCACCGGCTGAATCGTGCCGATTTCATTGTTGGCGGCCATGAGGGAGACAAAGATCGTGTCCGGACGAAGCGCCTTTTTTAAGTCGTCCACGGAAATCCGGCCCTCGGAATTCACCGGCAGCCGGGTGACTTCAAATCCCTCTTTCTTTGCAAGGTAATCGAAACAATGCAAGACCGCGTGATGCTCGATGGCGGATGTAATCAAATGCCGGCCCTTGGGCTTGAGCAGGCGGGCCGTGCCAAAAATCGCCAGATTGTTGCTCTCCGTGCCGCCGCTCGTAAACACAATTTCACCCGGTTTGGCGCCGAGGATTTTCGCCGCCCGTTCGCGCGCCTCATCCAACAGCGCCCGGGCGTGTCGTCCGACCTGGTGCACGCTGGACGGGTTGCCCCAAATTTCACCCAGAAACGGCAGCATCGCGTCGCGCACCGCCGGGTCCAGCGGCGTTGTGGCGTTGTAATCGAAATAGACCGTCCGCGGCATGGTTCAATGAAAAATGAGGCGTAAAACGTGAAGGAAACGTCCTGGTTGTCCTGGTTGCCTCACATTCCGTGCGCCAATCGTAGATCATAAATTGTAACTCGTAAACGTTTGACTCGTTTGACTCCACAGCCGGCCTGCGTATCCTGTCAGGAAGTGGCGAGGGCGGCCGGGCGCAAGCCACCGCCAAAAAACCGCAAGCTGCCGACAGCGAAGATCCGCCGCCGCGTTTAATTTGGTTAACGATGACAACGGATGGGTCAACGCCGATGCCGGAAACCCGCCTGGACGCGCTGCCGCCGCGGCAATGCGCCGTCGTGCGTCGCATTGAGACCGGGGGGGACGACGTGCAACGGCTTAAGACGCTTGGTATCTGTGTCGGCCGCCGGCTGGAGGTCGTCCGGACCGGTGACCCGCTCGTGGTCCGCGTTTTCGGATCGCGGCTGGGCCTGTCCGCCTCGCTGGCCTCGCGGGTCTGGCTGGAAGTCTGCACGCCCGACCATTGCGCGATGCGGGAAGCCCACGAGCATGAGTGACGCCCTGAAATTCGGGTTCGCCGCGTCCTGCTGCGACGAGGGACAGGACGCGGTTCATCTGCCGCATCACGCCTTCACGCTCGCGCTGCTGGGCAATCCCAATGCCGGCAAGACCACCCTGTTCAATGCCCTGACCGGCCTGCGCGCCAAGACCGCCAATTTTCCCGGCACCACGGTCGAACGCCGCGTCGGCCGCGCCCACCTCGGCGACCGGCCGATTGTCGTGGTGGATCTGCCGGGGCTTTACAGCCTGGAAAGCTCTTCGCCGGATGAAAAGCTGGCGAGCGACGCGTTGCACGGGCGGCTGGAAAATCACCCGGCGCCCAACGCGGCGCTGGTCGTGGTGGACGCCACGAATCTTGAACGAAATCTGTTCCTCGTCGGCCAGGTGCTCGAACTGGATTGTCCCGTCGTCGTCGCGCTGAACATGATGGACACCGCCCGGCGCGACGGCATTCGGATCGACGTCGCGAAACTCTGTGCCGAACTCGGGTGTCCCGTGGTCCCCATTTCCGCGCGCACCGGCATGGGCATCGGCGAACTCAAGAATGAAATCGAGCGGCTGGTCACCGGCAAGGTTGCGAGTGCCGCTGCCCATCCCAAACCTGCCTGCGCGCTGGGCTGCAGCGGCTGCCCCTACCAGGCCCGCTACGAATGGACGGAACAGATTTCAACGAAAGTGATGGATGCGTCGGCAGCGCGGCGTTCGGTCCGGACCGAAAAAATTGACGACTTGTTCACGCACCCGGTCGCGGGCGTCATCGTTTTTCAAATCGTCATGCTCCTGCTGTTCGCGCTGATTTTCTGGGCGGCGGAGATTCCGATGGGTCTGATCAGCCAGTTGTTCAGCACGGTGGGCTCCTGGATTGCGGCGCACACGCCGGCGGGCGATTTGCAGAGTCTGCTGGTCAATGGTGTCATTGGCGGCGTCGGCGGCGTGCTGGTGTTTCTGCCACAAATCTGCATTTTGTTTTTCGCGCTGTCACTGCTGGAGGACACCGGCTATCTGTCCCGCGCGGCGCTGGTGATGGACAAGATCATGCGCCGGCTCGGACTGCCGGGCAAGGCGTTCGTGCCGATGTTG
>JAJXYT010000162.1 GCA_021780375.1 bacterium | reverse complement strand
GCAGCGCTGCTGCGCAAACGCGGCGTGATTCAGTGAGAGAACAACCACGCCAACACTGGCGCCAGGACCAGGCCCGGCAAATAATTCGCCAGCTCGACCTTGCGAACCTGAAAAATCACCAGGGCCACGGCGCAGGACACCAATCCCGCAACGATGTTGACGGAATTGACCAGGTCGTCTCCGCCCGGGCTGTGCGAGGTCAGGAACGGCACGGCGTAGAGCCGGCAGGCCAACGTGATGACGCCGAGAAAGAAGAAAACGGGAAAAGCCGCCAGGGCCGCCGGCCAACCCAGGGTTTTCACGGAACCCAGCGTCGCCAGGCCGTCCATGACGGCCTTGACCGCCAGGAGATAAAAATAATTGGACAATCCGTCGGCCACCGCACCGATCAAGCCCAGCGGCGCGACGCAAAAAAGGATGGTGCACGCGCTGAAACCATCCCCCGGATGGCGCCGGGCGCCCGCTGGTCCGGCATGGAGGATAGTGCCCGCGTAACGGCCCAGCTGATTCGATATTTTCTGCAGGCCGAGCAGTTTACCCAACAGATTGCCGACCATCACCGCCAGCAGGGCAATGAAAATCTGTTTCAGCGCGGCCAGAAACGTCCCATCGAAGCTCAACCAAATGAGGCGCAGGCCGAAAAAAACGGTGAGAACGCCCAGCATGGAACGGAAGAAAAGCTGCACGCGGACGGGCAGCGGCCGGCGCAGCGCCAGCCCGAACAAGCCGCCCAATAAAATACCCAAGGCATTGAGAAACGCGCCGGTCACGCCCTGACTCAACCATCGTTCCGGCAAAGCGCAAGTCGGAAAATTTTTGCGTGCGCAGCCCCGGCCTGTTACTCAAAAGCGATGACCGGCGTGAAACCGACCTCCCGCAATCCGTGGCTGTGGATTCCGAGCCTCTACTTCGCCGAAGGGCTCCCTTACGCGCTGGCTATGTCGGTGTCGCTGGTGCTTTACAAAAACCTCGGCGTCTCCAACACGGCGGCGGCGTTTTACACGAGCTGGTTTTACCTGCCGTGGGTCGTCAAACCGCTGTGGAGTCCGGCCGTGGACATCTTGAAAACGCGGCGGCAGTGGATTTGGGCGATGCAATGGCTCATTGGCGCGGCGCTGGCCGGAGTGGCGCTGACGATTCCAACAACTCATTTTTTCCAATGGACGCTGGTGTTTTTCTGGCTGCTGGCGTTCAACTCCGCCACCCACGACATCGCGGCGGACGGCTTTTACATGCTGGCGACCACCGAACGCGAGCAGGCGTTCTTTTCCGGCATTCGCAACACCTTTTACCGCGTAGCCATGATCGCCGCCCAGGGCGGTTTGGTCATCCTGGCCGGAACCATCCAGGAACACACCGGCAATTTTCCGTGCGCCTGGTCAATCGCGTTCGCGCTGGTCGCCGGAATTTTTTTGTGCCTGGGACTTTACCATCGGCTGGTCCTGCCCCAACCGACGGCTGACCAGCCCCGAAGCCCCGGTTTGTTGAATAAATTCATGGTGGAATTTTTCAAAACGTTCGGAACCTTTTTTCAAAAACCCCGAATCATCGCGTTGCTTTTGTTCCTGCTGCTCTATCGTTTCGGCGAGGCGCAGCTCGTCAAAATAGCCCAACTCTTTTTGCTCGACCCGCGCGCCCGGGGCGGCCTGGCGCTCACGGACGAGCAGGTCGGTTTGGTCTATAACACCGTTGGGGTCGGCGCCTTGTTGGCCGGCGGATTGCTCGGCGGGTTGGTCGTGGCGCGGCAGGGGCTGAAATTCTGGTTGTGGCCGATGCTGCTGGCGATTCACCTGCCGGACGCGGTGTTCATCTGGCTCGCGTATGCACGGCCCGAAAATCTGTTTGCCATCAGCGCCGGCGTTGCCATCGAGCAATTCGGCTACGGCTTTGGGTTCACGGCCTTCATGCTTTACATGATTTACATCGCGCGCGGCGAACATCGCACGGCGCATTACGCCATCTGCACCGGGTTCATGGCGCTGGGGATGATGATCCCGGGCCTGTGGAGCGGCTGGTTGCAAGAGCATATCGGCTACCAGCATTTTTTCATCTGGGTCATTCTGGCGACGATTCCCAGCTTCATCGTCGCGGCGCGCATCCCGCTCGATGCGGAGTTTGGGAAACGGAACGGGAAATCCGTTTAGCCGGAAACGGCCAAACCAGGCCGAAAAAGAATTGCATTGAACACGCTGAATTTTCCAGAATCCAAGTTTGCAATGAAACAAATGCGCTTTCCTCGTCTTGGCTGTGTTTTGCTCGCCGCTGCGGCTCTTGGTTTTTTGCCGGCGGCGTATGCGCAATCCATCTCCACTCCCGACGCCCATCCGCCCGCGCCGCGCCGGCCCTGTATCATCTTCATCCAATGCGATGGCCTGGGGTACGGCGACCTGAGCTGTTATGGCCAGACGAAATTCCAGACGCCCAACCTCGACCGGCTGGCCGCCGGCGGCATCCGGTTTACGAGCTATTACGCGGGTGACGCGGCCGGTTCGCCGGCGGACGCGGCGCTCATGCTCGGCCGGGACTCGACCCATTTGCAGCAGCGCGCCGACGTGGACGTGCCGCTGGCGGCGGACGACATCACCGTGGCGCAACGGTTGCAGCAATCCGGTTATCACACCGCGCTCATCGGTGAATGGCGGTTGGGCGGCGACAACACGAGCGGCGCGCCGTGGAAAAAGGGCTTTGATGAATTCAACGGTTTTCTTGACCCGGCGGACGCGGGAAATTATTTCGCCGATTACGTCTGGCGTTACATGCCCAAATCCCTTCTTAAGCCGGCGACGGAACAGGCGGCCGCTTTCAACGGGCGGGAAGAGTTGTATGCCAACGCCGACGGAAAAAAAGGACAATATATTCCCGATATGTTCGCCACCGCCGCCGGGAACTTCATCCGGGCCAACCAACCCGATCCATTCAACCACTACCGTCCGTTTTTTCTGCTGTTGAATTTTACCGTCCCGCGCCCGGGCGCCGGCGACACCCTGCCGGTGCCAACCGACGCGCCTTATTCGGACGAGCCGTGGTCACCATCGGAAAAAAACCGGGCCGCTATGATCGCCCGCCTGGACGACCACATCGGCCAACTGCTCGACCAATTGAAACGTTTTGGGATTGCCAGCAACACCGTCGTCTTCTTTTCCAGCGATACCGGGCCGCAAACGGGCGGGGGCGTGGATCCGAAATTTTTCCGGAGTGCCGGGCCGTTTCGCGGCGAGCGCGGTGACCTTTACGAAGGCGGTCTGCGCGTGCCGATGATTGTCTCCTGGCCGGGCCAGATCCCCGCCGGTCAAGTCAGCGATTTTCCGTGGGCCGCGTGGGACTTCCTGCCGACGGCCCTGCAGATTGCGCTCCGGGAACCGCCCAAAAACATTGACGGCATTTCCGTGCTGCCGACGTTGCTGGGCGAAACCCAGACCAACCGCCACGATTTCTTCTCCTGGGCACTCCAGGGCCGCGAGCTCGCCCAGGCGATGCGCCTGGGTGACTGGAAAATTGTCCGCGCGAAGGCCGGTGATCCATGGGAACTTTACAATCTGAAGACCGATCCGGGCGAAACCCGGAACGTTGCGGACAAAAATCCGGACGTGATGGCCAGGTTTGAAAAACTTCTGAAAAAGTGAGCATGCGGTTGGCGTTCACGCTTTAGCGTGTCTTCCGCGCGCGCCCATCTTCCCGGTGAAATTGATTTCCGACTAAGGCGCCGGGTTGGTGGACGGCGGGATGTTCGGACTGCGCTCCTGTTCGATGGTTCGGACCTCGAAAATCATCCATAAAACCGCCAACAGCACCCCCAGCAAAAAGGCCGCCAGCACCCACCACGGCCATCGGTAACGCCGCGGTGGATTTTGATCCGGCTCGTCCATGCAATGCATTGTAGCGGCGGTCCGGTACCACCGCAAACGAGATAAGGTCATGACTCCACCGACATCGTGAATTCCAAACAACTCGACCTGCGGCGATTTTCGATTAAGTTCTGCGCGGTTTCTCGTTCATGAACAACGTCGAAGCGTCAGATGATCTGGCCTCGCCGCCGCCGGGTGCCGCCGGCGACGGTCCGTATGCGCTCTTCCGGAATCGGGATTTTACGCTTTATCTCATCGGGCGGTTCGCCGCCTCGCTCGGCCAGAACATGCTCAGTTACGCCATCGGCTGGGAGCTCTACCACCGGACCGGCTCGGCACTGGCGCTGGGGCTGGTGGGACTGGCGCAAATGATTCCCATGGTCGGCTGCACGCTGCCCGCTGGCCACGTCGCGGACAATTTCAACCGCAAACGCATCATTTTGCTGGCGACACTGGTGCTGGCCGTAGCCAGTCTGGGCCTCACGGTCATCTCCGCGCGGCAGGCGCCGGTCGGCTGGATGTATCTCTGCCTCTTTGTGATTGGCGCGGCGCGGACGTTCCTCTGGCCGGCCAGCGCGGCTTTTCTGCCGCACCTGGTGCCGCGCCGGCAATTCGCCCGCGCGGTCACGTTCAACAGCGGCACGTTCCAGCTCTCGTCGGTGCTCGGCCCGGCGCTGGGCGGCGTGCTGGTCGCCTGGCTGTTTCACCAGCATTCGACGCATCCCGCCGCCTGGGTTTATGCGGCCAACGTGCTGGCGTCCTTGATCTGTTTCGGCCTGATGCTGTCCATCCGCCGCGAGCACACGGTGGCTGTCCGGCAAAAAATTTCGGTGGGAAATCTCGCCGAGGGAATCAAGTTCGTGTTCGCGAACAAAATCATTTTCGGCACGATCTCGCTCGACATGTTCGCGGTGTTTCTGGGCGGGGCGACCTCGCTGCTGCCGATTTACGCCCAAAACATCCTGCGGGCCGGGCCGGGTGGTCTGGGCTTGCTGGTCGCGGCCATGCCCATTGGCGCGGTCATTTGCATGTTCCTTTTGACGCATCGCCCGCCGCTGCAAAAGGCGGGACGCGCCATGCTGTGGGCGGTAGTGGCGTTCGGCGTTGCCACCATTGCCTTTGGGCTTTCCAAATGGTTTTGGTTTTCGTTCGTGATGCTGGTGATTTGCGGGGCCGTGGACAACATTAGCGTCGTGGTGCGACATTCGCTGGTGCAACTGCTCACGCCGGACGAGAAACGCGGGCGCGTGTCCGCCATCAACAGCCTGTTCATCGGCACGTCAAACCAACTGGGAGACGTTGAGTCCTGCGCGGTCGCCTACCTGTTCGGCGCGGCGATGGGCCACACCAATGCCACCGGCTCAATCATCTCCGTCGTGTCCGGCGGCATCGGCACCATCCTCGTCGTCCTCGCGGTGGCGTGGCTCTGGCCGGAAATCCGGCGTTACGGAAAACTGGCGTGAAGTTTGGTCGCGCAAAGGGCGCGAAGAAAATTCGGCGCTCTGGTCGGTCCCATATTTTCTGGTTACTGCATGCATTAAATTTACCTGACACAAAATCCCCAATTCATCAGATTGGAGCATAGACCAAGGTGTGTTTGCAGGGCTCGGAGACGCTCCGGCAGCATCGACAGTAGGGGAGACTTTCGTGGCACCCCAATGTAGCAGTGTTCTATTAAATCATTTCAGTTTCTATGCACGAGGATATCCCGCGAATGGAGACTGTGTCGCAACTATTGAAGGTATAGTTTACGACTGGTCCGGCAACATGACTGGAGCCGGTGGAGGAGCTGTGGGTATGCCCATATCCATAGGTTCGCCATTCACATTCAGCGCTGGCAGTACTACGTGGAAACCAATGACGGTCAACACAGGAGGAGTTGTTGCTCTTGTTCCGGGGGGGCATTATGTAATGGCCGTCACGGTCGCAGGAAGTTCAACGCTTCCAGCAGAGTTTGAGGAGGTAGTCAGGTATACGCCAATACCTGCGGACGTGGATGGCAATGGCGGGCTTGTGTGGTTAAACAGTGGATTATTGACCACGCAGCCATGGAGCACTTGGGGTGATGTTGGAGATTTGGGGTTCACCGCTAATTTCACTGTCGTAGTCCCCGAGCCTTCACCGTTGATGATATTAGCCGTAGCCGTTCTGGCGCTGGCTGCCTTCTGGAAAGTTAGAATTCTGGGATAGCGGGTTGGTAGAGGAGAGAACACCCTCCCGTGGAATATACTTTCGCCGTTTCGACAAGGCGCAATACTTGGAGAGACTGCAAATTCTCGCCGTATTTCTCAGGTTGAGCTTGCGCTTCGGCTTGACGCGGGCGGGCAACGGATTATTGTCGGCGCATGAAACGATTTCTAGTCGGCTTTTTGATGCTCAGCTTCTCCCTGGCGGCGGCCCGGGCGCAGGAAAGCCCGACGCAGCAGCAGATTGACAAGCTCAGTGGCCAGATTCAGGACATGGAGGCCGCACAAGTCGCACAGGAGAAACACATCGAGGCGCTGGAAAAGGAAATCAGCGACCTGCAAGGCCAGTTGAACCAGCCCGCCGCCAATTCGGTAAATCCGGATGATTTGAAGAAGCTCGCCGAACAGGTGCAGGAAATTGACAAGAAACGGCAGGCAGACAACGACCGGGTTTTGAAGGAACTGGAACGGCTCGAAAGATCGCTGGGCACTTCATCCTCCAGCCACCGATCGTCACCGGACATAACACCGGACATAACGCCAACGCCGACGCGGAGCCATCCCACCGCCAGCCCCAGCGGCCCGCAAAACGGCTATGATTACACCGTCCAGCGCGGGGACACGCTTGTCGCCATTGCCAAGGCCTACCGCGCGCAGGGCGTCAAGGTGACGACGGACCAGATTTTGAAGGCGAATCCGGGGTTGGACGCAAAAAACATGAAGGTGGGACAGAAAATTTTCATTCCCGCGCCGAGGCAATGATTTTTCCGGAGGGATGAGTTACACGCGTCCCAAATTAAATTGAAGTGGGACTCGTATAACTCGTCCCTTCGAGGTGTTTTTCAGCGCATAAAGAAGACAAATGTCACAATGGCCAGCGCGATGCGATACCAGCCGAATGCGGTGAAGGTATGCGTCTGGATGTAGCGCAGCAGCCATCCCACCGCGACGAAAGAGACGGCGGCGGCCACCAGGAACCCCAGCAGTACCATGCCCCAATTTTCCGGCGGCGCGCCCGGCACCGGATGGCGCAACTGTTTGAATATCTCTGAACCACCCGCCGCGAGCATGGTCGGGACGCCGACGAGGAAGGAAAATTCCGTGGCGGCCGGGCGGTTCAGCCCGAGCAGCAGGCACAGCAGAATGGTCGAGCCGGACCGCGACGTGCCGGGGAATACCGCGGCAATCAACTGGCCGACGCCGACGGCGATGACGACCGACCAGGTGATTTCATCGCTCAGTTTCTTTCCGCGCAACCACCATTCAACGGCAACAAAGCCGATGCCGCCGACGAGCCAGGCCCACGCGATGGGGGCGAGCTGTTCCGGCAGTTTGAATCCCTCCTTTTCCAGAATCAGCCCCCCGACCCCGGTGATGAAAAAGGCGACGAAGATTTTCAGCGCGTAATTCTGCGTTTCCCGGTCGCGCCACTCGAAAATGAATTTGTGGAGCCGCTGCGGAAACAGCGGCAGCACGGCGATGACCGCGCCGCATTGGATGACGACGTTGAAAAGGTCGCTCTGGCGCGGAAGCCAGTGCTCGGCGATGAGCAAATGGCCGGTGGAGGAAACGGGAATAAATTCGGTGATTCCCTCGATGATTCCCAGGATGACAATGGCGATCCAGTCAGGCATGGCGCGTGGTTAGACACGAAACCGGCGTGCCGGGCAAGGAAGAAATGAGCGGGCGGTTTACTTTTTCCAGCTAAAGAACGACCTGGCCTCCTCCGCGCGCTGTTTGACCTTGAGCTGGCCGAGGATGGAATGCCAGCCGATGTAGATTTTGTGCCACTGGCTTTCGATGCCGCGCAGGGAACCTTCACTCATCTCGCCCAGGTAGCGGAGCGACGGGGCGTTGCCGATGAGGGCATGAATTTCTTCCTTGGCCGGCGTGGTGATTTCGAGGGCGGCGTAAATCATCTCCAACTCCTGCACGATGATGCTCTTGAGTTCGAGAAAATGATTCTCGTCGGGCGGCCCGAACTTTTTGGCGCGGGCGATGTTCACGAAATGGTTGAACTGTTTCCAGCATTCGATGTGAGTTTCGATCTGGGCGACCAACTGGGTAAGTTCTTTGGTGGTCATAGGCGGTCGGGTTGACTGGGGGTGGTCGGCACGGTTTGCGGTGAAAGGAATATTACGGCGCCACCGCGCATCTCGCGGGCGGTAATGCGCAGGCTGGCGAAATGGATGCTGAATTCCGCCAGCGGCATTTGCGCCTCGCGCGCCTGGCGAAACAGGAGCATGACATCACGCACGATGTCGCGCAACAGCCCCTGCGGATAGCCGGACGCGATGGTGGAGGTGACCACCTGGCCGTCGCGGTTCACGGTCAGGCTGCCGGCCGGCAGTTGCTGGACCGCCGCATGACCCTTAAAAAATCGTGTCAGGAATCCCATGAGGCAACAAGTTTCTTGGTTTTTTCAAACAGTTGGTCGGCGGGCGCGTCTGGCGGCCAGGCGACCAGATAGGATTTTTCGCCGCCCGGCAACAAAAGCACTTGCCGTTCCACACTGTTGCCGACGACATACAGCAAGGGGCCGGCTTCGAGCCGGTCACTCAGCCGTTTGGCCACTTCGGCGACCCGCCGCGTCCAGGCGGCGAGTTGTCCGGCGTTTTGTGTCCCCCACGCATCCACCTCATTCTGGCGCTCGGCGGAAGAGGCGACCACAAATTCAGCGCCTTCCCGCGCCACCAGGGCAAGTTTCCAGATGGTCTTGCGATGATCGGCCTCCTCAATCGAATCGGGCCCCGTGGGGTTGGCGGCTTCGTCCATGTTCTGCGCGGATTCGAGCAGCAGGGCATTGACCGATTTGAAGATGGTGCGCTCGCGCTTCGGTTCGGCGGACAAATTTTCGAACGTGCCGGATTTCCAGGCCAGAATCCTCCGGAACGCCGCCTCACCACGCGCACCTTCGGCTTCGGCATCAATCAGTTCTCCCTCTTGAATCCACAATTTGGCCACCAGCGGGCCGCGGGTGATGCGCAACACGGTGGAACTGCGGGACAGGCACTCCATCTGAATGATGTCCATGAGACTTTTACTTTGGATGCCGCGAAAACCCGTTTCCATGTCGCGCCCCAACAAGGACTCAACACAGTCCAGAAACATTTGCGGGTTTTGTTGAATATCGGTTTTCAGCCAGAACAAATCCACGCCCAACGCGTAAGCCCGGGAGCGGAACTCCTCGTCTTCCAACGCCGTCAACACCACCGTGCGCAATTCCGGAAACCGGCGGCGGACAATCGAAAGCACCTGCAAGCCGTCCATTTTGGGCATCTTCAAATCGCAAATCAACAGGCGGAACGGCTCGGCGTCCAACAGGGCGACGGCGCGTGCCCCGGTGTTGACCGCGCGAGTCTCGGGTTTGCTGGGAAGCCGCGTCAATATTTCGCGATTTACCTCCAACCAGGCGGTCTCATCGTCCAAAATCAGGATTTTGTGGTGCGATTCCATTCCATTCGACAACTGTAACGGCTAATGCAGGTGGCCGTGAATGCAAGGCCAAAGCATTTTAGCCGCCAACGACCGGAAAGAAGCAGTTGTCGTTCCGAATCCCGCGGGGCGGAGCAATAATCCACCGTCACTTTGTGGACAACCAGTCCAACGCTGAGACAACTTCCCGCCGGCTCGCTGCCGGGCGGCGGCCTGGGGTTCGGTGGATGTTTCCGATGCGTCCGTGGCGCGCTTCCTGCTGAGTCTGTGCCAACCTGCGGATGCATAGTCTGCGGAAAAAGCTGTGTGCGATGCCAAATGGAGTAAAAACAAGATTTGCCGGGTTGCTGCGAGAATTGCTGCGACGTTTTGACGAGAACGAATCCGGAGCGGACACTGGCCAACCGCCGCGACCGGTAACGTCAACCGCAACTCCACCACCCGTTCCCATTCCGCAATTTGGCGCCTCCCGGCCAAAACCGGTGGCGCGTCCCGCATCCTCCGAACCGGGGACGGCCGAAAACCCCGGCGAACTGGAACTGCCGCTGCAATCAATTCTGGAGAACCTGCCGCCGCAACTGCACGCGCGGTTAACGTTGACTGATACCGACTTGGGCCGCGCCAGCATCTCGATTTCGGTCGAAAAAATCATGCCGCAACTGGCCTCGGGCGTCGTTAAAATCACCTTTGGCGAATTGCGTCAGGCCGCGCCCAGCCTGTTCAATATTGACGAGGAATATGATTCACTTCCTGTGGTGCTGCCGCTCAGCAAGGTGCTGGCGCGGCTGAGTTCCAATTCGCTGGTTCGCAACCCGGCGCAAAAACACATCGAAGTGCCGGCGGAAATTACCGGACCTTTCACTGGCCGCGGAGAAGGAGTCTCCATTTCCAAGACTCCGACCAAACCCGCCCCGGCTCCCGCACCGCCAGTGCGAATGGCTACGCCGGCTCCCCGCACACCGGTCAAAACCGCGCCGCCCGTTGCGCCGCCGCCGCCCGCGTTTATCCCGCGTGCGATCAAACCCGAGCCCCCGGTTCCACTCCCGTCGCGCAATGGCAATGGCAGCGGCAATGGCCTGCCTGTGCCGCCCATCATTCCGGGCCTTCCCATTCAGCCACCATCGCCAACCCTGCCGCGCGCGCCCAAGCCAGCACCGCTCGCGCCACGGCTGATGCCGTTCACGCCGAAGCCCGCGCCGGTCACACCGGAGTCCGCGGCGATCCAAGCGCCGCTGGCCGCCCTCTCGGAGAACTGGCCGGACACACTGCGAAGGGAAATCGCGCAATTGATTTCAGCCAATGCGCAGGTCGCGTTGCCGGTGAATCTGGTGGAGCCCGCGCTCAAACGCGGGCGCGTGATCTTTGCCTGGCGGAATTTGCGTTCGTGGACCAAACCCACGCCCGCGGCGGTTTCCATTCATGATGGTCTGGAATTGGAATTGCCGTTGAAAGTGATTGCCCCGCTCTTTCTGGCCCGGCGGGGGGGCGCGGCTAAAATGGCCCCGCCGCATCCGTCGGCATCGCTCCCGGCGGAGATTCCGAATTTGTTTTTTGGTTTTCCGCAACCACAATCCCCGGCCGAAACGCCGGAACCACCCGGCCAGGCGCCGCCGCCGGATGAAACGCATTTCGCAGCCAAATCGGCGGACGCCAAATCATCGGAGTCCAATTCCAATTACTACGTCTGGGGTGACACCAGCGACATGCCGCAGTTGGACACGCCGCAGTTGGACACAACGGAATATCGACGCGCACCGGCACCCGTGGTTCCCGCGACGGATTTCAGCAGCCGCCAAACCACGCCCAAGGAAGTCATCGCGCGGGCGATGGCGCTGAAAGGCGTCGCCGGCGCGCTCGTGGCGCTGCCGGATGGTTTGATGGTGGCCAGCCAGATTCCATCCGACCTCAACGCCGACACCCTGGCAGCCTTTCTGCCCCAGATTTACGGCCGCGTCAGCCAATGCACCAAGGAATTGCGGATGGGTGAATTGAACAATTTGAATTTCACCGTTGGCAACGTGCCGTGGAAGGTGTTCCGCATCCACGGCGTCTATTTCGCCGCGTTCGGTCGCGCCGGCGAACAATTGCCGACCACGCAGCTGGCCCAGTTGGCCGGTGAACTCGACCGTAAAAAATAATAATCCTATGGCCATCATCAACCAAGCCACTCGCGAACTGCAGGTTAAAATCGTCTATTACGGCCCGGCAATGGGCGGCAAGACGACGAACCTGGTTCAAGTCCACGATCACGTCCAGACCGCCACCGGCAACAAAGGCAAGCTCGTCTCGCTGGCGACCAGCTCGGACCGCACGCTCTTCTTCGACTTCCTGCCGATTGAGGCCATGACCATCCGCGGGTTCAAGACCAAGTTCCAGCTCTACACCGTGCCCGGCCAGGTCATCTATAACACGACCCGCCAGCTCGTCTTGCGCGGCGTGGACGGCATCGTATTCGTGGCTGACTCGCAATTTGAGAAAATGCCCGAAAACGTCGAGAGTTTCCAAAACCTCACGGACAATTTGCAGTCGCTCAAACTCAACCTTCATGACATCCCCTATGTGCTGCAATACAACAAGCGTGATCTGCCCAATGTCGCCCCGGCGGAATACATGGAATTTCTGCTGAACAACCGCGAAGTGCAGGTGCCGTCGTTCACCGCGACGGCCCATCGGTGCGAGGGTGTGTTCGAAACGCTGAACATGATTACGCGCCTGTTGCTGCACAAATTCATCAACCAAAGCGTTCCACAGTACGCATGACATGGCTACTCTCCCTCAACTCACCGAGGAGGATATTCACAAACTGGATGAGACCCTCCGTGACTTCAATGCCAGCGCCGACGCCACCGTCTCGCTGATCATTGACAAGGGCGGTTTTCTCATCACGCACCAGGGCGACTCGGAAGAATTTGACCTGACGACCATCGCGGCGTTGGCCTCCGGCGCGTTCATGGCCAATCAGACCATCGCCGGCCTGGTCAGCGAAACGACCTTCAACAGCACCTACCAGCAGGGCGAAAACCACAGCCTCTTTGTCACCAACGTGGACGACCATTGTCTGCTCGTGGTGATTTTCAAATCCGAAACCGGCGTGGGTGTGGTCAAATACTACGCCGCCGCCGCCGTCAAACGCATCGCGCGCCAGCTCAAAATCGCGAGGAAACGCGCCCCCGAAGAAGGTCTCGACCTTTCGATGCTCAACGTGGCCGACACCCAGTACTTTTTCCGCAAAAAGGAAAAGGAACCGGGCGGAAAAAAGCGCCAGTAATTCCGTCTAACTCAGCCGGCTGTGAGTGCCGTCGCAGAACGGCGCATTCGCCGAATGCTTGCAACCGCACCACGCGACCGTCTTGGCCTCGGTGATTTCCACCCGCTTCGGCGCCAGGCCGGTGCCTTTGTGCAAACCGTCGCAAAACGGCTGGCTTTTGGACCGGCCACAGGCGCACCACCAATATTCGCCGGGTTCCATTTTTTGAACATAAGGAGCTTTTTGGGCAATGACTGGTTCTGGCATAATTTGTTCCTTTCCGGCCGATGAAATAATGAAAGGACTGGAAAAAAGCAACCTTCAAAATCCTTCTTTTTAATCGTCACCGGCCGGCAGCTTCGCGGCGGCGGTATTCGTCCAGAATCGCCGCGGTGGCGGACGCCCCGCACCGGCTGGCGCCGAGCTCACGGACGCGTATCAAACTGTCCAGGTCACGCACACCACCAGCGGCTTTGATCTGGACCTTGGGCGAGCACGCCGCCCGCATCAACTCCAAATCGTGCGCCGTTGCGCCCCGGTAGTTATAACTGCCGTCCGGCTGCTTTACGAAACCGAAACCCGTTGACGTTTTGACCCAGTCAGCGCCCGCCCGTTCGCAAATCCGGCAGAGCTTGCGCTTGAAATTGTCGCCGTCCAGACCGGCGCCGCCTTTGTCCAGATAATCGTTCTCGAAGATGACCTTCACTTTTGCCTCATGCCGGTGCGCCTCGTCGCACACGGCTTTTACGTCGCGTTCCACGTAATCCCAATCCCCGCTCAGGGCCTTGCCCACGCTGATGACCATGTCAATTTCCACCGCGCCATCCCGGCAGGCCAGTTCGGTTTCGTAACGTTTGGATTCGGTGCACGAATTGCCGTGGGGAAATCCGATGACACACCCGACGCGCACACCGCTCCCGGCCAGCAGTTCGGCGGCGCGTTTGGCGGCGTAAGGTTTGATGCAAACGGACGCCACGCCGTATTTCACGGCGAGGCGGCAGCCGTCCTCCAGCTCCCGGTCCGTCAGGGCCGGATGCAGCAAAGAATGATCAATCATCCCGGCCAGTTGTTCGTAGGTGTATTTCACACTACGCCCATCCTATTCCAATCTGCCGGAAACGTAAATCGCCCGTTGCCCCGATGCGAATCGGCTACGTCAACATGTTCCGCACGGCGCCAATGCAAGCGTGAACCGTGGCGGGCACGGCCAGATGGCCGCCGCGCCGCCAGCTGAACGAAAAGAAAAAGCCCGCGGCGACGTGGATACACGGCAACAGGACAAGGAGTGTCATCAACTGCGGAATTCCGGTCATCGCCAGGGCTCCGCTCAGCACGATTGGCTTGTGCAACATCGCCCAACGGATAAGCGCCCCCAGCAACATGGTTCCGCTGCCGATGACCCCGGCGGTCAGCATGCAAAATCCCGGTTCTTTCCAGGTTCACTTCGTGAACCGGCAAAATCCGAACGCCGCGCCAAAAGCCCCGACGATACAACACACATGCCACAGGATTTCCGGCGTTTGGGATGGCCAATCCACTGATCGAAAGGTTTGAATCAATCGCACGGTCGGCAAAATCGCCAGGCAAAACCCAAGCAGAATTCCCAATCGGTTCAGTCGAAACCGCTCCGCGTCCCGAATCCAGAGAGTGACCAATGATTTTTTACGCACCAGGAGTTGGAAAATCACCACCAGCGGAACGCCGACCACCAAATAACTGTCTCCGCCCAGGCGAAACACCCACCCAATGGCCATCCAGATGCCAACAAAAATGGTAACTTGAACGCACCGGACGAACTAACGCGGTGGAGAAGTCGTTTGGAGTATGGGTGGTTTTTCAGGCATCGCTTCGTTCATGGATTGGACTGAACTCTGCCTCTTTCCGAATCCGCGGCCAACCATTTTCAGCGCCATGAGAGACCTTGGTAAAACTGGAGCGCCGGTCTCTGACCCGGCTCGACGGAGATTTATCGCCCAAATTCGCCGGGTCGGAGTCCGGCGCTCTGTATCGCATATAACCGGTTTTGCAGAGGTCTCCATAAAATTTCCAGTGGCGTTCCAATCAGACACGCGTAGTTTTTCATTATGCCCATCGCCTACCGCCAATGGGGCACCGATTTGGATGCCAACGCGTGCCAACAGATGGAAAATGCCTGCCAGTTGCCTGTCTCTGTCGCCGCGGCGCTCATGCCCGATGCCCACGTCGGCTACGGTTTGCCCATTGGCGGTGTGCTGGGCACTGACCAGGCGGTCATTCCTTATGCTGTGGGCGTGGACATCGCGTGCCGCGTCAAGCTGACGGTGCTCGATTTGCCGGTGGACTGGCTGCGCCGCCGCGAGACCGACCTCATCCGCGCCATTGAAGCCGAGACACGTTTCGGTATCGGCGCGGAATTCAAGCATCGCCGCACCCATCCGGTAATGGACGCCGACTGGTCCGTCAGCCTCGTCACGCAACGTTTCCGCGACAAGGCCGCCGCGCAACTCGGCACCAGCGGCAGCGGCAATCATTTCGTCGAGTTCGGCGAATTCGCGGTCGAGAACCGGCAACTCGGTTTGGAGCCGGGAACTTATCTCGCGTTGTTGAGTCACAGCGGCAGCCGCGGTACTGGCGCGCAGGTCTGCGATTATTACAGCCGCCTCGCCCGCGCGAAACACCAGGATTTGCCGAAGGAACTCAGCTACCTCGCCTGGCTCGGCCTCGATTCCGCCGAGGGCCAGGAATATTGGGCGGCCATGGAGTTGATGGGCCAATACGCCTCCGCCAATCATCAGCTCATCCATAAACATATCGCGCGGCACCTGGGCGCGAACGTTTTGTTGGACCTCGAGAACCATCACAACTTCGCGTGGAAGGGACACCACGGCGGGCGCGACCTCATCGTCCACCGCAAAGGCGCGACGCCGGCGGGCGCGGGCGTGTTGGGTGTGATCCCCGGCTCGATGGCCAGCCCGACGTTTGTGGCGCGCGGCAAGGGCAACGCCGGGTCACTCCACTCCGCGTCGCACGGCGCGGGCCGGTTGATGAGCCGCCGCAAGGCGAAGGAAAGTTTCAACTGGAAGACGGTGAAACCGTATCTGGAAGAACGCGGCGTGAAACTGATTTCCGCCGGACTCGATGAAGTGCCGATGGTTTATAAAAACATCGAGGCGGTCATGGCCGCGCAGACCGATCTGGTGGAACCGCTGGCGAAATTTTTCCCGCGCCTCGTCAAAATGGCCCCGGCCGGCGAACGGGCGGAGGATTAGTCACAGTTGAAACACGGATGACCAAGCGCCGTAGGCGCGGCGCATCTGCAGAAGGTCACCCCTCGCCAAATGATAAGGACCCGCGGGCGGCGGCATATTCGGAAGATGTCCTCCTGAGCGGAGCGTGAAAATCGTTTCGACAGGCTCCTGCAAAGACGTCGCGCTGATTCCACCGGGCATGGAGGCCATTGAACGTGGATTCGGAACTGAAGTGGATTATGGGCAGATGGTAAAAACCTGCAGCCTCACCCCCGTTGGTAAAGCCCCTGCAATTCGGCACAGTCCGGCGGAAGTGGTGCAAGTGGAAAAGACCATTGCTGCCGGAGCGCCGGCGGTGAACCGCAGCACGACCTCGCGTGTTGAAAAACAGAGTCACATGTTGCGGACGCATTACCGCTGCCGGGCGCGACTCACGAATGCTTTCAGCAAAAAGTTTGAAAACTTTCAAGCTGCGGTGACTCTGAATTTCGCGTATTAGAATTTCCGCAAGACTCACAAATCGTTGCGCCTGACGCCAGCGCAGGCCGCTGGCGTTGTGACAGCAGCGCACGGACGGTTGAAGAACCGGTCAAACGTTGTGGAGAATAAACAGGATTATCTCGCGAGGGTAGAGGTTGCGGTTTCGCAGTTGTCTGACTGTGGGGCGGCCTACCGGGAAACTGTGCCTGTCAAAGAGGTTTTTCGTGGCCAAACGGTTTGGGAAGGTGAGGTTGAGGTCTTCGACCTGTCCGGCCATCCCAAAGCCAGGCGCGCTTACGCCTGGAGCCGCCGTGAAGGTCAGAATGACGAAGGCGAACGGTTTGTGGTTGTGCTCGAAATCCCGCCGGTTGTGTCCCCATTAACCGCTGTGCGGGCCTCAATCATGTTCGACGCCAAAAGACGCAAGGCCAAAGAGAACTAAAATGCAATCTGCCAATTCCAAACCAGGGCACTGCCCGCTCGTCATTTGTCTGTAAACTGCTTCTTCATGTAATTCGTTTTAGCAAACCTGATGTAAATGTGCTAGAGTGGCGTTGAACCTAAAAAACGCCACGGGCCGGTGGCGCGGCAGCGTGGCCAATTGGGAGGAGGCCGTATGATAAATGCAAGAATGGCAAAAGAAGCCATCGTCCGGGTGGAAAACCGGATGGGCGTACTGGCCCAGGTCACCAGGAACCTCGCCGACATGGGCATCAACATCGAGGCGGTGATCGCCACGGTGGAGGGCCCCAACGCGGTGATCCACATGGTAACCGGCGACCATCAGCGGACGGTGGACGCCCTGCGCGGCCAACGGCTGGAGGTGCAGGAAGCGAAGGTTGTCACAGCCGAAGTAGCCCATCGGCCCGGCTTGTTGCGGGAGATCACCGAAAAACTGGCCCGGCAACACATTGACCTGTCCTATCTTTACGGCACGGCGGTGGGAGACAAGTGTCTGATCATCTTCTCGTCCACCAACAATGACTGGGCCGTGAAGGTGTTGAACGATTAAACCGGGAAACCGGTTTCTGTCCCGAAACCGCAAACGCTGCGCCCACTGGTTATCTGCCCTGATTAAACGCGGCGACGACTTCGTGAATGGCGCGGGTGTGTTCCGGCGTGCTGCCGCAACAGGAACCGATGATGTTGGCGCCCGCCGCCAACGCACCGGCCACGCCGCTGGCCATGTCGGCGGGTGATTGTTTGTAAACCGCCTTTCCCTGTTCCAACACCGGCAGACCGGCGTTGGGTTGCACCATCACCGGTAATTGGCAGTGTTTCCGATAAATCGCGGCGACTTTTGCCGCGCCGGGCATGTCCATGCCGGTGCCGCAGTTCAAGGCCACGACGTTCGCGCCCCGTTCTTCAATAAACTCCGCCGCTTGCGCCGGCTGGACGCCCATCATCGTCACATAAAATGTTTTGTCCTGCGACAAATCATAGGCCAGCGAGGCGATCACGCAGGGAGCGCCGGCAGCCCTGGCAGCGTCTATGGCAATGCCGATTTCGTCGAGCGATGTCTGGGTCTCAATGATGATGGCATCCGCCCCGGCTTCAATCAGCGCCCGGGCCTGTTCCTCGTAAGCGGCCCGTGCCTCCTCCTGTGGCAGGTCGCCGTAAGGCTCAAGAATGGCGCCGAGCGGACCAAGGTCACCGAGCACAAAACCCTCGCGCCCGCCAAACGCCTCGCGCGCGAGGCGGACGCCCGCCTGGTTGATGGCGCGCAAGTCGTCGGCGTGGTTGTGCCGCTTGAGCATGATGCGGCTGCCGCCAAACGTGTTGGTGATCAAGCAATCGGCGCCGGCTTCCGCGTAACGCCGCTGGATGCCGAGCACGCGGTCGGGATGGGACAGGTTCCAGTGTTCGCCGCAACTGCCTTGTTCGAGGCCCGCGAGCATGAGTTGCGTGCCCATCGCGCCGTCACAGACCAGACGGCGTTCCCGGAGGGCTTCTTGAAGTGATTTTTTGGCCATAATTCAGATTCCTGTTGTTATATCAAAAAAATCTCTTTCCCACGCGGATGGAGGCGGCTGCAATAGAGCCTGATTGAACGCGCCAGCGTCTTGGACTGCGGCAGCCCTCTGCCGCTTTCGGGTCTGCGGTCGTATTCAAAGCGGCAGAGGTCTGCCGCAGTCCAAAACCTCGCGGAAAAAGTTCCACCACAATCATCGTAAAAAGTGTCAGGAACATCACGCTACTCGTTCACCGGCTCGATTTCGAGATAATCAACACAGGCGCGTTCACTACCGTCGGCATGAGTTTATCGTGAAAGGGTAGGAGAGCGGGTCGGCGCCGCAAGGTGAAAGCGCCGTAGAATAATGCATGGCTTCACGGTGCTCCGTCATTGCCCGAACCCGGGAAAGCCTCTATGGTACTGCCTGGCATCATACGCACCAGGCACCCGCATGAGTGTCGAATTACATATCAACGGCCGGCAGGCCGGAGCCACACCGGGCGTTTCCTTGTTCGACCACGCCGAAGCTCTTGGCATCCGCGTCCCGACATCCTGCCGCAAGAATGGCAAATGCAAGGAATGCGTGGTGGAAGTCACCGAGGGCATGGACTGTCTGTCCGAGCGGTTGCCGGCGGAGCAACATCTGCAAGGCAACTTCCGGTTGTCGTGTTCCTGCTGCCTCGTGAAGGATGCCGGCGTCGTCCGCTGCCACACCATGCGGCGAGGCCAAATGCGCATCGAGCGCCACGCGTTGCAATTGCCGGCCAGCCGTCAGATTTTGAATCTCGATCCGGCGGTGACCCGCGCCGGCGACCGGATATTGCTGGACGGCGGGGAAATTGCGCGCTCGACGGCGCCGATCCACGGGCTGGCGATGGATCTGGGCACCACCACCGTCGTGCTCCGACTGCTGAATCTGGAAACGGGTGAGGTCGTGGCCGACGCTTCCTTTGAAAATCCCCAGCGGTTCGGCGGCTCGGACGTGATGTCGCGAATTCATTACGACACGGAAGACGGCAGCCACCTGCTGCAAAGGACGCTGGCCGGCTACCTCACTCACGCCCTTGAGGAATTTTCGGTGGACCCCCATACGATTTACGAGATGGTCGTGGCGGGAAATTCGACCATGCGCGACCTGTTTTTCCGCCTGAACGTCTATTCCATCGGGCAAAGTCCCTACCGTTCCATCACCGAACTGGAAATGGCCGAAGGCAAACGGACGACAACCAGCCTGACCGAGTTGGCCAAAAAACTCTTGCTGCCGCTGCATCCCCGGGCACGCGTTTATAGCCTGCCCATCATCAGCGGCCACGTGGGCGCGGATGCGGCGGCGTGCATGCTGGCGGTGGATCTGGCGAATGAAGAACGCCTTGTCGCTGTCATGGACATCGGCACGAACACGGAACTGATTCTGGGCAACAAAAACAGGATTCTCGCGGCCTCGTGCCCGGCCGGGCCGGCATTTGAAGGCGGGAAAATTTCCTGCGGCCTGCCGGGTCTGCCGGGCGCGATTGAAAAAGTGGAAATCGCCGAAGACGGCTCGGTCCGGGTCGGTGTCATCGGCGACGTTCCGGCGGAAGGCATTTGCGGCTCGGGTCTTGTGGATTTGTTGAGCGAACTGCTGCGAACCCATCGCATCAATAGCCTCGGCCGGTTCGAGCACGGCGAGGATAAATTTATCCTGGACGTGAAAAGCGATTCGCCGGTTTATTTGACCGAAGGCGACATCAATGAACTCGCGCAGGCCAAAGGCGCGAACGTCGCCGGCCTGCACGTCATCTTCCATGATTACGGAATCCGCTTTGACGATGTGGCCGTTTTTTATCTGGCCGGCGGTTTTGGCCGCCATTTGAACGTGGAATCATCCAAACGCATCGGGCTGATTCCGAACCTGGACCGCTCGAAAATTTTACAGGTCGGCAACGCTTCGATTGAGGGCGCGTGCCTGGCATTGTTGTCGCGCACCCGGCGTCTGGAACTGGAACACCTCGTTAAAAAAGCCGTCCATTGCCGCCTCGAAGCACATCCGAATTTCTTCGATTACTTCGTCGAAGGTTGCCAGTTCAACCCGGTCGAATCCCCGCGCACGATGCAATCCGTTTCCTGACATGCTCGAGCTGGTTGAAACAAATCCGAAGGTCGGCGTCCAGGAATCCGAGTACCAACGGCTGCTCGGGTTTCCGAAAAATTATGTGATGCGGGGGCGCATGCGTGAACTCGTGGATGCCGCGCGGCGGTGGTATGCCGAAAACGGCCGGCCCTGGTTTTACGCCCGGCAAATAAACACCTTGGACCTGACAGCCGGAAAACTGCGCGTCGGGGAAACGGAATTCTCCTCCCAACAACTTCACCATCAATTTGCCGAGGCGCAGGCGGACAGCGTGGTGTTGGTCGCGGTGAGCGCGGGCCGGGAATGCGAGGAATACGCCCAACAGCTTTGGCGGGAGTCAAAGCCGGATGAGTATTTTTTTATGGAAATGTTCGGCTCCGGAGTCGTCGAGCATCTGGTCACGGTCGCCAGCGGCCGCATTTGCGGCTGGGCGGACCAGCACGGCGCCGCGGCGCTGCCGCATTACAGTCCGGGCTATTCGGGCTGGGACATATCGGACCAGATCAAATTGTGGAACCTGCTCCGGCAATACGGCGCACCCTGTTTTGACGGAAAGCTGGACGTTCTGGAAACCGGAATGCTCCGGCCCAAAAAATCATTGTTGGCCGTGATGGGCATCACGCGCCATCTGGAAAAAGCGCGGAGCCTCACCCGGTTGATTCCCTGCGAAGCTTGCGCGCTGTCCGATTGCCAGTATCGCCGCGCGCCTTACCGGCACGCGCCGCCGCAAATCGAAGACGTGCGCACGTTGATGTCGCACGCCTTGGAGAATCTTCACTCGGGAAATCCACTTCCCGTTTTGAATCCCGGCGCCAAATACACCATTAATCCGCGGGCGCTGGGAAAATGGTCCCAGGAACGGTTGCGACTGGAATTTTCACCCGACGGCGGGGTGGCAGTCGGTTTCCGTTACGAAGGCACGACCTGCTCAAACATGGGGCGGGCGCTGGAATACGATTATCACGTCAGGCTGGCGCCGCCGGAAGATCAGTACCGGATTCTCGAAATGCATTGTGCGCCGGCGCCCGGCGATACCGGCCACCCATTTCAGTGCGAGTGCTTGAACGCCGCCGCCGCGCTCAGGCACAACCTCGCCGGGGAAAAGCCCTTGCTCGGCCAGCCGTTGAACGCGGTTTTTAACTGGCACCGCGAATATAACCCTTCCGGCTGTTTCTGCGATCGGGCGCGGCGCGAACACAAATGGGGCCTGGTTTTGGAAGTGATTCACTTCGCCCTGGCGCAACGCGAAACCGCACCGGCGCATGGACAAGCGGAAATGATTTTGGAATGATTCGAAACGGACATGACGAAACTTTGTGACCTCAACGCCGCGGTCCGGGAAAAACTTCCCCCCACCTTCACCGACAAGTCCGGCATCGGCGTGCATTACACCGACGCGTTCATCAAGCCGATGAACACGAAGCTGCCCGATGGCACGCGCGTCGGCTGCAAACGCAAGGGGCTGAAACTGACGCTTACCGTCGGCGCCAAAAAAGGCGAAGGCTTGATGCGCCGGCTCGACGTCAGCAAGGACCCGGTCGTGATGTTAAAGGCCGCGCTGCAGGAGGCGGCAAAAACGGCGGGCGTTGAACTGAAGATCACCGATACGGAAATCCTGATCGCCGCGTAATGGTTGAGGGGGCCATTGCGAAGGCGCCGCGCCCACTTGCGATGGTCTCACTTCAGTCAAACCACCGCTACCGGGTTGCGGAGCGCGCCGATCCCGGTGATTTCAATCCTGATTTCATCCTGTTCCCGCAAGGTGAACGTGTCGGGTGGCACGATGCCCGTTCCCGTCAACAGCACCGCGCCATGGGGGAAAACCTGGCTGCGGAAAAGATAACCGGCCAATTCGTCGAACCGCCGTTTGATTTGGCCGACCGAGGTTTCGCCGGCGAACACACTTTTGCCCTTCCGCCGGATTTCCATTCTGATTTTCCATTCGCGCGCCGTCGCCTCGGTCACCCCCAACTGAATCCAGGGACCGAGCGCGCAGGAATGGCGGTAAATTTTCGCCTGCGGCAGATAGAGCAGATTTTCGCCTTCGAGGTCGCGCGAACTCATGTCGTTGCCGATGGTGTGACCCACTATCTTCCCGTGCGAATTCAGCACCAGCGCCAGTTCCGGCTCCGGCACATTCCATCTTGCGTCCCGGCGGATGCCCACCGTTTCCCCGGTGCCAACAACTTTCTCCGCCAGGGCTTTGAAAAAGAGTTCAGGCCGCTCCGCCTCATATACCTTGTCGTAAGCCGTGGCGCTGAAATCGGATTCCTCCATGCGCGCCGCTTTGCTGCGCAGATAGGTGACGCCCGCTGCCCAGACTTCCTGTCGCTCGACCGGCGCGCCCAGGCGGGCCTCGGACAAGGCCAGGCGCGGAAGATTTTGCTTCGCCATCTGATTTAGCTGCGAAACCGGGTCGTTGCTTTCCAGCAATGGGTGCATTTGATTGACTCCCGCCGGCGTCAGGTCGAGCAGGGTTGAGTCGTCCACCACCAGTCCCACGCGGACCGGGCCTGAGTTGTTTTTAAACCGGCAGAGTTTCATAAATCAAACTTCAAGACCGCGTCGTGGCGGCTTTCGGCAGAAAGCCGCAACCTCTTCAATTTTCCAAAAATTGCGGCGCTCTGCCGAGCCGCCGCTACGCGGTCGAGGAGCGCCCGGTCATGGTAATTTGCTGCTTCGCTTTCGGCAGCAGAAAAGCCAGCCCGGCACAAACCAGCATGCCGGCGCCAATGACGCTGAAGGCGATCGCGGTGCTGTGGTATCGGTCGGATAGAGCCCCGATCACGTACGGCCCGGCAAAGCCGCCCAGGTTGCCGACGGCGTTGACGGTTCCAAAAACGACTCCGATCACGTCGCGCGGCAGGGTTTCGGCGGGAATGGCCCAGAACGGCGCCATGGCCGCAAACGGACCGGGGATGGCCAGACACAGGAATGCATACGAAAGCCAGAAGTATTGGCTGAACACCACGCTCAGGATCAGGCTGGTTCCACTCATCAAATAAACCGCCGCTACGTGACCCCGTCGCTCGTGTGTTTTGTCCGAATGCCACGAGTTGAGAACCATCACGACCGCCGTCACGGCATAAGGGACGGCGAATAAAAAACCATATTGCAGCGGGCTGAACCCCCGGCCCTGCAGCACGGTGGTGAAAAAAGTCATGCAACCATACGCCGCGCAATTGTGCAGAAAATAGAGGCTGATCATGACAAACAGCGAAGGCTGCCGGAGTCTTTCGCACCAGGATATTTTCCGCACCGGTTCCAGTTCGACGGCCTCACTTTGCAGAACCGTTTCGAGATGATCTTTCTCCTCGGCGGAAATCCATCCGGCTTCGCGGGGATGATCGCGGATGAAAAACCACCAGACCGGCAGCCAGAGGAACGGCAATATTCCCTCCAGAATCAGCATCTGCTGCCAGCCCCAGGCGCCGAGCAGCCAGCCGGTCAACGGCGCGGAACCGGCGACGGCCAGCGGCTGGCAGAGCTGCCAGTAAGCATTGGCCCGCGCGCGTTCAGCCTGCGGAAACCAGTTGGCGAGCAGAACAAGCGTGGCCGGAAACACGCCGCTTTCGGCCGCGCCGAGAAAAAATCGCATCACTTCAAATTGCCGGAACGTGTGGGAAAGCCCGCAACCGATGGCGCAAACGCCCCAACCCATCAGGCACAGGCTGATGACTTTGCGGGCGCTCCAGCGCGACGCCAGCCAGCCGCCGGGGATTTGCAGCAGCAGATAGCCGAAAAAGAAAATGCCCGCCGCCTCGCCCTTCCTGCGGTCGTCCATGAACAGGTCCTTCATCATGGTGGAAATTTTCGGGTCCAGCGCGAGGGAGACATTGGTGCGGTCTATGTACGCGATGGTGTACATGAGCAGCGCCACGGGAACAATGCGGAGCCAGCGTCGTTGGACCATAATTCGGGGTGCGGAGGTTTTAGCAAGCCCTCTTGTGCCGGTCGAACCTTAATTCCGGCGCGACATGTTATAGCCTGGGGTCCACGGGTTCGCTTTCCAGCGCGAGCACGCCGAAGACAGCTTCGTGCACGCGGCGCAATGGTTCTTTGCGCACGAATCGTTCAAGCGCTTCGATACCGAGAGCAAATTCGCGGAGGGCCAATGACCGTTTCGTGGAAAGTCCGCGCGCACGCAGGCGTTCGAGATTTTCTGTTGCCGTGTATTCCGGACCATAGATGATCCGAAGATATTCGCGGCCCCGGCATTTCACGGCCGGTTGAACCAGTCCGCGCCGGCTTCTGGCGATAAATTCCAACGGCTTCACCACCATTCCTTCGCGGCCGCACCCAGTCAATTCCTCCCACCATCGGATACCTTCGGCCTCACTTTCAGGATTGGCAAGATCAATGATGCGAAAGGGCGTGGCAACGACAATGCCACCCTCGAGTCGTGCCAGTGTTTGCATGTGCCAGTCATGCGGTTTGTCCGTGTGGATTTTTCCTTCCGTGGCCAGCAGATGAAACGGTGCAAGTTTGAGATCGTTCACTGAATTGACCGGCCAGCAGTAACAGCGATATGCAGTAACATAGTCGTCAACCATCTTCTGCCGTTCCTTTGTGTGCACCAGCCATCCGCCCACGTCCAGGCCGTGGGCGGCGGCTTGTTCGAGCACGGCGACTTCATCCGTCAACGTGGCTCGCGCAGATGCGCCGACTGCGGCATATTGCTGCTTCAGCAATTCCTGCGCCTTGGCTGACCACGGCATCAATTCGCAGTCCAAACAAAGCCAGTTCGTTTTGAACTCGTCCCAAAACCCGGCGGTGGTGGCGGTGGAATGGACGCGCCTCAGAAATTCTGCTTCCAAAGTCGCGTTGTCGAAAAACCTCCGCCCGGTACGCGTAAAGCAAATACCGATACCCTCGCCGGTCACGCCAAAACTCTTCCGCGCGGCATCTTCGTCACGGCAAACGATGACCACGGCACGTGAGCCCATGTGCTTTTCCTCGCAGACAACGCGCGGCACGCCGGCATGACGAAAGTAAGCGAACGCTTCCGCCGGATGCTCCAACAATCCCGGAGCCTGGCTCGTCTCGCTCGGCGACATTGTGGGCGGCAGATAAATCAGCCACTTGGGATTGGCCGCAAAACGACTCATTACTTCCAGCGCGGCGATGCCGTTCTCCTCACGGATGGTTACGTTGCCATGCAGGCGCGTGCTGACGATGCGTTTGCCCGTCACGTCGGCAAGGTCGAGCAAGTCGTCGTGCTGCTGTTGCGCGGACAAGGCCGGCGCCTGGTCTTCCGGCGGCAGAAACGGTTTGCGCGGTTCGGCGTAGGTTTGTTTGGCTGGAACTGAAACAAGTTCCTTTTCCGGATAACGTAGTGCAGTGAGTTTCCCACCGAAGACGCAGCCGGTATCAATGTTAATAGTGCGGTTCAACCACTCCGGCTCAGGCACGGGTGTGTGCCCGTACACGACGGTTGCGGCACCACGATATTCGGCGGCCCAGTTGTAGCGCACCGGCAAACCAAACTCATCCGTCTCGCCGGTCGTTTCGCCGAACAACGCGAATTCACGCACTGCGCCAGAGCCGCGACCCTGCATTGTCTCTTTCATGCCCGCGTGGGCCACGACGAGTTTGCCATCGTCGAGCAGGTAATGGCTGACGAGCTTGTGGATAAACTCGGCCGCTACCCGGCTGAATCCACGATAATCTTTCTCGTAAGCTTCGAACTGGGCCAACGACTCCGCGAGACCGTGAGTAATCTGCACATCTTTGCCCCAGATTTTCCGCATGAACTTCATGTCGTGGTTTCCTGGAACACACAGCGCACTGCCGAAATCTACGCTATCCATCACGAGGCGAACCACCTCGGGAATTTTTGGCCCACGATCCACCAAGTCGCCAACGAAGACCACCTTCCGACCTTCTGGATGATGCCACGCGCCGGAGCTCTTTCCTGTTTCGTATCCGAGCTTCCCCAACAATTCCACGAGTTCATCAAAACACCCGTGAACATCGCCGATGATATCGAACGGCCCATGCTCGTGCTTCAAATTGTTCCACAGCGGTTGCCGCTCGATGACCGCCGCTTCGATTTCCTCCAATGATTTGAGCACGTGGATGTGGCGGAAACCCTCGCGCTCCAGCCCGCGCAGCGAGCGATGCAACTGCTGCGATTGCTGGCGGATGACGTGTGGTCCGAAATTACGGTCGGGCCGGGTTTTGTTCCTGTCGTGCGCCACGCGCTCCGGCACGTCGATCACGATCGCCACCGGAAGGCAATGGAACTCACGGGCAATTTCCACGAGCGGCTTGCGCGATTCCAGTTGCACGTTCGTGGCGTCCACCACCGTGAGCTTGCCTGCCGCGAGCCGCTTGCGGGCGATAAAGTGAAGCACTTCAAAGGCTTCTTTCGTTGCCGCCTGGCTATTCTCGTCATCCGACACCAGCCCGCGACAATAGTCGGAGGACAAAATCTCCGTCGACTTGAAATGCTTCCGCGCGAATGTGCTCTTGCCCGAACCGGTCACGCCGATCAGCACGACAAAAGAAAGTTCTGGGATCGTGAGTGTCATGCCTGTTTGGTTGAGAATTGCTTTGGAATGGGTTTCCCGGCGCGGCGGAAGACTCGAATGTATGCATACTTCCTGCGACGTGCAGCAATTTCTGAGGTCTTGAACTTTAACAACGTCAGGTGTGCCCCAATGGCTACCTCCATTTCGGCCAGCCGATCCATGGCGCAATGAGCCACTGCCCGATGCAACAATAGTTCGCGTCGCGCACCCCGCGACAATTTGCCCGCTTGTTCCCAAGCGTCGCAGTTTTGCAGGAGCGTGTCCCATTCCTTCCGACATTCAAAAACATCACCCCGTGTTTTCCAAGCATCGGCATTGGCGGGGGCAAGCTCCAAAGCATGATTGGTCACGGGCAAAGCCTCGTCCAATCGCTCAAGGTGAACCAACGTGTCAGCCTTGCAGGTCAAAGCAGGAATCCAATCTGGCGAGGATGCAAGGACTGAATTCAACAGTTCAAGGCATTGGTCATAGAGATCGCAATAGTGAAGCTCCCATGCAAATGCGAGCCGGGACTCTTCCAGCGTTTTGCATTCGGACAATTCTTCTACCCAACTTTCGAATGCGCTGGATGTGGTGAAGACCAGTCGTTCGAGGCCGCTGCGTTCTGTTCGTCGTGAATCCCCGGCAAAAAAGTCCAATCCGACCCGCAGACCTCCACGATGTGCAACCCAATTTCGAAGTGCCGCAGCATCCCGAGGATAAGCGCGTTCTAAGTAAGGCAAGACGATGTTGTCGGTCCACTTGTGCTCCATTTTTTCCGCATACCATTCGACGTTTTGCTTTCGATCTGCGAGCCAGCGCCCTCGGGCAATTCGTGCGACCCGATCATGATGATGTGCGATCTCATGAACAAATGTTTTCAGCGCGTGCAGCCGCAGGTAGAATTTGCACAAGGGAAGAGGGAGTGGAATCCGGTTGCGGTCATAGACGAATGCATAGACAGAAACCAGGCCGGATTTAATGTTGAAGCATCCCAAAATGTGACCGCAATATACTCTCGGGAAAACTTCACTGCTCAACCGTTTGGTGAATGGATCGCGTTTGCCTCCAAACTCATCAGCTCGTTCATCCATGTAAGCTTTCCCAAGCGACAACTGGATTCGCGAGATTCCAAGTCGCACGCTTTCTGGTAGAACATTCAAAATTGCGCGAATGTCCTCGGGCGACGCACCGTGATGAACGAATTCACTCTCATCGCGCCTACTAATCGGAATGGTATTAATGTCAGTCGGCGCAGGTGCTGGAACACTCATCCGCCGTTCGTATTTGACCATTTGTTTAATTCGCCGCTTACGTCCTAGCGATTCAGTAGCTTCTTCAAGGGCGGCAACTTTCTGTTTGTCGCCGGCAAACTTTTTCCTGCCCAGCTCTCGAAGAGTGCGACGTGTTGTATGTATGCTTCTTGCCATACAAATTTCAGCCCCTTTGAAAGACAGCCATCTGTGTAGGCGGTCCGACAATTGGATCTTCCGGTCCGACTGGCAGAAAGCGAGTTTGATAACCCGCGCTGTCAGCTAAGCATTTGGCCCATTCCTGAAACTCCGCCCGCGTCCACTCGAAACGATGGTCGCGGTGGCGGAACTTGCCGGCGGGAAGAGTTTCCCATTTCACATTGTACTCACGGTTGGGCGTCGTGATGACGATGGTCTTCGGCTTGTCGCACTCGAACAGCACGCGCTCAAACACGGCCAAACGCGGTGCGTCAAGGTGTTCAATCACTTCCACCACGGCAGCGGCATCGAAACCGGCAAGCCTCTGGTCGCGGTAGATGAGCGAACCGTGCAACAAATGCAGGCGTTCCTTCTGGACCGGCGGCAGGCGGTCGTAATGTAACCGGGCATGAGCGATTTCAAGCGCGCGATGCGACACGTCCAAGCCAATAATTTCGGTAAATTGTTTTTCATTTAACAGTGCCTGCAACAATCTGCCCTCACCACAACCCAAATCCAAAACCCGGATCGCGTTACTGGCTTTCAATGCGGCCAGTACCGCACTCAGGCGTTGTTCGTTAAGGCTGATGCTGCGCTCAATGGCTTCCTCTTCCTGAGCCTGCGTTTCGACCGTCGCATCGGGATCGGCTTCGTCTTCGCCTACGAGTTGAGCCAGGGCGTCGTCTACCAAGCTGCGCTGGTGTTTGAGATAACGGCGCGTGATAACTTCGCGTTCCGGGTGCGATGCCAGCCAGCCTTCGCCGTGGTGTAGCAACTTTTCCACCTCATCATCGCCGACCCAGTAGTGCTTGTCGTTATCCAGCACCGGTACGAGCACGTAAAGATGTGAAAGGAGCTTTTGCACTGGCAAACGGGCTTCCAATTCGACACGATAATAGGCGCTTTGTCCCCAATCGGGAAATTTCTCATCCAGCGGGAGTTGGCGCGCGGACATGGTATATCCAAGCGGCTCAAACAGTTTCCGCAAAAACTCCTCGCCACCACGGCACGGCAGGGCGGAGAATGTCACGCGCAGCGGCAAGGGCACGTCCGCCAATTCGGGGCGCTCCTTGCTTTTGCCAGAGAGTGCGCTGGCAAAGACATCGGCAATCGCTACACTTAAAAAGGACGACGCAGCATAGGGTCGATCATTGACGTATTGCTCCAACGCACCACCTTCACCTGCGGGTCCACGACGATTCCGCACCAGGCCAACCGGATCAACTTTTACCAGCAACGCCACCGTGCAGCGCTCCGGCGTTGCTTCGGGATAGAATACGTGCGCTTTGCCGAATGAAAGGCTGAATGACTGCGGACGCATCGGATTCTTGCGAAGCAGGTAACCGAGGTCGGTAGCAGGCTGATGTGTCGTTGTCAGCGTCAGGAGCATTGCGAAAGCTTACAGAATTGGCCGGTTTTTCACCAAGAATTACATTCAACCAACATGATTCTTGTGCCGACTCAGAACTCGCAGTTTTCCTTTTTCTCCCGGCTTCTTGCTGTTTCAATAGCTCCCGTGAATTCCAGCGTTGATTTGTCGGATCCGTTTCCGCCGGACATTTATCAGGTTCAAACCCATGCCACGGGCCCGGCGGGGAGCCTGCCGCTGACCGAAGAAATGCTCCGGAACCGTCCCAGCGGCGATTTGTTCGGCCTGACGCAAAATGCCGGCATGGGCTGGAATCCGGCCGAGGCCGGGCGCAAACAGTTTCTGATTCTCAGCACCCAAGGCGGATTGCGCGCGCCCGATGGCCAACCGATTGCGCTGGGCTATCACACCGGTCATTGGGAAATCGGACTGCTCGTCCAGGCCGCCGCAGAGGAATTTCGGCGACTGCAGGCCATTCCCTTTGCCGGTTTTTGTTCCGACCCGTGCGACGGCCGGACGCAAGGAACTACCGGCATGTTCGACAGCCTGCCGTATCGAAACGACGCCGCCATCATTTTCCGGCGGCTGGCCCGCTCGCTGCCCTTGCGCGCCGGCGTGCTCGGCATCGCCACGTGCGACAAAGGGTTGCCGGCGATGATGATGGCGGTAGCCGGTTTACCGGAGCTGCCCGGTGTCGTGGTTCCCGGCGGAGTCACGCTGCCGGCGGAGGCGGCGGAAGATGCCGGCACGGTGCAAACCCTGGGAACTCGCTTCGCGCACGGGTTGGTGTCATTGTCCGAAGCCGCGGAATTGGGTTGCCGTGCCTGCGCGTCGCCGGGCGGCGGGTGCCAATTCCTCGGCACGGCGGCCACGTCCCAGGTCGTGAGCGAAGCGCTGGGACTTTCATTGCCGCACTCGGCGCTGGCGCCTTCGGGACAACCGGTCTGGCTGGACATGGCCCGGCGTTCAGCGCGCGCGCTTCATCATTTGGACGAACAAAAGCTGGTCACGCACCAGATTCTGACCTCGGCGAGCATTCAAAATGCGATGGTGTTGCACGCGGCGTTCGGTGGTTCAACCAATTTGCTGCTCCACATTCCTGCCATCGCGCACGCGGCCGGCCTGCCGCGCCCGACGGTCGAGGATTGGATTTCGGTCAATCGCCGTGTGCCCCGGCTGGTCAGCGTGCTGCCGAACGGCCCGGTTCATCATCCCACGGTCAGGGTTTTTCTGGCGGGCGGCGTGCCGGAAGTCATGCTGCATTTGCGCCGTCTGGGCCTGCTCGACACGGACACGCTTACCGTGACTGGCAAAACGCTGGGGGATAATCTGGATTGGTGGGAAAAGTCCGAGCGACGACGGCGTTTCCGGGAATTGCTCAAGCAGTTGGACCGCGTGGACGCCGACGAAGTGATTTTCCCGCCGGACCAGGCCCGGGAGCACGGCCTGGCCGGCACGCTGGTTTTCCCGCGCGGCAACCTCGCACCGGAAGGTTCGGTGGTGAAAGCCACGGCCATTGATCCTTCCGTCATCGGAGCGGACGGCGTTTATCACCAGGAAGGACCGGCCCGGGTTTTCGTGAGCGAGCAGGACGCCATGGCCGCAATCAAGGAAGGGCGCATCCGGGCGGGCGACGTGATGGTGCTGGCCGGCGTCGGCCCGATGGGAACCGGCATGGAAGAGACCTACCAGGTTACCGGGGCATTGAAACATCTGCCGTTCGGCAAAAATGTCGTGCTCCTGACCGATGCGCGTTTTTCGGGCGTCTCGACGGGCGCCTGCATCGGCCATATCGGCCCCGAAGGTCTGGCGGGCGGACCGATTGGCAAGATTTTGGACGGGGACATCCTCCGCATTCACATTGATTGTCAGCGCAATGAAGGGAGCATTGATCTTATCGGCGAAGGCCAATGCCGATTCACGCCGGAGGCAGGCGCCGGAATTTTAAACCGTCGCGCGACGCGGCCTGATCTTGCGCCAAATCCAGCCTTGCCGGAAGACACCCGCCTTTGGGCGGCGCTGCAACTGGCCAGCGGAGGAACCTGGGCCGGCTGTGTTTATGATCCGGACCAAATCAACGTGCTGCTTAAAGGCGGACGGATGAAGTAACGCGTGCGGAAGCGGTGGTTTCAGGCCTGCGTCCTGGTGGAAAGAAGTTTGCCCATCATGGAAACTTCGCTTCCAATTCCGATTTGACGGCCTGGCCGACGTCCTCGGCCGTGCCGTCGCGTTCCTGTTCATCACTCCATTTCCACTGCGCGAGAAAGTCGTCCGCGCTGGTCAAGCCTTTCGATTGCGCGAGCGAATCAATGCGGACGGCGAATCTTTGCGGCAGTTCCACCTTGATTTCGTTGAAGTCATCCCACGCCTTGACCTGCGACGGAATGTCCTGCCAGTGGAGAATTTGAAATTTCGAGCGGACGTTCGCCGGCTGTGCCGCCGCCCGCGATTCCGCGCGTTCGGTTTTGACGGCCTCAATCGTTTCCAGCCTGGATCTGGCGGATGGCGCGGCGCCTTTGCCCATGAAATAGAGAAACAAATCCACCGCGCTCGACGCGTCCGCGCCATAACCGTCTGCGCCGATTTCGTCGGCGTACATCTGGCTGATCGGGGCGCCGCCGATGGCGAATTTGATATGGGTGATGCCGCGCTCCCGGCAGCCGTCAATCACGGTTTTCATGTAAGTCATCGTCGTGGTGAGCAGGGCGCTCATGCCGATGATGCCGGGTTTGAATTGCTCCGTCGCGGCGAGAAATTTTTCAAGGCTCTGGTCCACGCCGATGTCGTGCACTTCAAACCCCGCGCCCTCGGCCATCATGCAGACCAGATTTTTTCCGATATCATGCAAATCGCCGCGAACGGTGCCCATCAAAAGCACACCCGCCGGCTGAACACCCGAATCGTGCGCGGCAAGGAGCGGCTTCAATACCCCCATGCCGGCCTTCATCGCGCGCGCGGCGATGAGCACTTCCGGCACGTAAAGGACGTTGTATTTGAAATCCTCGCCGACGACGCTCATTCCGGCGATCAGACCTTCGGTCAAAACTTCCTGAACGCTCCGGCCTTCGGCGAGGGCGTCTTTGGTCATCTGCTCGACCTCCTTCGCCTTGCCTTCGTAAAGGCACTGGTTCATTAACGCGTAGTCAGGCATGCGAAATTTTTTCAACAAGAATTAACTCATTGCGGACCTTGCAACTTTTATTAAGCTGGGTGAATCATCGCTGGCAGCAAAAGCCTCGTATGCGGTTTCCACAGCAGCAGTGAGAGCAACATCACCCAGCGCTGACGCAACTGCTGTAGCGGCTCTTGCTTTAGCAAAAGCGGCTGAAACCTGTGCTTCAGTTGCTTTGCCGTCCTCGCATAATTCTTGTAGCTCAAAATATTTTTCGTCCAACCGTTCCCCTAGTTTTCGAACACTGTCACGCAGCTCCAAATTGGAATATGGCGCAGTGCTCAAATGCTGAAAGGCTTCGGTTATCAAGGGATGCGAAAGAGTCGAGCGTTTTACCACAAATTGAGCAACTGCCGACGAAATACTGCGAAGCTGATCTATGTTAGCATTTTCGATTATGCTAGCGAGCTCGCGATCCTGTTGTCGTAGCAGTTCAAGTGTGGTCATAACAACCGACGCTTCGGCGGCGGAAAATTTTTCCGTTCTGTTTCATTTCTTCCCGTTAAATTCCTTCAACGCCTGCAACATTGCCTCGATGTTTTGTTTGGGCATGCCCGGACTGGTGCCGCCGCCGACGGACAAAATCATTCCCCGGTCGCCGCCTTTTTCCAGCACGTCGAGCGTGGCTTCACGCACTTCCTCGGGTGTGCCGCGCACGCCGACCTCCAGTGGATTCACATTGCCCATCAGACACATCCGGTCGCCGACGCGCTCCTTCACCTCGGCAATGTCCGTTTGCTTGCCCCAGTTCAAAACGTTGAAACCGCAGTCGGGCAAATGATCGAGGCACGCCTGAACCTCGGCGTCGTTATGGTAAATCTTCACCGGGAAATCCGGAAACGCGTCGCAGATTTTCTTCAGATACGGATGGGCAAATTCCTGGTAATGCTCCTCGTTCACAAAGCCGACGATGTCGTCCAGAATGAAAATGCCCTCGACCGTGTCGCCCATGGCCGTGTGCTGGGCCTTGAGCCAGTCAATGATCAGGTTCGTGCACACGTTGAGCAGTTTGTGCGCCCATTCGGGCTTTTCCACGAGGTCAATCATGAAATCGGTCGTGCTGCGCACGAAACCCGCCGTGCACATCGGCCCGCGTGACGTGACCAGCGGCAGGATTTCCCCCGTGTCCAGAATGCGCTGCCGGTGCATGCGGATACGATGCAGCGTCATGCCCATGAACGCGTCGTTTTCCACCTCATAGTCCGGCCAGTTTTCGAGATCTTCGATGTGATAGAGTGTGTGGTACTCGCTGGGCGTGTTGTCCGGCCAGAACTTGATTTTGGCGCCGAGGGCGGAGGGTTCGGCGGCCATGCCGTATTCCATCCACCAGGACGGCACGAAGATGATGTCGGGAAATTCCTTGTGGATTTTCAGGTTGGACTGGAACCACAACTCCGGGTCGAGAAAATAATCCATGTGTTTCAAGCCGAGATAGCCGGGAATCCACGGACTATCAATGATCATGGCCATCGGCACCTGGTCGAGTTTCTCCAGTCGGGCGGCCTTCTTAAAAATCTCCCACTGCTCGGGTCTCATATCAGATAATTTTCCCATTCCTATGCGTTCCACTTCAAGCTGGAAAATTGCATTCAGGAATTAATTTCCGGTCTGTTCCAATCCCACGCCCTGGACATTGGTTTGCGTGAGGAACGGGCCTTCGTAGCCGGTGACGCGGATGTTGCGTAACTCCACCCGGGTCATGTTGGCGAGCGTGATGGCTTTCCGGCAGGTGCCATGGATGTTCACCAGTGAAAATCCATCCAGAGGTTTAACCGGGGAAATCGAGGCGGCATCCACCAGCGTGCCGCAATCCACCTTCACGTCGCGGAAGCGGTAATTTTTCGCAGTGGGAATTCCCTCGTCACCGGGGACCGGTTCGGGGTCCTGAATACCGCTGTTCAACAGATTCACACGGAGGAAACCGCCGGGCGCGGTGGCCACTTCCAGGTTGGTCGCGGAAATGTTTTCAATGAACGCGCCGCGGCCGGGCCGGCTTTTGATATAAATGGCATAGGTCCGGGCCCGCGTGAATTTGCAGTCCTCAATCCGTACGTCACGGATGCCGCCGGAGGTTTCGCTGCCAATGCCGATGCCCGCAAAAATGCTGTCGGCCAGCGTGCAATGGGAAATCAAGACGTCTTCGGTCGGCCTGGCGATGCGGTAGCCTTCCAGGCCGCGTCCGGATTTGAGGGCGATGCAGTCGTCGCCGGTCGCAATGTCGCAACCTTCAATGCGGATATGTTGGCACGAATCCACGTCAATCCCGTCGCCATTGCCGCCGGTGCTGCGGATGGTGAGATTTTGGGCGATGACGTTTTCGCAGTACGTGGGATGGATGGACCACATGCTGTGCTGTTCGGTGGTAAAGTCTTTAAACTCAACATTGGTGCAATTGATCGGTTCGATGAGAACCGGACGCCGCGGCATCTGTCGGCCGCCCAGCGCGGGATTGCCGGAAATTTTCCCCGGCCCGATGATGGCAATGTGGTCTGCCTCCTGCGCGGAGATGAGCGCGCGATGGCCGTCAATCCATTTCCCCTCCCAGCGCACTTTGATAATCGGATAATCCTCCAGATCGGGGCTGCCGAGCAAATGCGCATCCGGTTTCAGCAACAGGATCGTGTGCGATTTCAATTGGATGCTGCCGATGAGATAATTCCCGGCGGGCACGAGGACGATGCCCCCGGCGGCGGCGCAGGTATCGAGGGCTTTTTGGAACGCGGCGGTGTCTTTGGTCGTGCCGTTGCCGGTCGCGCCGAAGGCGCGGACATTGAACGGCGCGCGTTGCACGGCGGCATACCCCGTGCACCAGGCCAGGGTGAGGAAAATTGTACTGAGCCAGACTGGTTTCATGGTTCAACCATGGCATTTGCCTTTGCCGGAATTTTGCCCGGCGTGGCCGAAGCCGATTCCGGCGGGAACTCATCGAAACGCCGATGATGATCAATCCCGCGCAGTTGCTGGTCGGCGAAATCGAGCATCGCGTTCACATCGTCCGCCGTCAGCATGTGCCGGTGTGGTTCGTAATTCACGCCCACCCGGTCCGGGCTCACGCCTAAAAACGCATACACCGGTTTGGCCGCGAGGACGGATTGTCTGACCGCATTGGGCACGCAATTCTGGTCGTCCGTGCCTTCGATCGAAATCCACGGACGCGGCGCGGTCAAGGCAATGTACCAATACGCTTCAAACGGCAATTTCTCCATCTGCCCGGTGAATGCCTTCAGCCGTGGCACGAAGTAATACGGAAATTTTCGAGTCATGTCCTCGATGCCTTCCTTGCCGCCGCGACCGGGCCCGCAAAAACGATAGGCGCCTGTGCCGGCGCCGCTCGACCCGGCCGGCGCGCCGAGTGAAATGCGTTCATCAAACGCCGTCGCCACCATCACGAGTTTGCCGAGCCGCGAATGGCCCAGCGCGACGAGCTTGTTCGTGTCCACGAAAGGTTGTGTTTCCAGATAATCCACCACGCGCGACAGTCCCCACGCCCAGCCGAGCAGCACACCCCAGTCGTAACCCGGATAGACTGGATAAAAGGAGGAATCGCGGAAATGGGCGTTGTCCGCGCCGCATTCAGTGTAGTGATACGTCACCACCGCATAACCGCGATTGAGTTCGTTTGAGAAACCGGCGGCCGCCCGTTCCGGCGCAACGGGCGAATTGAAAATCAATCGCAGGCGCGCCTGTAAATTCGTCGCCGCTGCGCTGGGAGCGGGTAATTGGTTCGTTACGGCAACGCCCGGCGTGTTAAAGAACGACGGGTTGATGATGGTCGGAAACGGGCCGGCGCTATTCGCCGGCGTGAAAATCGCAATGTCAAATCCGGGGTTTTCCGCCGGCCCGAACTTCAGATGCACCAGCCGGTATTTCACTGTCCCGTTGAACAAGACGCCGGATTTGATGTCCTGTCCGCTCACGTTGCCCGGCGGCGGCGGCGCGTGGCCGAGTTCGTAATGCTCCAGAATCGCCTTCATCTCCTCGCGCCGCACACGCCATTGCGCGACCGTCGTCACCTTCGTGCCGTCGTCCAGCGTCAGCGCATCCGGCATTGCCTTGCGCACGGGTAAATGTTTCACGTCCGGAAATGTTTCCGGCGCCGCCCTGGCCGCAGGAACGACCGCGATCATCGCGGCGATGGAAACAACAATGGTGCGCCAGAATTTCATGCCAACCAAACGGTGCGATTGAAGCGCAGGGTTACGACCGGAAAAATCAAAGTAAAGCGAATTCAGGGAATCATTACTGGCAAGGTTTTGCGGGCGAGGCTGCTGACGAGCCGGCTCGTGCGGGCGCACGCCCCGCCGAGGGTGCAGGCTGTACCTCTACCGATAAATCAGGCGGAGCTGCGGCGCAGGTCTTCCGCCAGGCTGGCACACCGTTCATGGTTCCGCCACCGCCCGCCGACCTTCAAATAACGGCGCGAAAAGCCTTCCCGCACAAAGCCACAACGTCGCGCCCGCCGGAGAGAGCGTTGATTCCCCGGCTGGATATTGGCTTCCAAACGGTGAAGCCCGAGTTTTTGAAAGGCGTATTTCAGGACAAGCTGCCGCCCCTCGCGCATCCGCCCTTTCCCGGCGTGGGGAGCAAAGGCGTAATAGCCCACGTGCGCCCCTTGCAGCAGTCCGCGAATGATGCTGCCCGGGTTGATGACGCCGGCCATTTCGCCCGAACGCCGGAGCACAACCAGAAATCCGCGGTGTGAGTCCGAAATCGCGCGCCGCACATAAGCTTCGAACTTCTTGCGCGCGCCAGGCGGCGCCACTCGTGGATGATGCAGGGCGCGACTCCGCCGAACGGCTGCTTGAAACGCCGGCCAGTCACGGAGAGCTGGCGGCCGGAGGGTGACTCGCATCATTGGATTCCACCTTAGACTTATTTCATGGTGAATTATTGGTGAGGCAATTACAAATTGCGACTCAACGCCTTCCGGAAGCAGGCATTCAGTGGAGCGGGGAGGACGACGAAGCTTCACACCGTCCGCATCTGGACGGCGTCCACAATTTCGGTGCCGACGGAAATGGCGCCGACAATGACAACGGTCATGCCGCGCTGCAGCCGGCCCTGTTCGACCAGCGTTTTCAACGCCCGTTCGATGGTGTTCTGCGGATTGATGAAATCAAATTCCACCACGACGGGCGTGACGCCCCAGCACAAGGTCAGTCCGCAGGCGCATTTCTCATTGTCGCACAACCCGTAAACCAGCGAATAACGCGGGCGCATCCAGGCGGCGTAGCGCGCCATGTGACCGTGGCGCGTGAACGCGAGCACGGCTTCGGCCTTCAATTCGTTGGCCATGACCACGGCGCTCTTGACGAGTTTTTCGCGGGCGCTCGTCAGGTCCGCCGAATCGTGATACTGCGCGTTGCCGCTGCGCTCGATGCGCCGGGCGATGCGGTCAAAGACCTCGATGCACTTGAGCGGATATTTGCCCACGGTGGTTTCGCCGCTGAGCATGATGGCATCGGCCTCCTCAAAAACGGCGTTGGCCACATCGGTCACCTCGGCGCGGGTGGGCATGGGCGATTCAATCATGCTCTCGAGCATGTGCGTGGCCACAATGACGGGTTTGCCGTGGCGCAGGCAGGTTTTGACGATGCGGCGCTGAACGATGGGCAATTCCTCGTAGGGGATTTCAATGCCCAGGTCGCCGCGCGCCACCATGATGGCGTCGGCTTCGCGGACGATGGCGTCCAGGTTCTTCACCGCCTCCTGGTCCTCGATTTTGGCGATGACCACCGGCGGCGATTTGCCTTCCTCAAACAGCTCCTTGAGCTGCAGCAAATCGCGGGCTTCGCGGACGAAGGACAGGGCGATGAAGTCCACGCCGACTTCCAAACCGAGCCTCACGTCCTTGATGTCCTTGGCCGTGAGCGCGGGCAGGCTGACCTTGACGCCGGGCAGATTGATATGGCGCCGGCTGCCGAGCGTGCCGGCCGTGAGCACTTCGCACTCGACCTTGTTCCCGGACTTGGCGAGGACCTTCATCTCAATGGTGCCATTGTCCACCAGCACGACGTCATCCACGTTGATGTCGTTGACAAAATTCTCGTAATTCACGTCCACCGAATGCTCCTCCAGATCGCGCTCGCCGCGAACGGTGAGGGTGAATTTCTGGCCGGGCTGCAAATCGAGCGGCACCCCGAGGTCGCCGGTGCGGATCGCCGGACCCTGCGTGTCCATCATGATGCCGATGAACAGCCGGCGCGCGGCAGCGGCGGCGCGGATGTCTTTGACCACGCGGCGCACCCAATCGTGCGGCGCGTGCGACATGTTGAGGCGGAAGATGTTGACCCCGGCGTCAATGAGTTTGCCGATCATTTCCGCCGAATCCGTCGCCGGACCGAGCGTGGAAATGATTTTGGTTCTGCGAACGCTTCCTCGTTGCACGCGCCCAGCATACCCGGGCGCGGGGCGATTAAAAGTTTTTATTCGACCGGAGCTGATTCTAATCGGCAAAAGGACTTGCCAGCGCGCGCCCCGGCGGCCATATTCCCTGAACAAAATTTATGGCAGACGTGGCAAATAAATATCCGGAAAACGTCCCCGGCAAATATTACGTGGACAACCAGTGCATTGACTGCGACCTGTGCCGCGAGACGGCGCCGGACAATTTCAAGCGAAACGACGACGGTGGCTACTCGTTCGTTTATAAACAGCCGGCCTCACCGGAAGAAGAGGCGCGTTGCAAGGAAGCCAAGGAAGGCTGCCCGGTCGAAGCCATCGGCGACAACGGGGCGTAATGATCTTTTCCCGGTCGGAGGGCCGGGTGGTACGAGGCCCCGATCCGATAATGGAGGCTCGTGTAACTCGCCCCTCCGAGAGTGCCGAGTCTAAGCCCGCGGATGAAACTTCCGGTGGATGTCCCGCAGCCGGTTTCCCGTCACATGCGTATAAATCTCCGTCGTGCTGATGTTCGCATGACCGAGCAGTTCCTGAATCACCCGCAAATCCGCCCCATGCTCCAGCAAATGGGTGGCGAAGCTGTGCCGCAACATGTGCGGGGTGACATTGCGGGAAACCCCGGCGTGCCGGACGCGGCGCTTGATCCGCAACCACAGGGTCACCGACGCGAACGGGGTGCCGCGCTTCGTCAAAAAAACATTTGCCGGTGAACGACGCGTGACGAGCCGGGGACGCCCGGCGGCGAGATAACGGTTTAAGGCCTCCACCGCTTTCCGGCCGACCGGCACCACGCGCTCCTTGTTGCCTTTGCCGATGACGTTGATGAATCCGGCGTCGAGATGCAGTTGCTCCAACCGCACGTTTTTCAATTCGGCGAGCCGCAGACCGGAGGCGTAAGCCAATTCCAGAATCGCCTGGCCGCACAAACGTTCGGGCGTTTCCGGCGATTCCGGCACGAGCAGTTTTGTAATTTCGTCGTTCGTCAGCGCCTTGGGCAAACGTTTCCAGCGCCGGGGCAGCGACAGATTTTCCGCCACGTTGACCGGCACATGCCGCTCGTTCTCGGCGAACTTGTAAAACGCCCGCAAGGCGGCGATCTCGAGATAAACGCTCTCGCTGCTCAGACGTTTCGTCGAAGCTTGGTGGGGCGAGCGTCCTCGCGAGCCGTCGTTGTCTCGTTCTTCGGCTGTAGCGGCTTCGTCGCCGCGAGAGCGCGCCGACACTCGCCCCACCGGCAGCAAATTCCGTTCGCGCTCGTGCTGGAGAAACGCCATGAGATGCTTCAACTCGACCTGTTTCCAATCCGTAAGGTTTTGCGTCGCCGCCCAGGCGGTGAATTTGCCGAGCAACGCCGCGTAGGTTCTCGCCGTGTTATCCGATTGTCCGCGTTCGTGGCGCAGGTATTGCAGGAAATCTTCGACGAGCGTTTGCACAATTCAATCTCTGCTGAAAGTCCGCCGCCGCTCCGCCAATATTTCTTCCGTATCGCGACTTGCGTGCAAAACCGCCAGCACGCGAATTTCCTCCGGTTTGACAGCGTAAAAAATGCCGTAGGGAAAACGGTCCAGATTCAACCGGCGGACGCCGGCAAAGCGAATCGCATAAAGCAACGGATCCTGCCGGAGACGATGATACGCCCGGCGAAAATCCTCCGCGAATTCCAATCCCAAGCCGGGGCATTGGTCTTCATACCAGCCAAAAGCGGATTGAAAATCAGCCCCGACGAGCCGATGCCTTTTTAGTGTGAGCATGGGCGGCGTCGCGGATCATCCGGTCCACATCGGCTTCCTCGAACGGCTCAAGAGTGCCCGGTTTGGCGTCGGTTTCGTTGAGCCGGAACAGGACCTCCTGTTGCTGTGCGGCTTCGACTTCCTTGCGCTGGATTAATTCATGCCGGTGATCGTCAAACCAACCGGCAAACCGCCTGCGCTCTTCCGGCGGCAGCGCTTTGATGGCGGATTCCAATTGTTCCACGCTCATGCGACCAATTTACAATTTTCCGCGCCAATTGCGAATAAAAAGAAGCTGCCCGCGCTCGTGGCGCAGGTCTTGCGCGTCAGGAGAATAACGGAAGCTGCGCGTCAGGGGGACGACGAAATGCCGCCGCAGAAAGTTCGCGGCTGTCGTTTTGAATTCCCACCTTGCGGCGCGCCACCTCAAACATCCGCCCGATTTGATCTGCGAAAATGCCCTCGCCGTGCATCCGGGTTCCCCACTGCGAATTGTTCAATTTTCCGCCGCGCATCGAGCGCAGCCGATTCAATACGTTTTCCTTTCGATCCGGGAAATGCATTGCCAGCCATTGTTCAAACAATGGCGCAACGCCGTACGGCAGTCGAACCACGGTATATCCGGCTGCCGTTGCGCCTGCGGCTGCCGCCGCCTGGAGAATGGCCGGCATTTCATAGTCCGTCAGGCCCGGAATGACCGGCGCCACGTTCACGCCCACGCGAATGCCCGCCTGGGCCAGCTCACGAATCGCGGCCAGCCGCGCGGCTGGCGGTGATGTGCGCGGTTCCATGACCTTGCGCAACTCCGGATCCAGCGTGGTGATGGACAGCCAGACCTCCGCTGCCTGAAGCCGGGCCAGTTCGGACAGCAAGTCAATGTCCCGCGTCACCAGCCGGTTCTTGGTGATAATGAAGACCGGGTTCCGGAATTCCGCCAGCACTTCGAGACAACGGCGGGTCAGTTTTAATTTAGCCTCAACCGGCTGGTAGCAATCTGTGACGCCGCTCATGAAAATGACTTGCGGCTGCCACTTCGGCGACATCAGTTCCGCGCGCAACCGCTGCGGCGCGTCTTCCTTGACCATGATTTTGCTCTCGAAATCGAGTCCGGCGGAAAAGCCGAGAAATTCATGTGTCGGCCGGGCATAACAATAAATGCAACCATGCTCGCAGCCGCGATAGGGATTAAGACTGGCGGTCAAGCCAACGTCCGGGCTGTCGTTGCGGGCGATGACCGTGTGGCTGTGGTCTTTGAAGAACTGCGTCCGCGGTCCTTGCGGACGGCCGCCAGACTCATCGTCGGGATTCAAATCCGCGTCCGGTTCGATCCGGATTTTCTCGAACCGGTTGGCCGGATTTTCCCTCGAGCCGCGATGCGCTGAAATCAACTTCTCGGCCTGCATGGCAGAACTTAACGCAAAGACGCAAAGAGGCAAATGTGTGGGTGTATCCTAATTTGGAGTCTGGTTCGTATCCCAATGATTTGTCTGTCTTAAAGAATCAATGGCGTGATTAACTGCGGATTCGTGGCGAGCATGAATGATATTCTTAATCAAAACAGCCAAAATCAAACAGATGACCATGATCACGCCGATTTTGATTATTTTTGACATATAGTCTTAAGGCTTTGGTTTTACAATTTTTTCCTCGTCAGCCACTCGTAAGTTTCCAGATATTTCGCGCTGGTTTTAGCGACGTGTTGTTCGTACTGGGTTTTATGCGACAGCCGACTCCAGCATGGCCAGCGGTTCAACGTCGCGGTCGATCTGCTTTTGCTTCTTGTAACGCGCCAACCTCAAGTCGTAGTCAGCCTGCAAGCCCGCCCACATTTCCGCGCTGGTGCCGAAATACCGCGCCAGCCGCAAGGCGGTATCCGCCGTGATGCCTCGCTTTTCCAGGACGATTTCATTGATGCGGCGCGGCGGCACGTTCAACGCCCGCGCCAGCGCGTTTTGTGACAGGTGGCGCGACTTCATGAATTCTTCCCGGAGAATTTCCCCCGGATGGATCGGCGCCAGTTTGGTCGTTTTCATAGTCGTCAATGATAATCCACAATTTCCACGTCAAACGCATCTTCGCGGTGCCAGCGGAAACATATCCGCCACTGGTCGTTCACGCCGATGCTGTGCTGGCCTTTGCGGTCGTCTTTCCAGACTTCCAGGTGGTTGCCATACGGCACACGCCAATCATTCAAACTTCGCGCCTGATGCAGCAGCAGCAATTTTCGTCGCGCCATGCGTTGAATCTGCCCCGGCAACCGCCGGGAAGATTCGCCACTAAACAGCTTTTCTGTCGCATGGCAGGTGAAGCTGCGGATCATGTGGAAATACTATAACGCTTGGCGTCATAGGCGTCAAGCAGGCAGAAACAAAGATAGCACTGATTTGGCGGGCGGAGCGCGGATTGTCCCAATCCGCAGCAGATGGATACGCCGAACGCGCTGCGAGTTGAGACAACTCGCGCTCCGTTCGACCGTTCGGCCTTTAAGTCAGGACTCTGCCGAAATGGGGGTTCCCGCGCCCCTTTCAATTCAAAGTTTTTTCCCCGTCAGCCGCTCGTACGCTTCCAGATATTTCGCACTGGTTTTGGCGACGACGTCCGGCGGCAGCACCGGGCCGGGCGGGGTCTGTCCCGCGTCAGTTCCCAGTAATGTAGTATTTTCCCTCTGCGCTCTTGGCTTGCTTGGCCGGCACCATAGCTCGCACTTCCGAGACAGCGCTGTCAACCGCCGGGATTCAACGACTGGTGCCGGCTCCGATGGGGGAGCCGCCCTGGCTGCCGCCGCTGCCGCGGCGGTTTCATCCTGTACCCGCGCGGCTTCCATCAGCATAAATCCCCATTGCCCTTCGATGGTGCGTTTTGACGGTGATTCGAACGGTTGCAATTGGAACTCGCCACTGGCGAGAGCCAATAATTTGTAAAAGGCAGCTTCTCCCGCCAGGTCACCGGCCTCGGCATGAATAATCCTGCCGTCTTCGATGTAAACCCATCCCCTTAATTGCAGATTATGAATTTCGAGAATGGACGAGGTGCGGCCGAGGCATGCCATCTGAATGACATCCTGCAAACCAACCCGGCGCAACACACCCTGGAAACCTGCCTGGGGTGTCCAGGTGATTAATTCCTCCAGCATGATGAAGATGGATTTCAACCCTTCCGGCGTGCGCGGTTTTTCGATGAACAATTCGGCGCCCTCGGCGAGGCCGGCGGACCGTTTTTCCTCGGTGGCATTGGCGGGGATCACCGCTTTCTTCAAATCCGGGTGGCTTCGGTTGAGGATGTGGAGGAACAGGATGCCGTCCAGCATCGGCAGGTTCGGGGTGCTTCATGTTGCTTCATGATGCTCGACTCCACCGCCCGGCTGTGGCAGTTTTCCACTATGGATGCGGACGAACGCGAGATTTACCAGTTCCTCAAATCCTGGGGAACCGAGTTTGTGCATACGCGCGAGATTTGTCGCCGCGCGGGCGGCAAACGGCGGTATCATGAAAATCCGGAATGGGCCAAATCGGTTTTGCTCCGCATTACCGAGCGCGGCATTCTGGAATCAAACTCCACCGGCCATTTTCGTCTCAAACCCATTCCCAGGAAAAACAAGGGCAAGCGCTGGGTCTCGCCGGACATTGCCAAAATTCTCAAGGAAAGCGGCCTG
>JAJXYT010000156.1 GCA_021780375.1 bacterium | reverse complement strand
CACCTCCCCGAACCAAACCCGCCAGACTCAACGGCAACGGCGCCAAGCAGGATTATTATGTTCGCGACCTTTCGCTCGCCGATCTCGGCCGGCGCGAGATTGAAGTCGCCGAACAGGAAATGCCCGGCCTCATGGCCGTGCGCGCCAAATACGGCCCGTCCAAGCCGCTCAAGGGCGTGCGCGTCTCGGGCTCGTTGCACATGACCATCGAGACCGCCGTGCTCATCGAGACGCTCGTCGAACTCGGCGCGTCCGTGCGCTGGGCCAGCTGCAACATTTTCTCGACGCAGGACCAGGCCGCCGCCGCCATCGCCAAAACCGGTGTTCCGGTGTTTGCCTTCAAAGGCGAATCGCTGGAGGAATACTGGCAATTCACGCTTGAAGCGCTCACGCATCCGGGCAACAAAGGCCCGCAACTGATCGTGGACGACGGTGGCGATGCCACGCTGCTGCTGCACAAGGGTTACGAGATGGAACAGGGCGACAACTGGGTCAACGCGCCCGGCGACAGCCACGAAGTTTCCGTGGTGAAAAATCTTTTGAAGAAATGCGCGAAGGAACGGCCCGGTTGGTTCACGCAAGCCGCAAAGGATTGGAAGGGTGTTTCCGAGGAAACGACGACGGGCGTGCATCGCCTTTACCAGATGCTCGAAGCGAAGAAACTGCTCGTGCCCGCCATCAACGTCAATGACTCGGTCACCAAATCGAAATTCGACAACCTTTACGGCTGCCGCGAATCGCTCGCCGACGGACTTAAACGCGCCCTCGGCGTGATGATTGCCGGCAAGACGGCCTGTGTTTGCGGTTATGGCGACGTCGGCAAGGGTTGCGCGCATTCGCTTCGCGGGTTCGGCGCCCGCGTCATCGTCACCGAGGTTGATCCCATCAACGCGCTGCAGGCAGCAATGGAAGGATTCAAGGTTACCACCATCGAAGATACGCTCGGTGAGGCGGATATTTACGTGACGACGACCGGCAACTGCGACGTCATCACGTTGGAACACATTCTCAAGATGAGAGACCAGGCCATCGTCTGCAACATCGGGCACTTCGACAACGAGATTCAGGTGGACCGGTTGAACAACGCCAAGGGCGTCAGCAAGGTGAACATCAAGCCGCAGGTGGACCGTTACGATTTTCCCGGCGGCCGCGCCATTTATCTGCTGGCCGAAGGCCGGCTGGTGAACCTCGGCTGCGCCGAAGGCCATCCGAGCTTCGTCATGTCGAACTCATTCACGAACCAGGTGCTCGCGCAACTGGATTTGTGGAAGAACAAGGACACCTACGAGGTCGGCGTTTATCGTCTGTCCAAGAGATTGGACGAGGAAGTCGCCCGGCTGCACCTGGAAAAAATCGGCGTGAAGCTGACCAAGCTGACGAAGAAGCAGGCCGAATATCTTGGCGTGCCGGTGGAAGGTCCATACAAGCCGGAACATTACCGGTATTGAGCGAATTCAAATCTGAGAACATGAAAGGCGAACGGAGAAATTCGTTCGCCTTTTTTGCTTCAACGCCAATAGCTACCGCGAGAGAATGAACCCAGACGCGACCGATTGAGTAAAGGCGCGACGAAGCTGGAATATGTCGCGCATTCGCAGCCAAGACACGACGCCGGAAGAAAGCCGTCCGCTCGCTGCTGCATCGACCGGGTTATCGGTTTCGGCTGCACGTCCGGATTCCAGTTATCCTCTCCGCCTCGCATGGGAGAATGGAAAATTATTTCAGCCAGCTGATTTTGATTTCCTTTTCGACGGATTTGAATTCGGTGTCGGCGGTGACGAGCTCGGCCTTCATGCTTTTAGCCAGCGCCGCAGCGAAGGCATCGGCCAGTCCCAAGTTGTGCGTCACCTTCAAACCGGCGGCGGCTTCCGCCAGTTCGCGGTCCACCGGCACGGCCTCCAATGGCGTCGTGCCTTCAAACTGGCGCGCGGTATCCAAGCCGGCCTTGCCGTGTTTGCGTTCCATTTTGTCAAGGACCTCCGCCCAGTTCACAGCGGAAATGAACACCGGCTTGTCCGTTTCGGAAGCCTTGTGGAACAGTTCGCGCATTTGTTCCACACCCGGTTGCCCAAAGAACATTGCCAGCATGGCCGAGGCGTCCAGGACCGCGGGTTTCATTCGCGGTCTTCCTTTGCCTTTTCGGCGCGGCGTTCCTCAATCAGTTCCTGGACCACGGATTTCTCGCCGGGCTTCTGTTTGAAGATGCCGCAAAAGCTGTTGATGTATTCGCGGGTGACGGGCTGGAAGATGATGCGGTCGCCTTCCTCGACGAAGTTGATGCGTGTGCCGGGCTTGATGCCGAACCGGCGGCGGATGCGCGAGGGCACTACCAGCTGGCCTTTGGATGTAACGTAGGCGGTATTCATGTTTTGTCGGTCATGCATGGAGAAGAATGGCATAATTGGAAAAGTAAGGCAAGTGCAATATGTAAGAATTATTTACATAGTCTTCCGCCAGGTTTGAGCGTTTCGAGGTTTGGCTGTGCCATCGCCAGCTTGGATTCCGCACGTGTGGTTTCGTCGTGAACGCCGAGGATGAGTCGAATTCGGCGGGAAAAGAGCCATTGCCAATGCCATGATAATTGTCTGCGCAATGACGGGTTGTTTTTTGACCTGGGCGACGCTGGATTGCTGGTGCGTCCGGTGCGCCCGCCGTCATCGGCGGAATTGAAAAAGCTCCTGGCCCAGGTACGCGCTGGACGGCATTCGGCCAGGCAAGCCGCCACTATTGTGAACCGTGCGTTGCGCAAAATCCGGCGGCGAAACTCATCGTCCTGACAAATCACAGCGGCAGCAACCACGCGCTTAATCCTTCGGCATTCTGTCTATGCCGAGATTGTAGGCTTCGAAGGCCCAGACATCCGCGGTTTGGGCAATCCGTTTGTCGGTGGGCATGTAACCGTGGCTGGTTTTCGTTTCAACGCGGATGAGCACCGGGCTGTCACACCCCTGGTCGTGCTGCAGCGCGGCGGCGAATTTGTACGAATGGCTGGGCACGACGCGGTCGTCGTGGTCGGCGGTGGTGATGATCGTGGGCGGATAGCAGGTGCCGGGCTTCACGTTGGCCAGCGGCGAGTAGGCGTAAAGCCAATCGAACGCTTTCTCATCATCGGACGTTCCGTACTCCGGCGCCCACAGCGCGCCGCCCGAGAACCGCTGGTAGCGGAGCATGTCCAACACCCCGGCACCGGCGTATGCCGCGCCAAACAATTCCGGATGCTGGGTAATACTCGCGCCGACAAGCAATCCGCCATTGGAATAGCCCTGGATGCCGAGCCGGCGGGATGACGTGTACTTTTGCGCGATCAAATACTTCGCCGCCCAGGCGAAATCGTCGAAGACATTCTGTTTCCTGCCTAACATGCCTGCCTCATGCCAGGTTTCGCCATACTCGCCGCCGCCACGCAGGTTGGCCACGGCAAAGACGCCGCCCAGTTCCAGCCAAACCGGCAGCATTGGATTGAAACCAGGCGTGACGGTGATGTCAAAGCCGCCGTAGCCGTAAAGGATGGTCGGATGGTCGCCGTTCAGTTTGAGGTTTTTCTTTGCGACGATGAAGATCGGGATCCTGGTGCCGTCCCGGGATGCATAGAACACCTGTTGCACATCGTACGGAGAGGGATCAAAGTGAACGTCAGGTTTGAAGAACACCTGCGTGGCGCCCTTCTGAAGATTGTGGCGGTACACGGAAGCCGGGTAGAGAAACGAAGTAAATCCGTAATAGACAGTTTGGGAATCGTTGCGCGCGGAAATATCGTTGACCGAGCCGAGGGTCGGCAGGGCAATCCCGCCCTCCGGTTTGCCGCCGGTTGAGAACAGGGCAAGCCGGCTTTTGGCGACCACCTGATAATTCACGAGCAGACGGCCGCCAGCCATCGTCGCGTCTTGAATCACACCTACCGCTTCAGGCACGACGACGCCCCAATGAGCGGGGTCGGGTTGGTTGATGTTCGCGGCCACGATGCGGCCTTTCGGAGCGTTGAGGGTGGTCTGGATGAACAACGTTTTCCCGTCGTGACCGATCACGCTGTATTGGGCATCGTTCCTGGTGAAGAGTGGCCGGACCGGGCCTGAAATTGCAGGCTTTTGCGGCTTTTTGAGGTCCACATAGAAGAGTTCATTTTGAATTGCCGTGCCGTTTTGCAGGTAAATGAACAGGTAGCGGCCGTCTTCGCTTACACTTCCGCCGATGGTCCACTCTGGCAGGTCGGGCCGGGAATAGATCAGCGTGTCCGCGCTTTGATCGGTTCCAAGCCGGTGATAGTAAAGTTTCTGGTCGCTGACACGTTGGCTGATTGCCTTGCCGGCAGGCGGCTCGGGGTAGCGCGAATAGAAAAATCCCTGTCCATCCCCGGTCCAGGCAATATCGGAGAATTTCACCCAACGGATGGTGTCTGGCAGGTCCTTGCCGGTACCGACGTTGCGGACGTGGATGGTGAGCCAGTCCGAGCCGCCCTGCGAAAGGTTGTAGGCGAGACAGCTGCCGTGCGGGGACGGTTGATAACCAAGGAGCGCCACCGAGCCGTCCGGAGAAAGAGCGTTCGGGTCCAGCAATTCGCGGGGCGCCTCCGCGGGCGAATCCTGAACGTACACGACCGATTGATTTTGAAGACCGGAATTTTTGGTGAAAAAGATGCGCCCGCCGGCGACCTGCTCCGGCGTGCTCTCTCGTGCATAATCCCAGAGGCTGGTCAGGCGATCCTTGATCCAGTCCCGGATGGGAATTTTTGACAAATAGGAAGAGGTCAGAGTGTTTTCCTCTTCAACCCATTCCTCCAAAGCCGGGCTGTCGAGATCTTCCATCCACTGGTAAGGCGCGGGCACGTTGACACCGAAGTAAGTGTCCACGGTGGCGTCGCGGTGCGCCGGCGGATAGACCAGCTTCGCGGGGTCGTTTGGGACGGTGAGATGTGGATTGGTCACGGCTGGCGCATTGCTGGGCTGCGCCAGGACTGTGAGCACGCCGGAAAGTGCCACGGCGGCAAGCGTCCAACGCGCCCACGTTAATTGGCAGCTTGTAGGTTTGAAGTTCATCGGGTGGAACATTAGCCAGTTGGCAATTCAAATGACGAGTCCGAATTAAATTATACAGGTCACGCCAACTTCAGTTTCGATTTACCCTCGTGATTGCTTTACGAAGGCAGGATGGGTTGGACCTCGGGGTGGCCGCCACGATTGCCGGTTGACGGATGGTTGGCAAAACTTCCAGGGTCATAGAGTACATTTACAACAGGAATGGAATTGCCAGCCACCTTTTGGATTGCGGAGATTGATCGCAATGGCATCGTGGGCACATAATTCCATGCGATCACATATTCGTTGTTTAGTTCTGATTCTCGGAGCGGTCCTGCTGCCAGCTGGCTTTCGCATTCAGGCGGCGGATTCGACAACTGTTACCAACGCGCCTCTCCGCCGGACCGATGCCCATGGCAATCCCGTCCGGCGCGCGATTACCGGTCATATTTCAAACTACGACGAGTCCAGAGTCGGCCATTATACCTTGCCTGACCCGCTGGTGCTGGCCGACGGCAGATCCGTCCGCGACGCGAAAACATGGTTCAATGTGCGCCGGCCTGAACTGCTCAAGCTTTATGACGATGACATTTACGGCCGGGTCCCGGCCAACGCGCCGAAGGCCACCTTCAAAGTTGCCGAGATTGACACCAACGCCCTGGGCGGTCTGGCGGTTCATAAGCTGGTCCTGATTAAATTCGGCGACAAGCCGGATGGCCCCGTCCTGCAACTGAACGAATATCTCCCGGCCAAAGCCACCTGGCCGGTGCCCATGCTGCTGCAAATTGTTTTCTTCTCCAACCCGCCCATTCCCGACCCAGCCGTGCCTTCGCCGAGCCAAACGCGGCGGTTCCGGTTTCCCTTCAGCGAGGCCGGTCCAATGACAAACATCATTGAGCGCGGCTACGGTTACGCCACGTTCCGTTACACTGAGGTGCAATCGGATTCCCGTGACAGTTTCCAATCCGGTGTCATTGGCCTGACCCTCAAGCCGGGCCAAACCAAGCCGGCGCCGGACGAATGGGGCGCCATTAGCGCCTGGGCCTGGGGCGCAAGCCGCGCGCTCGATTATCTCGAATCCGACCCGGACGTGGACGCCAAACGCGTTGCGCTCATTGGCCACTCGCGTCTGGGCAAAACCGTTTTGTGGGCCGGCGCGCAGGATCCGCGTTTTGCGCTCATCTTTTCCAGTTGCGCCGGTGAAATGGGGTCCTCGCTCGCCCGGCGTGATTACGGCGAAACCATCGACGACATCGCGGTAAATTTCCCGTGGCAGTTCGCCGGCAATTTCCAGAAATACATCGGCCATTGGAATGAAATGCCCGTGGACACGCACGAATTAATCGCCCTCAACGCGCCGCATCCGGTGTTCATCACCGGCGGCACCGGCGATCAATGGTCTGACCCGCGTGGCGAATTTCTGGCCGAAGTGGCCGCCGGGCCGGTTTATCGGCTGCTCGGCTTGAAGGGCCTCGGCCCGACGAACTTTCCCCCCGTGGACACGCCGGTCATTACCGGCGATCTCGGTTGGAATTATCACACCGGGCCGCATGCCATCCTGCCTTCCGACTGGAAGGCCTTTCTGGATTTTGCCGATAAATACCTGAAACCCAAACCGGTAGGCGCGCTGGGTTCCAACCTCGCCCAATGACGCGCCGTGTCCCTTTCTTTCTGGTTTGCAGGAGCCGGGGTAACGAGGCTCTGAATTCCAAAACGGTCAGAGCCTCCTCACGTCGGCTCCTGCCATGCGACCTCAATTTCATGACGCGCCGCGTTTTCCTTCTGGCTGCGTTGCTTGTGATGAGTTCATTCCGCGCGGAGTCTCTTTCCCCCGTCCGGGTCAACGCGCTCACCTGCGAGCACCTCCCCGATCCCATCGGCATCGGCTACCGGCAACCGCGGCTGTCCTGGAAGCTGCGTTCCGCCCGCGCCGGCGAAATCCAGACCGCCTGGGAAATCCGCGCCGCTTCCTCGATTGCCGGTCTTAAGGCCGGTTCGCCCGTCCTGTGGGATTCCGGCAAAGTCGTTTCCGACCAATCCGTGCTGGTTCCGTGGGCGGGCAAACCGTTGAACTCGCGGTCGCAGGTCTTTTGGCAAGTCCGTGTTTGGGACAAGGACAGCCGGCCCACCGCGTGGAGCAAGGTGGCTTCGTTCGAGCTGGGTTTGTTAGATACCGCCAGCGAATGGAAAGGTGAATGGATCACCGCCGATTTGCCGCGATACGACATTGAACAACCCATGCTGGCAAAATCGTTTTGGATCAACGCCGGTTCCAAGGCCGACCAGGCGGCAGCCATCCGCCGGGCCGTTGAGCTGCCGACCAACGCCATCGTTCGCCGGGCGATCGTTGACGCGGCAGCGGATGGACGCATTACAGTTTATGTGAACGGCCATTCCACCCAGGAAGGCTTTACCAGCCTTACTGCGCCGCTGCATGCCGAAGTGCGGAATCAATTGACGCCGGGCAAAAACATTATCGCCATCGGCTCGGCTGCGGTGCGGACCAATATCCGGCATGACCGCGGTGAACCCGGCCGCAACGCTATCGCCGCCCGTGTTCTCATCGAGTTGCGGGGTGGCCGGCGCATCGAGTTCAACACCGATGGCTCCTGGAAGGCGGCCGTCGCGCCAGGTGGCGATTGGTACGGGCCGGACTTTGATGATGCCGGATGGTCGGCGGCGACAGTTCTTGCGCCTTACCCGGACCAGCCGTCCAAATACTGCAACACCACCGTCGGGCCGGGCCGTTACCTGCGGAAAGATTTCACAACCACCAAACCGATTGCCCAAGCGCGGCTCTACGCCACGGCGGTGGGCGTTTACGAAGCATTCATCAATGGCCGGCGTGTCAGTGACGATCTGCTTGCGCCCGGGTGGACGGATTACCGGAAGCGCGTGATGGTCCAGACCTACGACGTCACCAAACTGATTCAGCGCGGCCGGAACGCCGTGGGCGCGGTGCTCGGTGACGGCTGGTATGCCGGTCGGCTCGGCTGGATGGGCCTCGCCCAATACGGTTCGGTCCCGGCGTTCAATGCCCAGCTTGAAATCACCTACACCGACGGCTCGAAGGATGTCATCGCCACCGATGATTCGTGGCAGGCGGGGCCGGGCGAAATCGTTGGCGCGGACGAGCAATGGGGCGAGATGGACAACGCGCAAAAGGCTGTGAAAAATTGGGACCAGCCGGCCTTCAACGAATCCACTTGGACGAATGCCGTCGTCGAAGAACATTCCGTCGCGCTCGTCCCGCAACTCGGCCCGCCGGTGTGCGCGTTGATGGAAGTCGCGCCGCAAAAAATCACCCGCCGCGGTGACGCGTGGATTGTGGATTTCGGCCAGAACCTCGTCGGTCACGTCCGGCTCACGGCGCGCGGCCCGGCGGGCGATCCTATCATCGTTCGCCATGCGGAGATGCTCAATCCCGACGGCTCACTCTACACGGAAAATCTCCGGACTGCCCTGGCGACGGATAGATTCACGCTCGTCGGGAAGGGCCATGAAACATTCGAGCCGCAATTCACTTTCCACGGTTTTCGTTATGTCGAAATTACCGGCTACCCCGGCAAACTCAAAGCACGCGACCTTCGCGCCATCGTCGTCGGTTCCGGCAATCCGCCGGCCGGGACGTTCGAAAGTTCCAATCCCGATTTGAACCGGCTTTACGAGAACATTGTCTGGAGCCAGCGCGGCAATTTCCTGAGTGTGCCGACCGACTGTCCCCAGCGCGACGAGCGCCTCGGCTGGATGGGCGACGCGCAGGTGTTTGCGCCCACCGCCGCGTGCAATGCCGACGTGGCCGCCTTCTTCGCCAAGTGGCTGGTGGATGTGGACGATGGCCAGGGCACGAACGGCGATTTCGCCGACGTCTCGCCGCGCGTCTCCCGCCCGCAACCGGCCATGCCGGTCTGGGGCGACGCCGGTGTCATCATCCCGTGGGTGATGTTCGAGACCTATGGCGACAAATCATTTCTGGCGGACAATTATCCGTTCATGAAGCGGTGGGTGGATTTCAGCGAACAACGCTCGCACCATTTGATTTTGAACGGCGGCGTTGGCGACCATCTGGCGCCGGTGCGTACGCCAACCGAAGTGGTGGACACGGCTTACCTTGCCCATTCAGCTCAGCTGGTGGCCCGAGCCGCTGCTCTGCTCGGCCAGACCGACGACGCGGCAGAATACGACCTGCTGTTCCACGACATCAGGGACGCCTTCGACAGAAACTTCGTCTCCACCAACGGCCTGATCCGGGGTGACACGCAGACGGCATACCTCCTCGCGCTGCAATTCGGCCTGCTGCCCGAAAATCTTCGTGCCGCCGCCGCGCAACGCCTTGCGGATAATGTCGAGCAGCACGGCCACGTGACCGGCGGCTTCGTGGGCAACGGACTGATTTGCCCGGTGCTTACGGCCATCGGCCGTTCCGACCTCGCGTGGGAATTGGTGCTGACCAATACCTGTCCGTCGTGGCTGTTTTCCGTGAAGAACGGCGCCACTACCATCTGGGAACGCTGGGATGGCTGGACCCCGGAACACGGTTTCCAGGATGCCTCGATGAATTCCTTCAACCATTATTCACTCGGGTCCGTCGGCGCGTGGCTTTACTCGGGCGCGGCGGGTATCCGGCCTGACGAATCCAGTCCCGGCTACAAACATTTCTTCCTGGAGCCGCAATTCACCACGCGGCTCAAGCACGTCAAGGCGACTTTCGATTCGCCTTACGGCTTGATCGTTTCCGGTTGGCGCGCCGAGGGAGGCCAATTGCTTTACAACGTCACCGTTCCGCCCAACAGCTCCGCCACGTTGGAACTGCCGGTGCCGCCGAATGATGTTCGACAATCCGGTCAACCGCTGCTCGTCTCCAGCAACTCCTTCACCCGACTTTCGCTCGAAGCCGGAACATATCATTTCTCCATGCCGTGGCGACTCATCAAGTCATCCCCAACCCGCACAAAATGATCACGCTGTCGCCAGTTGAGCGACGGTATCAGAACGTGCAGGCAGCTTGAAGGTCATTTGGGAACCCGCTGCCGGCGCGTCGAGCGCTCGGGGTGAAACGGCCGTTGGCCGTTCGAATGTGTTGAAGGCCTTCAAATCGGACCCGGTCAGCGTTTCACACGTCAAAACCTGTTTCGGCGTCGGATCGCGAAAGGCCACGACCAGCTCCCGCTCCGCCTGGAGATCGCGATTCAGCATACACAGGCAAACCCTGCCGTTGTCCGGATCGAGCGTGGCGGTCAAATCCACATAGGGGACTTCGTCGTTGCGGGCGAAGTCGGCGCGCAGGCCTTTGGCGTAAATCGGATACGTTTCCGATTCCACCAGCAGATCGAGCACGTTGCCGCGCGCATATTTCAAGGCCCACGCGTATGGAAAATAAATGCCCTGGCGCAACACCGAGGTTTCGTTGGTGACCAGCGGGGCGATCACGTTCACCAGTTGGGCCAGACAGCCCACGCGCACGCGTTCAGATTGGCGGAGCAGGGTGTTGAGAAAACCGCCGACCAGCAGCGCGTCCTCCAGGTTAGCCGTGTTTCCGCCGCAAGTCGCTCCATTCGGTGCCTTTCTCCACATTGCAATACTCGACCAGGGCGGCGGCCATTTCCGGCGTGCCGGTGCCGAGATTGAAACCTGAGAGCGGTTCGGTGTTGACCCGTTTGCACCAGTCCATGAATTCATTGGTGCCGAATTGGTTGGTGTCCAAAGTATTCCAGGCCCGGTCCAGCACCGTGGGCCTTTGGTCCTTCGGACCGACGCCGTCCAGCCAGTGATAACCCGACACAAAATTTCCAACCCTGTCGCTGTTCAACCCCATTTGCGTCCACTGAATCGCAGCGAACCGTGCGCCGATCCGGTATTCAAGCCGGCGCCAGTTTTGACTCAGCTCGCGTGGATTCGTCATGAACACCGAGGATGAGTTGAACGGATTCCAATTCTAACTATCACGGTTTCAAGTACTTTTGAAAGGCGAACGGGCCACCACTCGCCCTGGTTCTTTACGCCGTCACCCCGGTGGGCCCTCCGGAGGAAATGCGCAACTTTCGCTCCGCGGGAATTGTGCTACTTTGGCCTGTAAAGGTGATCTGGTTTGGCTTTGAATTGAAGGCCACTGAAAAATGAATGTCCCGGTCCCAAACAACGAAAATGAACGGCTCGCAGCGTTGAAAGAATATCGCATTCTCGATACCGAGGCCGAGCAAACCTACGACGATATCATCGCCTTGGCGGCACACATTTGTCACGTGCCCATGGCCATGATTTCCCTGGTGGATGAGGCGCGGCAATGGTTCAAATCCAAAATGGGAATGGAG
>JAJXYT010000094.1 GCA_021780375.1 bacterium | reverse complement strand
ATCTGAAACGTTTCTGGGTAATTCTTTTGACAAGCGAATTGTGTCTCCGTTTTCCCCGGCTGACGCGGGGAATCCCGGCGCCGCCTATGCCAAAAAAGACGGCCTCCACGTCGGATTACGAAATATATGGAGTGACAACCCCAGGGGCTTCGTCACGTTCAGTGACAAGGCTGAAATTGATGTGACCCCGAGGAACCCGTCGATCACCCTGCGCGATCCCCTGTATCTGGATTACAGTGACAACCGGAAGGCGTTGATCACCGCCCTGGCGGTGAATTATCCCGACTGGCAGGTCGGCCGGTGGTCCATCCCCAGTGTGGGCGCAACGCTCGCCTATGTTTATAACAGCCAGAGCGTCAACCTGACGGCGAGCGCCGGCCGGTGCAATTTCGAATCAAGCCATGGTGGCGTCGCAAGCCGGTATGGGGAGCAAGTCATGCTCTACGCACAGTGCACTTTCTGAAATAAATTTGTCCCGCGCGGTCATCTTGAGGAAATTTAAACGGATCATCGTGGTTCCGTTGGCGGAGTTGAATTTTCCCCGCGATGACCTGCAAGGGTTCCGGCTGGTGGATGGGGAAGGCCGGATTCATCGTGTGCCGTATCACCGCGTTCGCGAAGTGTATCAAGACGGCCGGGGCATCTGGCATCGGCCGGAAGGGAAGGGGGCGCCCGTCGGCGTCAGACTTCGACGCGGCCAGGAAGACGGAAGGCAAAATTACAAGGGTTAAAGGCGGAAGGCCAATCGAACGATGTTACGATTTCCGATTCACGATTCATGATTTACGACACCGATAAACGCCGATAGACGCCGATGAATTCCGATGATTCGCGAGGAGGTCGCGAGCAGGTTTGCGATTTGGGAGCTGAAGTTTTGTGTCTATTGTGCCTTTTGGCGGCGCTCAAATCTGCGCCCATCCGCGTCATCTGCGGTTGAACGAGCGGTTTTTTTCTTCGTATCTTTCCTTGCTTCTGTAACGGATTGATAAAAGGCTGTTGTGGATTCACGGCAGCCTGTGCATTGAGGAGCCCCTTACCGATGATTACCGGCGGTATCCGTTGTGGTCAGGTCCGCCGTGCCCGTCACGATCATGTCGGTCGCGATCGTATTCATCGTGCCCGTTGTATCGGCCGTCCCGGTCATGTGCAAACACAACCTGCGTCGGACGGTAATGCCAGGCGCCGGCCACCCGGACCCGGCCGGTCGGGTAAACCGACCAATAACCGGGCGCCCGGACGTAGCCCGCCCCCGGACAAACCGATGGCGTTTGCACCACGGTCACGGGTGCAGGCGCATAAACCACCGGCCGGGAAACGACCCTCGGCGCCGGTAACCCGATGGAGATGCCGAAGCGGACCCCGGCGTTGGCCGACATGGCAGCCGCACCCATCAGCGCGGCCAGAAGCAGGAGTTCCGCCTTCAGGCGGCTCGGGACCGCGTAAACACGGAACTCCCAACTTCCAATCCGGGCGCTACCTGGACAGGAGACGGGTTGACAGGCCTTGGCGCGGTGATAGCGTGGCGCGCAACACCTGATGAGCCCTGAGAAACCAAACCTAATTTCCCCAATACCGGTTGCGGCGACTACGGTGAAGCGGTCCATCTGTGAAGGCCGTCGCTCCCACCTGCCGCAGCTTCTGAAAATTGTCGTTACGGGAGCTGCCCTGCTTGCCGCGAGCGGATTGTACGGCGAACCGCCGCTCGATTTCATGAAGAACCAGATCGCGTATCTGGCGCCCGTTCTCCAGGGCGACCAGCCGCAAAAGCCGGTCATGGGCTGCGAATTATCCGATTTCGGGTCCTGGTACGATATTGCCTATTCCCAGGGTATTAATGGCTTTATGCTCGGTTCGGTCCGGCAAGGGGTGGGTCCGAACAACGAGTTTTTTAACACGGCGCGCGACGTGGGCGTGCTCTCGCTGTTCATTCAAACGGCGGCGGGCGAAAGAATTTTTGGCGACGGGGAAGCCGTGGTCACCTGGTACCCGTATGGCTGGCGGACGCTCACCCGGCACGGCAGTTTTGAGATCGATTCCGCGACGTTCTTCACTTCCTTCAATACGGTTGCAATCTACGCCAAAGTCACCAACACGGGAGACCGACCGGTCGCCATCGCTCCGGGCCTGCTCGTGACGGCGCGTTCGGGCTATGACGGTCGCACGGACGGTCGAGTCACTGGTCACCTCGCAAAAGACGGGCGCCAGCTTTGGTTTCGGAACGCCCGGGTCGGTTCGAAGACCACGCCGGCGCTCTACACCGACACCCTGGCCATCAGCTCGACCTTGGCGCCGCTGCGGGCGGCGTTTGCGCCTTTGGACCTGACGCGCGCCAAACCGGCGGACCTGAAATCGGCGCTGGCTGGAAGTCTCGCCTCATCGTTGGACGCTCCGGCCGGAACGGCGGTGCTCACGACCAAAGCCGCGCGGTTAAAACCGGGAGCAGCGTTGGAGTGTGTCTTTATCGTCGCCGCGGCGGCCGACGGTGGAACCGCCGGTGCCCAGTGTGAAAGCGCCACAAAAACGTTCGTCCGCTCGCCCCGGTTGGCGCTGACCCAGGCGGAAAACGACTGGAACGGATTTTTTCGGGGCCTGCCCAAGCTGGATACGCCTACGGACGCCTGCCTCAAACTCTATTATTCGGCGGCCACCGCGCTGCGCAAGAACCGCTATCTGCGGGAGTGCGACGGGCGATTGTACAGCGCCTCGCTTCCGGCGCGTGGCGGATTCAACTACTACTTCCAAAGCGACTCCTGCTGGAACCTCCTGGGTTATCTCGACATGAACCCGCAATGGGCGGAAGGCAATGCCGTGCCGATTCTGGTCCCGCCGTGCGAAATCATGGACCCGCATTTCTTCTGGTCCATGTGGGAATTGTATTCCCGCCTGCCGACGAGCCAGGCGCGCCACGAATTCGCCGCCAAAGTTTATCCGTTGTTGACGAACGCTTATCGGGATTGGACGAACAAGGTTGACATTGATGGCGACCTGTTGACCGCCACGCCCGACAATTGGGATGACAATCCGCGCTACGATCTGATTTTCAAGGAAATCAAATACGTGCCCGGTTGGAACAGTTGGTGGAATGACCTGACCCGCTGCTGCCGTGAGAACAAACTCGACGATCCGGCGCCCAGTTCCCAATTGGGCTATGGCGCGGTGGTACTGCACCGGCTGGCCTTGATATTGGGCAAGGACGCGGAAGCCGCAGGTTGGGCGCGCCAGATTCAACGTCACCGGCAGGCGATTGATACGCTATGGGACGAGCAGAAGGGATATTGGATTGTCACGTACCGGGGCACTCAGCAGGACGATGTCCTGACCAGCTCGATTATCTACCCGGTTTTTTGCGACCTGTGCCGCGACCCGGCGAAGATTAAACGGGTGATTGAAGAGCACATCCTGAATCCCAGGGAATTCAACGGCCCGTATCCAATTCCGACGGTCGCTTACGACGACCCGCGTTATTATCATCAAAAGCCGCCGTTCCAGGACCAGCCGGGCGGTCTCTGGCGGGGCAACATCTGGATGCCGGAAACCTGGATCATCGTGAAAGGTTTGTTCAAGTACGGCTATGAGGACGAGGCCAAAAGCATGGTCGCGCGCCTGCTCAACATGATGTCCAACCAGTCCGCCTCGGTCGGCCCGTACCCGGAATTTGCCCATAGTCCGGCCGAGTGGTACGACTCGCGCACGGGGTTGGGGCAGAACAACCGGGCGTTCTCTTGGTCCTCGGCCGTCGCGATGGATTTTCTGCTCGGCAATTATCAGAACGAACGCGTGGTCGGCTCCAATCCCGACCGCGACCGGACCATTGCCGGCCATGTCCGGGAAATCTTCGATTTCGACAGCGGCAACAGTCTGTTCAAAGTCGAGACCACCCGGACGGTCTTTCCATTCCTGGCCATGAAAGCCACGGATGGTTTGCCGATTGAACAGAGCCGGCGGGTCATCTTCAGCTTCTCCGATCCCGGCGGCAATTTTGCGGGGTCAACCATTCCTTTCCGATTCGAAGCAGGCAAATGGCAGGTGGAAGTTGAGGCCACCGGCCGGGTTCTTGCGCAAGAGCAGGGAGGCTGGTATCGGGCACCATTGGGCACTGAACTGGCATTGGTTCCTCGTGGCGGAACCGCTCGTTGAAACGCGATGAAGTTCCTGAGCTCCTCGCGCAATTCAATATGATGTGTTCACGACATTACCCGGCTGATGAAGAACGTGCCGATTCGAGAGCGCTTGCACCCGGCCCGGCTCAGCGGAAATGCACGAACACGCGCAGACGCATGGCTTGAATGCCGCCGGCGTTGCCCGCAAAAGTCCAGTCGGGATTGTTCGTGGACTGGTTGCCGATGCCGACGTCGGCGTGCGCGCCCTCGCGCCAGTGATTGATCGCGAACAAGGTCTGTCGCGCGTCGTGATTATGCACCTGCATTGAGCCGTAGCCGTCCACCGGATCGGTGGGCTGGTCGCCGAAATCAAAAACGTCCCCGGAAGCATGGGGCACCTTGGCGCTGTTCTGCGGAGCGTAGTTGTTTGGCCAGAACTCGATGTTGCCGCCGTTGAGGCCGGCGCCGGTCACGATTCCTTTCACGTTGGAATAGACATCCAGGTTGGTGACGTTCTGTTGAAAATGCGCGCCGGAACCAAACACGGGCACACCAATCTTGCCGGGATCGTCGGTGAACGCGTCCAGGGAGACATAGAGATCCCGGGTGTTCCAGTCCTCGTCGCGCAGTTCCACAAAATACGCGATGCGGTCGAAGGGGCGGCGGATGTTTTGATGGTTGTCCACGTCGTAATGGATGGACGGTCCGAGCTTCGTCAAGTCGAGATCGTAAACCAACTGGTAATCCTTCGCTTCGGGAACATTCCGGCCGAGCCAGTCGCGCTTCGGCAGATCGCCGGCACGGAAGGCGCCCGCCGGGAGTCCTTCCCCATTCATCAGGTTGGGCTCGGCGAGGCCGCTCCAGGCAAAGCGCATGGCCACCGGATGCTTCACGCCGGGAGCCGAGAGGACCACGCTGTCTCCAGCAATGCGGGCGTCCGCCTTGACGAAGCCGCCGGCGTCCGCGTCAATAAGTTCAAACCAGTCCAGCGGCTTGCCGTCCCGGCTCGCCAGTCCGCCGCCGGCGTGATCGAATTTGACCCGCAGGGTCTCCCCGTCAATCGTCATGGATTTGAACGTCGGACCGCTGCAGACCAGATTCTTTTGTCCGTAAGTTTTGGCCAGCGCCAGCAGAGCCAGCCGGTGTCCGACATCCTGCTTGTCGGTGGGATGAATGTCCTTAAGATTGCCGATGTCATTTACCACCGCCATGGCCGCACGGGGGATCGTATCAGCCGCGACGGTCTGGGCTTCCCACAGTCTGGCGAGCTTCTCCGGATCGTCGCCATAGTTGTAAGGCGCAATCTGCACGAAGTAGAACGGGAACTCGCCTTCGTTCCAGCGCTCGCGCCAGCCGGCCACCAGGGCTCGCATCCGCTCGGCATAGACCATGCCGTCCGATTCGTTATTCTCGCCCTGATACCAGATGACTCCGCGCAGAGGGAAAGGTTCCAGGGGATAAATCATGCCGTTGTAAAGCGCCGTCGCGTTTTGCAGATCCTGCGGCGGGAGCAACCCGGCGGGATAGGCGGGGACTGCCGGAACCAGTTCTTTTGCCGCCATCGCTCGGCGGGCGTCTTGCAGCCAGTGCTGGTATTGGTCGAGGGTTTGTTGCAGACGCTCCTGATGCACATCCGTTTTCGGGTCGCCCATTTGCACCTGCTCATATTCCTGTTTCAAAGCCGGCACGGCGGCAAAGCCTTCAGGGGGTGTCCACGACTGGATGCAGGTGCCGCCCCAATCGGCTTCGATCAAGCCAATGGCCACGCCCAGTTTTTGATTGAGTTCACGCCCAAAGAAATAGCCGACGGCGGAGAAGCCGTTCCAGCCGCCCTCGGCCACCGTTTGCGGCGTGCATACCTTCCACGCGCCCTCCATGTCGCTCTGTGGCAGTGGAGTCCAGCGGTTTTCCACCATGAGCAGACGAATGCCAGGATGATTGGCGGCGGCAATCTCCGCCTGAGCGTTGTTGCCGCGACCAATGCCGAATTCCATGTTCGACTGGCCCGAACACAGCCAGACTTCCCCGATCATGACGTCAGCATATTTGACGGTGCTCGAACCGCTCACGGTGAGCGTGTAGGGGCCGCCGGCTTTCATTGCCGGGAGCACCACTTTCCATTCGCCGCGATCATTGGCTTGAGCCGTCCGGCTTGCGGTGCCCAGCTGTACGGTGACGGATTCGCCCGGCGTGGCCCAGCCCCAGATGATCAGGGGCTTGTCCCTTTGGAGCACCATGTGGCTGCCAAAGACATGCGGCAGGCGAATCTCCGCCTGCGCGTCGGGCGGGGACCCAATGCCGGTGAAGACCAGCAGCCACAGCAGACAACCGGCTGTGGCGATAGCGTGAGTCACGCCTGCGAGCGATCGTTTCATAATCATGATGTTCGGCCATTCTATTGCCAAAAGGGGCCTGATGCCATGCTCGAGTTCGCCTTATTTTTGAAACCACCGCCGTGCCGGGAGAGGGCATTCAGAAACTTCTCAGGCTTTGTGCGGTGGCTCGCACCTGACCGCGTCCACACTCGCCCGTTGCCGGTAACTGCCGCCCGGATGCAGCCACCTCCCGGATTCATCAAAGGTCAGGTCCATCGCCATGCCATCCAACAACGCCGTGACTTCGGCCGCCGGCACACGCTGCCGCCGCACACCGCTGACCTCAGGAACATGCCGCAGTTCAAATGATGAACGTGGGCGCCGTGCAGAAACAGATAAAATTCGGCATCTCATCCGACAGGATGAAGAACACGCAAATCCGCGCCAGGACAAATGTCACAATGAAACCGAACAGGGCGCGCGCGCCAGCCGGTGCGCCGTCTGCCGACGATTGACAGGTTCAGCCCTCAGCAATTTTTCGGAGTTTTTTCAAAAAAACATATAGCCGCCGGCGTCCGTCGGCGCCAATCGAATCAAGGCGAATAATATGGCGCGAACGGACGTTCGCGGCTGCAAGATGGATTACATTGCTCCGGTTGAAATCCAGACCGTGCGGGTCAAGGCCGGCGCGGGAAATGTTCCGCCAGCAGTTCGCCGGCCTTTTGCACGCCGTGGATGATGCCCGGCGTGAACTCGGATTTGCGGAAATAACCGCTCATGGCGTCCACCAGCTTGCGCCAGAATTCGTCGCCGCACTTCGCATGAACGGCTTTGTCGCCGATGACGGCAAATTTGTGCGAGCGCGGCGCCACGAAAATCAGCACGCCGTTCCGTTCCGGTGATTTTTCCAGGCCCAGACGCAGGAATTCGGCCTGCGCGGCGGCCACCGGGTCGTCAATATGTTTGTGGCTGATCGTGACGCGGATTTGGCCGGAGGTCTGATGTTCAGTGTCGCGAATCGCCGCGACGATGTTGTCGTGGTGCAAATGTTTGGCGAATTTTCTCGGGTGCATAAACTACCAGCTCCCTCCCGCGCCGCCGCCGCCGAAACCGCCGCCGCCGCCCGAAAAGCCGCCGCCGCCAAAACCGCCGCCGCCGGAAAATCCCCCGCCGCCCGACCAGCCGCCGCCGGAATAAAAAATACCGCCAAACGGGAGAATAAAACCGCGAAAGGACAGAAACAGGATCACCAGCACGACGAGGATTATAAATGGAATACTATCGCCCCCGCCTTGGTGAACGTAGGCGCCCGGCTGCTGTCCCGCCACCGTTGTTCCGGTACCCTTGTACTCGCCCCTGGTTGCCGCGAGAATCGCCTGCACCCCCGCCGTCAGACCACCGTCATAATCGCCGGCTCTGAAACGCGGGGTGATTTCCTCATCAATGATGCGTTTGCAAAGCGCATCGGGCAGGACGCCTTCCAGTCCGTAGCCGACCTCCAGAAACATTTTGTGGTCCTGGACAAAAACGAAGAGGACGGCCCCGTTGTTTTTGCCCTTTTGCCCCGCCTTCCATGACTGCGCCACGCGCACGGTGTAATCATCAATGGACGAGTCCGACTGCATCTTCGGGTAGATGGCGACCAGGATCTGGTCGGAGGTTTGGCGTTCGAAATTTTCGAGCGTCTGGTTCAACTGCGCCGCCGTGCCGGCGGAGACGACATGGGCGTAGTCGTTGAAATAGGCGGCCGGCGGAGGCGGAATGACTTCATCCGCCAGCAGCCGGGAGCCGAAAGCTAGAAGCAGGATGAGGCAGAGGCGCCGCACGGTTCAAGGGTTGGTTGCCGCCGGGGCCGTTTGGTTGAAGTTGAACTGGACCTTGGGCGGCGTCTCGGCTCCCGGCGTGGCGCTGAAATAGGGCTTCTCGTAGAAATGACAGATCCCAGCGTAGAGAAACGTCGGAAAGGATTTGATGGCCGTGTCATAAGCCTGGACCGCCGTGTTGAAATTCCGGCGCTCGACACTGATGCGGTTCTCCGTGCCTTCCAGTTGCGCCTGCAATTCCTGGAAATTCTCCGTCGCCTTCAAATCCGGGTACCGTTCCACCACCATCAGCAGGCGGGACAGGGCCGACGAAAGCTGGCCCTGGGCCTGGTCGAACGCCGCCAGTTTGGCCGGATCGGTCGGCGCGCTGTTGGGGTCCAGCTTCACCTGTCCCACCGACGCGCGCGCCGCGGTGACTTCCGTCAGCGTGGATTTCTCGAAATTGGCGGCGCCGGAAACCGTCGCGACGAGATTGGGGATAAGGTCGGCGCGGCGTTGATAGACGTTTTGCACCTGCGCCCATTGGCTGTCCACGGCCTGCGACAGTTTGACGAGATGATTGTAACTCATGCCCGCCACCGCCACCACCAGCAAAAACAGGAGGCCAAGCACCACCAGGGCAAAGAGGACAACGGCAAATTTTTTCATAATGACCCTTGGAGTTTAGTCTTCCCGTCCCGGCCAACAATTACAAAATTCGCTTTTGTCCGTAATCAATTCGAAAGTGCTCCGCCATCCTCCGGCCGGGACGCGCTGCCGGCCCGCCGCCGCCGGGCGCAAAACAGGAACAGTCTGGAAATGCCAGCATCGAGCAGTGCCCGCGTTGAAGCTTCGGGGATGATGGCCGTTCCCGGTTTTACCGCGCCGGTGCCCACGTGTCGTCCGGGTCGTAGGTCGTCATGGCCGCGGCAATTTTCGCGGTTTTGGGTCCGAGGTTCTTCTGACAAACCTTGCCCTGTTGATTGACGATGAAGGTCATCACGCCCGTGTTGCTCCATTGGGCGGGCCAGGCGACGAGGGCGAATCCGGCGATCATGCGGCCGTTGATGAGGTAGTTATATTTGCCGCCCGGCGCGTGTTTTCCCTGGCGCGTCAGGATTTTGAAATAGTAACCGTGATACGGCGCCTGCGTGTCGTTCAGCATTTTGGCGGCGCGATGATAACCTTCCACGCGGGCCTGCGCGACGAGCGGCCCCAAGGGACTCCGCTCCCCGCCCGGTTTCGCCGGCCAGAAAAGGCCGTCGTGAGTGCCGGGTGTGCTGCGCAGGAACTGCGCGTAGGCGAGCACTCCGTCTCCCCTCCGGTCCTGGCTGGCATATTCGCGCTGGGCCTCCACATACGCGTTACAGACATTGATCACACCCATTTCGTCCCGGCCAATGCGCCGGGCGAGAATTTCCTCGCGGCCGGCGGCGGTGTCGAAAAACCAGTGCCCGTTCTGTTGCACCAGCGGAATGGGAAAGGGCCAGCCGTTGGCGCCAATTTCCAGCGTGATGTTGGCCTCCGAATTGGTGATCAACTGCGTCCTTTCCTTGAGGTGTTGGACAAACAGCTTGAATCCTTCGGTGGCCTGCACCGCGTCGGGCGAAACCAAATCATGACCGGCCGGCCCAAAGATTGCGTGCATCGCATTGGTATCATCGTTTTGGGCAGCCGTCACCAGCGCGTTGACGGCATCCTGCGGCGAAGCGAAGGTCTGTTCCTCGGCTGCCGGCACGCGCACCGGCAACGTCAGCACCAGGAGCATCAGGCCGGGACCGGCTGCGAGCGGCCACGTCCGGCGCCGCCAGGGCAGGCGGTCAGGTTTCATCGGCGGTAATGTCCGGGTGGAAATCATTCGGTTGAAAAGTTCAATGCCGTGGTTGCGAGTGTGAACTGTTGCCGCCACCACCGCCGCCGGAGGGCCTCGCCGGCCTTTGGGCCGGCGCCGAAGGAGTGACCGTCTGCAGGCTCTGTCGGCCGCGGTTGCTGTAGGCGCGGGTATCGTTCGCATTCTGGACGCCGATAAATGCGCCGTTCGATTCAGGTTGTCTTGGATGGAAGTTCACGACCGGCGCGGGGTGTTGCGCTACTGCCGATCTTCCCGGCCGGGCCGCCGGGGCCGGTGTCCGTCGCGGCATCACGGAATCGGATACCGACCGGCCGACGACGCCGACCACGGGTTGATTATTGGGGGCGGCCCAGCCCCGGTCGCCACGATACGCCTCGCCTGCGCCCGGAGGATGGTCGGGTCGCCAGACCGTCGCCAGGCCCGTGTTCCGCTGGCGCGGAGGTGCATGCCACCAATTGGGCGGACGCGGGTGGTCGCGATGCCAGACAATGATATGGTGATTGCCCCAATCCACATCGCCATCCAGCCACGCGCCGATCGTAAAGCCGACGCCGAAGGTGATGGAAGCCGATTGATAATAAACCACGGCCGGCTGATAGACCGGCACATAAATCACCTGCGGGTTAACCGGCACGATTTGAATGTAGCCGCCGTCATCAATCACTTGTTGTTGCGGCGTGGATTGCAGGTTGCTGAGATTGTAAGCCGACGTGCGCAGCCGTTGGATGGAATTCAGCACGTCCTGCGGTTGATTGAGGAAAGCCTGACCCAGTTCCGTTGTCCAATCCAGATTTTGGTCCATCCATTGTAAAATGTTCGGATATCGCGCCAGCGCCTGGACGCTCGCGTCCCACGGCTGCTGGTCAATTTGATTGGGGTCGCCGCCGCCGCTGACGTACCGGTCCGCCAGCACGATTTGCGTGGGGAACGTGGACGCCGGCAGGATTTGGGCGATCAACGGGTCGGGATAAAGCGCAATCGGCCCGAGCAACTGGTCCAACGGGTCATCACCCAGTGGCTGATAGAGGGGCATCGGGGGCGGGACCGCCACCTGGGCCCGGAGTGACAGGGCCGCGCCGGCGAACACAAACAGCAGAAACACGATGCTAAACAATGTTTTCATCCGGGTGCGGTAGGAATTTGACCATCACTATAACTGCCAGACGCATTTGCCACCACAAAGATTACATCACAAAATCGAACTCCCTTGCGCGACGTAGCGAAGTGGCGGTGGATGAAAGTGCGGTCGCCGGTCGGGCCGGCTTGTCGCAGCGAAGCAAGGCGGCGATGGGAGCATTTGGCTTTGGACTGTTTTTGGCTGAAGCAGCAATGCCGAAAGAGTGCCATTCTGATCCGGCCCCTTTGCGCTGGTTGCCAGTCCGCCGGAATTGAATGAAGGTGGACTCTTCGCGCTTTCCGCAAATCGCTCCACCGGTCCCAGCCTGCGAGGCCGCAGCCCCTTCACCTCGGCAAAGGCCAGCGCCGTGTCCGGCGGCCAAGGATCAGCAGCAAGGCGGCCGACCCGATTAAAGCGAAGGCGGGAGGTTCGGGAACAAAGGTGGGAGATCCGGCGACAACATTTAACGATGCGATGCCGGATAACTGGACCTGAGCACCGCCATTATCATTATTTGATTCAGCAGCCATGTTCATGACCAGTTCGTAGATGTCACCGCCTGCAAATACCGTCGGCACTGACACCGTGAAGATGGAGGAAGATCCGAAGTTCGCTTCCACGTCAGTGTACGGAAAGCCGTAGGGACTGTTACCCAAGGCCGTCCAGCCGTAGTTCCACAAAACTTGACCCGAGGTCACGTCATTCAGACTCACCAGACAGTCGCTTTGATACCAATTGTCATAGCCGGTAAATTGCAGATTGATGGTCGCCGTCTGGGAAAGCGAAGCGGAGAATGATATGTCGTTTATCGCGCTGACGTAACAGAAACTGTTCACATATTGTCCCTGGGCGGCATCGGAGAAGGCGTAACTCTGGAAAAGCCCGGCATCCGCCTCACCCCAGACGGTAGTGTAGTTGGGCCCGGTCAGGATACTCGGGCTTGGGTTAATGTAAGCCATGCTGTTGGGAGAAGTGGAAACGACCGAATTTGACCCGGATACATCGGGGTTACCCAAAAAGCCCCCGACACCCCACCAACTGGCCGATGTGGTGTAAGTCGAATTCAACACATTCACTCCCAAGGGCTGCGCTTGGCCGGCCAGACAGGCTCCCAAAGCCAGAACGGCATAGACGAGCCGCCTTGGTCCGGTGACGGTTCTGATGAACCGGCGTGACAAGGCAAGCGATGACCTGATTAAAAGAAACCCGCTGGCGAAGGGTGTGAATGTTTTCATCGAGTTCGTTTGTGAGTTCAGCCTTTTACTAATTGGTGCTACCGGAAGAAGAACCGCATAAACGGTCGGGTTTACTTACTGCAGCCCAGGTAATATAGCAGAAAGGCAAGTTTATGTCAAAGATCATCACCGTGGCTGGCCAGTGCAAGGGCAAGACGGGCAGGGAAATCCCGCCCCGGCCGGGTTGCGGAAGCAATCCGGAATTGTCTCGGGTGTGAACGTGGCGTGACGATCCAAAGCTGCCTGCCGCTGCGCAGCCCGGCAAGCGCAAAGAGGGGGCCACGTCCACTGGCACTCGGGCTCCAAACGCAGGCCGGACTCTTGAATTTCATCTTCGCCCGAGCCGCGCACCGTGCTGCTCGGCAGCCGGGGCGGCGGCTGGCGGTTGTTTCTGAAACGGCGACACCCGGCCGGCTGCAAATAACAACCGCCATCCGGCACTTCCGAAGTTTGCCATAAACAAACCATCGGCGGATTCAATGCAACGTTGATCGGGCGATTGGCTTTCTCTGTAATCCACGTATTAGGCTTGTGCTTTGGAAATGACCGTTTTACGATGTGACCTTAATGATTCAGAGAACTATGAGCATGCCAAACCCTTCATTCAGCCGCGGCCGCCTTCAACCTTCTTGTGTGGTTGTGATTCTGGTCGGTTGCCTCGTTCAGGCGCTGGCGCTAAAAGCAGATGACCTTGGTTCCACCAACGCGATTCACAAGGCGGAGGCCATCCGGGACCTGACCGTGACCCAGGCCGGGCGGCATTATCCGGTGCAATTGCGGGGAGTGATCACTTTCTTCAGCACAAACCTCTTTATGCGCTTCATCCAGGATGACACCGCCGGGATTTACTTCTTTCCGTACTCGGCCACGAACGAACCGGTTCTGGCGGCTGGACAATTGGTTGAACTGGAGGGCACCACGGATCCCGGCGAATTTGCGCCCGTGGTGCACCCGAGCCGGATCACCGTTCTGGGCACGGGCACTTTCCCGCCGGCCAAGCCGGTCAGCTACGAGCAACTGGCCAGCGGCGAGCAGGACAGTCAGTTCGTCGAAATTCACGGCATCGTGCACGCGGTGGATTTCAACCCGCAAACGAAATATTATTCCGTCGAAATTGAAACGGGCTGTGGCCGCGTGACGGCCCTGGTGGCGCAATTGCCCGTGGCGAACAGGGACATGCTGGTGGACAGCACCGTTCAGGTTCGCGGCGTCTGCGCCACGCGGTTCACGCTGCGACGGCAATTGTTTGACGTCCGGCTTCTGCTGCCGCGGCCGGCGGATCTGGCGATTGAATCGCCCGGGCCGGAACATCCCTTTGCCACCACGCCGATCCGTCCGATTTCGCAGTTGCTGCAATTTGCCCCGCACAGCCCGCTGGGCCACCGGGTCAAAGTGGCCGGGACGGTGATCTACGCGCAGGACAACACGATTTATATTGAGAACGAATCCGATGGGCTGTGCGTGCAAACCAAGGAGGTCGGCTCGCTGCTGCCGGGAGACCAAATAGAAGCTTTAGGGTTTCCGGCCAAGGGCGAATACAGTCCAATGCTTAAGGATGCGATTTTCCGCAAGACCGGTTCCGGCGCCGTTGTGCCCACCCCGCAAACCATCACCGTGGCGGACGCTTTGAAGGGCACTTACGATTGCCGGCTGGTACGGATTCAGGCCAAAATATTGGATCGGGCGCGCCTCAGCCCGGATGAATTTTTAGTGCTGCAATCCGACGGCTTTATTTTCCTCGCCTATCGGGAGCGGAGAACCAGCGGCGTGGATTTTGCCTATCTGCAAAATGGCACCACGGTGGCGGTGACCGGCGTGTGCCGGATTGAAGTGGGCAATCAGTGGCGGGTCGGAACCGACTGGCGGGCTAAATCCTTCAATCTCCTCATACGCTCGCCTGGCGACATTGAGGTTCTTGCCCAACCGTCGCCCTAGCCACTCCCCGGTGGGGGAACCTTATTGGTGAAATACTTCCATGCGGCAACGTCCAACCCTCGACGCCCAAAGCCCGGTTGTTGGTGGTGTCAGCATGTCAGCAGGGGGGCTGTATAATTTACAATTTACGTCTCCGATGAACTCCGATGAATCGCGAGCAGGTTGCGAGCAGGTTGCTGACCGGGCATACCAGCGGGGAAATGATCTTACAGGGGCGGTTCCGGCGGCCCGTTCCCCGTTGGCTGAGGCGGAGAATTCGTGGACGCCCCGGCTTTCACCGGCGGCCCGGGGTTGGTCCCGGCAGATTCATCCGGCAGGATGGCAATTTCGATGCGCCGATTTTGAGCTCTGCCGGCCGCCGTCGAGTTGTCCGCAATCGGCCGATATTCACCATACCCGACCGCCCCGACGCGGCGCGGGTCCACCCCGGCTTGCTCGGTCAGAAAATGAACGGCCGCCAGGGCCCGGGCCGTGGACAGTTCCCAGTTGCTGGCAAACCGGCGGCGGGCCTCGGGCCGGATCGGCATGTTGTCGGTATGACCAATGACCTGGATCTTCAGCCCGGGATGTTCGGCGAGAATGGCGGCAACCTTGCGCATCACGGCCTGACCGCCCGGTTTCAAATCCGCCTCGCCGGAGTCAAACATGACCCGGTCCAGGATGGTCACCATGAGTTGGCCTTGCAGATTGGAGATGGTCACATCCCTGGATTCCAGGTCGGTGCGCATCTCGTTTTCAAGACTCTTGGACATTTGGGCCGAAGCTTCCTGCTCCTGCTGGAGATCGGTAATTCGAGATTGCAGCGCCGCAATCAGATCCTGGTTCGTTTGATTTTCCTCCCGGGCGGCAGCGAGACTGGCGTGGGCATCATCGAGTTTGCCCTGGAGTGACTGCAATCCCCGAACCTTGCCCACGGCTGAGGCCCACATCAGTAACGACACCACCAAAAGCAGGGCCAGAACCCCGGCGGCCAGCCAGGCCCATCGTGCTGCCCCGTAGCGACGCTTGGCCCTGGTTGCATATTCAGTAAACGGTTGCCTGTTTTCTGCCATGTTGCGTTGGAGGATTTAATCAAACCGCGCCAAACCGTCCAAGTGAAGAATGGCTGGTTCGGTTGGCATCGGGCGCGTCGGCGACGCGTTGAAGAAAGGTTGAAGACTTAAGGCTGGAGCTTTTTCAATAAATATGTAGCCGCCGACGTTAGTCGGCGCAAATCAAATAAAAGGTAAAGATATGGCGCGAACCGACGGTTGCGGCTACGAAATCAATTAAGTTGCTCGAGCAGCAATGAAGTGCGGTCGCGCCATCGGCGCTTGCCGAAGGCCAGTTGAGCGGTAATCCGGATTGGAAACCAACGCTCCTTTACGATTTCGGGTTGGCGATTTACGAGTTATGCCCGAATTGGCGCCGCCGCGCGAAAATCGCCATTCGTAAATCGTAAATTTCCCACGCCCGGGTTTCAGCCACAAAGGAATCCAAAGCAGCGACCTAAACGCGAAGGAATAAGCTTGTAAATCGCAACGGCTTGAATTAGACATTATTTTATCCGACCGGCGGAACATCCATCAAAATTGTTCCGGTTAACTGGCGGAACCTTGGATGTGGTGAAGAACATCATGAAACCGGGAGTCTTGACGGAGGGTGGAAACCGGGCGGGCGCGGGCATCTGTTCAATGTTTTTTTGCTTCGCCGTTGGCGGTTGCATGACGCTGGCGGGGGCTGTTCTCTGCGAGGCGGGTGGTGTGATTACCAATGGCACCGAAACGGATTTGCGCTCGGCGCTCATCGGCGGGGGGATCGTCACCTTCGAGTGTGACGGAGGTCTCGTACTCTCCAGCCCCTTGGTTATCACCAATGACACCACGATGGACGCGAGCGGGCATGATTTGATGCTCACGGAAGGCCCGGTCGTCCAGTTCTTCAGGCTGGTGCAGATCAACCCCGGGGTGACGTTGGTATTGAATCATCTCACCCTGGCCAATGGTTGCGCGCGTGGAACCAACTCCACGGTCGGCAATGGCACCGGCGGCACCGGCACCGGCGGCGCGGTGTGGAACAACGCCGGGACGCTGCAGGCGACCGATTGCACCTTCACAAACAACCTGGCCCTTGGCGGCACCGGCGGACCCGGCGTCAGCGGCACAATCGCCTTGAACTTTGGTGCCGGCGGCTATGGCGGCGCCATCTTCAATGATACTGGCACGTTGCGGTTGACCAACCTGGTATTCGTTGGCAACCGGGCCCAGGGAGGCCAGGGCGGTTCAGCGCCGTCTCCGCCTCCATCCGAAGGCGGTCCGGGCGGCCCTTCGGCTGGAGGGGCGATCTATAGCAACACCGGCCTCGTGACCATTGTGAACTGCCGCTTTATCAGCAATTCAGCGCCGGCAAGCGTCCCTGGGCCGGCGAATGGATACAACCCCGACAGCGGTCCGGCGGCCGCGGGTGCGGTGTATTGCAGTGGGGGAACGAACGTGATTTTAGACAGCCGGTTTGAGCGCCAATGGGTCGGTGGCGGCCAATGGTTCTGCAACGCCTCGGCCGGCGCGCTTTACCAGGCCGCCGGTTCGCTCTGGATGAGCGACTGCACTTTTGCGACCAACAGGGTGACGGGCGGCGACGGTATCATCATCGGCAGTGGCAGCGACGCGGGCAATGCCGATGGCGGCGCGATCCTCTTGGCCAACATGAGAATCGGTCAGCAAGGGCAGACAACGTTGTACTGTAACGCAGTCATTTCCAACTCCTGTTTCGCGGGGAACGTGGTCCAGGGCGGATTACAGGGTCCGGCGCCGGGCTCGGCCGGGACCGGGACCGGAGGCGCAATTGAATCCTCCGCCAATCTCCAGATGTTGAACTGCACGTTATCAGCCAATTCAGCCAGTGGCGGCGACATTACCTATCCGAGCTTTCCATTGAGCAGCGCATACGGCGGCGCGCTGGCTCTCAACAACACCTCCATCCTGACGCATGTGACGATTGCCGCCAATAGCGTCAAGAAGGGGGCCGGTGCCGGCAACTACGGGAGCAGTTCGAGCGTGGCCCTTGGCGGAGGAATTTATCTGAGCGGCGGCAAGGTTTATGTCCGGAATTCCATCCTGTCGTCGAACGCGCCGGCCAATTGCAGCGGCACGCTTACGGACAACGGCAACAGCATCAGTTCGGACGCGAGCTGCGCTTTCGCGTTGCCAGGCAGCTTCAACGACACGGACCCGTTGTTGGCTCCTCTGGGCGCGTATGGCGGCCCGACCTTGACAATGGCGCTGCGGCCTGGCAGCCCGGCCATCAACAGCGGCAATGCGGCGTTCTGCCTCGCTGCCGATCAACGCGGCGTGCCGCGGCCACAAGGCAGCGGCTGCGACATAGGAGCGGTTGAGGCCGCCCTGCTTTCGGTCCGGAAAGGCATCGGCAGCACCTGGACGGTCAGCCAGGCGGCTGCGTCGGGCGTTTCATGTACGCTCCAGGTGTCAACTAATCTCACAGACTGGAGCGACTCTCAGACGTTGGTTGTGGACCAAAACGGGCAAGTCGAATTCGTTGTGCCGGATACCGGATCCGGCATGTCGTTCTTCCGCAGTATCGGGGCGCCCTGATCTCACCGCCGTTCGGCGTTCATTTGCCACCATCGGCATTTGCATTCCGTAATCAGAGGGTTCATGCAATTCCAGCCCCGGCAGCCAGTTTTGGCAAGTCGAGCTTCGACCCGCCTGGTGGTGAAACAGGATCACGTCTGGCCTGCACCCGGAAATCGAGGGGGCAGAACCTTCCCGGGCGACCAGTTTTCGCTCTGCGAGCTTCGGCTCGACAGGGCATTGCTTGCCGCCTCGTAGCGCAAAGCGCGACGGCAACCGCTGTCAGTACACCGGCGCGTGGCTGCGTCCCGACGAAGGCAGCCTCGACCACGTCGTGCCCCGCTCGCGCGGCGGCCCGGACACGTGGGAAAACCTCGTGTGGTCGAGCAAGCAGGTGAACACCCGCAAGGGCAACTGCCTGCCACACGAAGCCGGCCTGAAATTGCTCAAGGCACCGCGCGCGCCGAAGGAACTGCCGGTGTCGGCGCTCATCCGCAACGCCCAGGGCGTCGCGGAATGGAAACTGTTCCTGAACGACAAGGCGGAGCCTTGACCCAATCGGGAGGGCGGGCTTGAATGCTCGCTCTCCCGATAATTTTTTGTTAGATGAAACCAACTGAAAGCCTTTAGTAACGGTATCCCAAATGAACACCAAAGATTTTCTCCGTCTCGTCCGCCTTCGTGTTACTGTGGCGCGACAAAGCGTGCCGTTGGGTGAAGCCGCGCGGCGTCCGCCTCCATTGCACTTCGGCGCGACCAGACGGAATTTGTTTCCAGATTTATCCTCGGCGATGACGACCAGTCGCGAGTAACATCGCAATTGTGACGACGACCCTGTACGAATTGATTCCGCGGAATGAGAAACCCGGCAATGACGTGTTGCTGGGGCGTTTTCTTGAATATACCGAAGCGCTGAACCTCCGGCTTTACGCGGCGCAGGAAACGGCCATCCTGGAGTTGTTCGAGGAGAAGAACGTGATTCTCAACACGCCCACCGGGTCCGGCAAGTCGCTGGTGGCGACCGCGCTGCATTTCAGGGCCATTGCCCAGGGCAAACGCTCGGTTTACACCTGCCCGATCAAGGCTTTGGTCAATGAGAAGTTCATGGCGCTCTGCCGCGAGCTCGGCCCGGACAACGTCGGCCTCAGCACCGGCGACGCCACGGTGAATCGCCATGCGCCAATCCTCTGTTGCACGGCGGAGATCCTTGCCAACATCGCGCTGCGCGAAGGTTCACAGGCCAACGTTCAGGAAGTGGTCATGGACGAGTTCCATTACTACGCGGATCGCGACCGTGGCGTGGCGTGGCAGGTGCCGCTACTGACGCTGCCGCAGGCGCGGTTCCTGCTGATGTCGGCCACCCTGGGCGACACCACGTTCTTCGAAGCGGAACTCACGCGGCTCAACGGCCGCCCGACCATCACGGTCGCGGCCACGGATCGGCCGGTGCCGCTGGAACATGCTTACTCGGAGCTGCCGCTGGCCAGGACTCTCGAAACGCTCGTGGCGGAGGGCAAGGCGCCGGTTTATGTCGTTCACTTCACCCAACTGGACGCGGCCCGGAGCGCGCAGGATTTCACCAGCATCAATGTTTGTTCCCGCGACGAAAAGAATCGCATCGGCAACGCGCTGGAAGGATTCAAGTTCAGCAGTCCCTATGGGCCGGATCTCCGGAAATGGCTGAAGCACGGGATCGGTTTGCACCACGCGGGGTTGCTGCCGAAATACCGCGTGCTGGTGGAACAACTCGCGCAGCAGGGTTTGCTCAAAGTGATTTGCGGCACGGATACGCTGGGCGTCGGCATCAATGTGCCCATCCGCACCGTGCTGTTCACGCGGCTGTGCAAGTTCGACGGCCAGAAGACCGTCATTTTGAGCGCGCGGGATTTTCACCAGATTGGCGGGCGCGCGGGGCGCAAGGGATTCGACGATCGGGGCTGGGTGGTGGCGCAGGCCCCGGAACACGTGATCGAAAATTTAAAGCTGGCGGAAAAATCCACGCGCGACGGCAAGAAAACCGTGAAGCGCAAGCCGCCGGAAAGGAATTTCGTGAACTGGGACCAGAACACCTTCAGCCGTTTGCTGGCCGCGCCGCCCGAACGCCTGACTTCGCGCTTTCAAGTTTCACACGCGATGCTGCTCAATGTTCTGAGCCGCCAAGGCGACGGCTGCCGCGCCATGCAAGACCTCATCCGCGACTGTCACGAAACGCCCCGGCAGAAGCAGGCCCACGTGAAACGCGGGTGGCAATTGTTCCGCTCGCTGCTCGACCGCCGAATTGTGGAGTTCATCCCGAAAACCGAGGACGGCGTTTATCTGCGCGTCAACGTCGAGTTGCAGGATGATTTCTCGATGGACCAGGAATTGTCGCTGTATTTGCTCGAAACCATTCCGCTCCTCGATCCGCAGCAACCCGATTACGCCCTCGTGTTGCTCACGCTGGTGGAATCCATCGTTGAAGACCCTGCGATCATCCTGCGCAAACAGCTCGACCGGGTGAAGGACCAGAAGATGGCGGAAATGAAGATGGAAGGGATCGAATATGACCAGCGGATGGAAGAACTCGAAAAGTTGGAATACCCCAAACCGAATCGTGAGTTCGTGTATTCGACCTTCAACGCCTTCGCCGACCGGCATCCGTGGGTGGGACAGGAAAACATCCGCCCGAAATCCATTGCGCGGGAAATGTTCGAATCCTTCCGCTCGTTCTCCGATTACATCCGGGACTACGAATTGCAGCGCGCCGAGGGAGTTCTCCTCCGCCATCTCAACAGCGTGTTCAAGGTTTTGTCGCAAACCGTTCCCGACACCGCCAAGAACGATCAAGTGCGCGAGATGGAGCTTTACCTGGGCAGCATGATCCGCCAGGTGGATTCGAGCCTGCTGGACGAATGGGAGAAAATGCGCGATCCAAACTACCAGCGCACCGAAACAAGAGAAATTCGCCCGCCCGGCGCCGAAGAAGCCGACCAGGACATCACCCGCGACACGAAAGCGTTCACCGCCGCGATCCGCAATCGCGTCTTCAGTTTCCTGCGCGGCCTAGTCATCGGCGAGTTCGAGCAGGCCATTGCCGGCCTGACGTCGCCACAGGACCCTGAAGGCCAGGACTGGACCCCCGAACGATTACGGCAATCGCTGGACGACTATTATTCCGACCACGAAAACCTTCTGCTGGACCCGAACGCCCGGAACGTGCGCCATACTTACGTCAGTCCGAGCGAAGACAAGAAAAGCTGGCGCGTGCAGCAAATGCTCGTTGACTCCGAGGACTACAACGACTGGGTGGCGGAATTTGAGGTGGATCTGGCCGAATCCCGGAAGCTCGGCGAGCCGGCATTAAGACTGCGGCGGGTTTCGGCTTTGGTTGAAAGAGCATGAATTGATGAACGCTGAAGATTTTCCCCGACCCGGCGTGCCGCCGGGGGAGGCCAGGCGGCGTCCGCCTTCGCCAAGCTCCGGCGCGACGAGCGCGGCGGATTTTGTTGCCCAATTTGTCCCCGGCGGCGGCGACCGGTCGCGGTGGCGCGCAAGTTGTTGATAGAAATGGTGCCGACGGAGGGGGTCGAACCCACACATCCTCACGGATACCAGATTTTGAGTCTAGCGCGTCTGCCAATTCCGCCACGTCGGCACGTGAAAACCCAATATATTTCAGCGCCGGGTGAAGTAAATCAATTTTACGCCAAGGTTCGGGCTGATTTGGAGGCACGAATTGCGCCACGGCTCCTTTCATTGTCACCCATCCGCACAGCCAGACGGTCGCGCCCGGCAATAGCGTTGCCTTTACCGTCGTGGCCGGCGGCAGCATGCCGCTGGCCTACCAGTGGTATTTCAATACCAACACCCTGTTGGCTAATGCCACAAACCCGGCTCTGACGTTGACCAATGTTCAAACCACCAACGCCGGCACGATCGAGGTGTGCGACAGCGGCATGCCCAGTCTGAGCGCAACGCAGAGTTTCAACGTCACCGTCAATCCCTTGACTCAACCGGGCGTGACTTCATCCACGGTGGGCGGGCAGTTTCATTTGGCCGTGGCGGGTGAGGTGGGGCCGGATTACGCTGTGCAGGTCTCGACGAATTTGACCGGCTGGCAAACCATCTTTACCACGAATTCGCCGCCGGCGCCTTTCGACTGGATTGACCCGAACACGAGCACCTTCTCCGTACGTTTCTACCGGGTCGTGCTTGGGCCGCCGTTGCCTTGAGGTTCAGCTTTTACGGAATAATTTGCCTTCCCTGGCGGGTAGCGTTTCAATGGAGGCGATGATTGCCAAACGAGTCATTCCGTGCCTTGACGTCCACGCCGGCCAGGTCACGCGCGGCGTCCAGTTCGGCAAGGCCGAGGCGGGCGAACTCCGCAACGTCGGCGACCCCGTTGAACTCGCGCTCCGCTACAACGAGCAGGGTGCCGACGAAATGGTGTTTTTCGATATCACCGCCACCGCGCACGGCCGCAAGACGATGGTGGACGTGATTGAACGCGCCGCCGACCAATGTTTCATGCCGCTCACCGTCGGCGGCGGCCTCAAGTCCGTGGACGACATGTTCACCATGCTGCGCGCCGGCGCGGACAAAATCAGCATCAATTCCTCGGCGCTCGCCCGGCCCGAACTCATCCGTGAAGGCGCGGAAAAGTTCGGCAGCCAGTGCATCGTCGTTTCGATTGACGCGAAAAAGGTCGGGCCGGACAAATGGGAAGTCTTTTCACACGGCGGCCGCAAAAATACCGGTCTTGACGCTATCGAATGGGCCAAACGCGCCGTGGTGCTCGGCGCGGGCGAAATTGTGTTGAACTCCATTGACGCTGACGGCACGAAGGCCGGGTTTGATCTGGTCATCACGCGGCGCATCAGTGAATCCGTGGGTGTGCCGGTGGTGGCCAGCGGCGGCGCGGGCAGTCTGGAGCACATGGCGGAGGTGTTGCTGGAGGGCAGGGCGGATGCCGTCCTCGCGGCGAGCATTTTTCATTTCGGCACCTACACCGTCGGCGACGTGAAGAAATTCCTGGCGGCAAAAAACATTCCGGTACGGTTGTAGCAGCCGACGTGAGGAGGCTCATTCTAATTCAGAAATGAGAGAGCCTCCTCACGTCGGCTGCTACGGAACGAAGTCCGGCGGCTTGCGAATCTGTCGGATTATCGTGACCTTTCAGAGTGCGTGAAACTGGTGAATGAAGTCGCCGAAGAACTCAAAATCAAAAGTCTCCTGCATCCCGATTGAAGGCTCAATCAGTTGGGAAGACTGGTTGAAAGGGCGGCGGTATCGCCGTGAATTGGGTAATCGGGTCGCACCTGAAATCATCCGACGCAAGAGCAGTTCCAGCGACGGGCGGTTGAAAAAGCCGTTCATCGGCGAACGCGGCCTGCCGTTCACACCCACGGAAAAACTTTGAGGGCAGCCAGATGAATGTCGTCCGCGCCGCGAGCATTTTCCACTCCGGCACCTGCACCGTCCGCGAAGGAAACTGCAATTCCGATTTGCTAACCGGCCTGCACAAATTTTACAGCAAAAGGCTTTCGATATTATCAAGCAACATCGTGAGCTAAACTCCCACAAATTGAATTAACTGTCATGGCCACTTGCAACAAGTGCGGAGGCGAAATTGAATTCTATCACAATGGATTCAATGCCGTGCCGATTCATGTCTCAGGCAGTTGCTGGGCTTCTGGCGGGTCGGGTGGCTACGGGGGTGGTGGGCGCCGGGTAGAGCGGGAAACTGAATACGGCCAGCGTTTTATTTTTGGATGGGTGGAATATCCAGGCTGCATAAATCCGAACACAAAGTGTCCGGTCTGCGGTGCGGATGTGTATTTTTATCAATCTCCATACGGCGGGCAGGGTTTTCTTTGATGGCACTGAACTTTGGGAGGATTCAAAGAACATCGAATGCAAACTCATCCAAGTGGACATTCAAGACACCTTTCACGAGGCGCGCGGTGGACTTGTGTTTTCATATTCCATGGCGATGAATCCGAACCGGTTGATTTCTGCTTTGACTGAAAACGTGGTTTTCATTCGCCGTGTTTCCGAGGCAACTTGCGAACTTTCCACAGTTTCAATTACGAAAGGCGACGAGTTGACTCATTTCACTTTCCCAATGAAAATGCATTAAATTGTTGATTTATGGACTCCGTTCTCCAATCCCGCCGGCTGTCCATCCTGCGGCTGACCGGCGCGAACCTTTTTCCGCCATTCGCCGCTTGCTTTCAGCGGAGGTTCGGCATAGCATGGATAAAACAGTGAATTGAATGTTATGATTGCCTTGCAAGACATCCGGTCGCTGACGGATTTTCAGCGCAACACCAAGTCGCATCTGCGCCGGCTCAAGGCCACCGGCCGCCCGGCAGTCTTGACCGTGAATGGCAAGGCGGAATTGATCGTGCAGGACGCCGCCGCGTTTGAGGACATGCTGGACGCCATTCGCGGCATCCAGCGCGGACTGGACGCCATGAAAGAAGGCACGGGCAAGCCATTCCGCCAGGCGCTGGATGAAATCCGCGTCAAATACAAGATTCCCCGCCGCCCGAAATGAAGCGGTGGAACGTCATCGTCGAACTGCCGGCGCAGCAGGACATCGCGGAATCCCGTTTATGGATTGCTGAATCCAATGTTGTAGCCGCTGACCGCTGGTTTGACAGCATTTACGAGACGATTGGCTCGCTCGTAATGTTTCCCGAACGCTGTCCGCTCGCGCCCGAGAGTGAATGTTTCAATTTAGAAATCCGTGAGATTGTCCACGGTCGCCGTCAGTACAAATACCGAATCCTTTTCACCGTGAGCGAAAATGAAGTTCACGTTTTGCACGTCCGCCATGGCGCGCGGCTTGCATTGGGCGAAACTGAATCCTCGAAAGAATAAAAACCATGAGCGGCCTGACTCAATCCCGCTGGCTGCCCGTCGGGCTGCCGACCTGCCCGAATGTTTTCCTGCTGTTCATGTGGGTGACAAAATCGGCGGCTCCAGCGCCGGCGGCGGGCACAAAAAAACCCGCTAGGCAGCCACGCCGTATTTCTTCCGCAGCGCGGCGAGGTGCGCCACGGCGCCGGTGCCTTCGCCGGTGGCGAGGCGCATCAGTTCCTGCGGCTGATGCCTCATGCCGTGGCGATGGACCTTCTCACGCAGCCAGCCGAGCAGCGTCCCGTATTCGCCCCGTGCCAGTTCCGTTTCGAGCGCCGGGCAGTCGGTTTGCGCCCGTTGCATGAGCTGCGCGGCGTTCAGGTTGCCCAGCGAATAGGTCGGGAAATAGCCCAGGGTGCCGATGCTCCAGTGGATGTCCTGCAGGCAACCGTCGGCGTCTTGGGCGACCTTCAGGCCGAAGGATTTCTCGAACTGCTCGTTCCAACAGGCCGGCACGTCGGCCACGGCGAGCGAGCGCTCGATCAATTTCATCTCGATCTCGAAGCGCAAAATGATGTGCAGGTCGTAAGTGACCTGGTCCGCCTCGACGCGGATGAAGGATGGCTGGACGTGGTTTACCGCCGCCGCGACCTGCGCAGGCGTGAGGCGGTCCAGTTCCGGAAAATGTTTGCACGCGATGGGATGCCAGTGTTGCCAGAAGATTTCGCTGCGGCCGACATGATTCTCCCAGAGGCGCGACTGGGACTCATGGATGCCGAGCGAAACCGCATAGCCCAGCGGTGTGCCGAAATGTTCCAGCAGCAGTCCCTGGTCGTAAAGCCCGTGGCCGGCCTCGTGCATCACGCCGTAAAGCGACTGGGTGAAATCCGCTTCGTCGTAGCGGGTGGTAAGCCGGCAGTCGTTCGGACCCAGCCCGCTGCAAAACGGATGTGTTGTGGTGTCAATCCGTCCGGCGGCGAAATCAAAACCCATCGCCTGCGCCACCTCGCGGTTGAATGCCTGTTGCGCGGCGATGGGATAATGCCCGTTCAGAATCGAGCGCGGCGCGGCGGCGGAACGTTCCATCGCCGGGCCGAGAATGGCAACGATTTCCGGTCGCAACCGGGCGAACAGTTCGCGCAGATCCTCGGCGCGCGCGCCCGGTTCGTATTCGTCGAGGTGCGCGTTATAAGGCGAACCGGTGTAACCCCACAACTCGGAAAAGTGCAGGTGCAAATCCATCAGCTTCTGGAGATGCGGACGGAAGAGTTTGAATTTTGATTCCTGGCGGGCCTCGCCCCAGGCTGCGCGGGCGTGGGCGCACACGCGCTGGAATTTTTCCACCAGGCGCGCCGGGATTTTCGTTTTGCGATCGTAGCTGCGGCGCCATTCGCGGACATTGGCCGCCTCGTCGGAGCCGGGCGCAAAGCCGTGTTGTTCACAATCGGAAATCCATTCCCCGACTTTCCTGGCGGTGAAAAGCCGGTGTGCCTGGCCGCTGAAATACGCCATCTGCGCGGCGCGATAATCGAGCGCCCTGGCCGGCATGCAGGTTTCCCTGTCCCAGGACAGCAGGCTGTTGGCGCTGTCGAGGAGCGCAATTTCACGGACGCGTTTGAGCAGCTTGCCGTAGGCAGGGAAAGTGTCAGGCATAAAACCAGTCTGTAAACGCCGCGTCGCGTTGTCGAACGGAAAGTGGTGAAAAGCGACCCCGAATTGATGCAAGCCCTCATGAAAGTCGGCGCGGCTTATATCCCACCGTTCGGTCACAACCCGCCCATGCCTGGCGGCTCAGGCAGTGAACCATTCGACATCGCGATTCGGATGAGCGGCCTCGATGATTTCGCCGCCGAGTGGGGGCGCGCTGTGGCAGTCAAGGCAGGCCGGCTGCGGCTGAAAGTGCTGCCACTGGAGCGGATTCTCGCCAGCAAACAGGCTGCGAACCGGCCCAAAGACCGGCGGATTATTCCGGTTTTGCAAAACACACTCCGCACACTGCAAACAAAAATGAAACGCCAGGTAAAAAGACCAGACACGGGAAATAAAGAGCGATTAAGTTCGGGGCAAAATTAAGAATAAGCGAGAGGCAAATCCGCTTGGCAGTGGAGACGCGTTCTGTTTAATTGGCCGCGCCGAATGACAAGAGCGCCCGCCTGCGTGGCCGTAGCCAGCGTTACGTGCACGCAACCCAACAACAGCCACGGTTCGCACGAATCCGTGCCCGCCTTCGCCTCCGGCTTCGGCGCGGTCAGCACTCCCGCGACGCGCCAAAGCGCCCCAGCGCGGCGGCGGCCGGCGCGGCGAAGGCCCGCCATTTTCCTGCTGGTTCTTTTTGCCGCCCTTTTTCCCGTCATCGTTCTGGCGCAACAAGAGCAGGGTTGGGAAATAGCCGGGCAGAGCCAGGTCATCCCGGGCGCACCGGAAGGCGGTGTCACGTGGGATTTCGCGACGACCAACGCGACCGGCACGAACATCTTCGTCAAATACGGCGCCGCCACGCTCCTGGCGGACAAGGCGACGGTGAACTGGGGGACGGGCGAGGTGGCAGCCGACGGCCACGTGCGCATCGAAATGGGGGATATGACCTGGATCGGCGAGCACATCCGTTACAATTTCAAGACGCACCAGATGCGGAGCGAGGAATTTCGCACCGGCAACCCGCCGGTGTTCGCCGCGGGCCGCGAATTGGAAGGCGACCTCACCAACAAGACCTACAACGCCCGCCACGTCTTCGTCACGACCGACGACGTGAGCAAGCCGGCCATTCGCGTCCGGGCCAGCCGGATCAAGATTGTTCCGGGGCAGTACGTGGAGATGTGGAACGCCGTGCTGTTCATGGACGGCGTGCCGACGTTTTACTTTCCGTTTTACCGGCGCACCCTCGGCGAACGCGTGAATAATTTCAACTTCACGCCCGGCTACCGCAGCGCCTACGGTCCGTATCTGTTGGGGACTTACAACTGGTTCCTCAGCGACCTGGCGGACGGCCGGCTGCATCTGGATTACCGCGAAAAGCGCGGCGTCGGGACCGGGCCGGAGGTGAATCTGCACCTGGAACGCTGGGGCGAGGCGGCGTTCAAATATTATTACGTGCACGACCTGGACCCGAACGAAAGCACGAACAACCTGCCGTTGTTCGGAAACATTCCCAAAAATCGCCAGCAATTCTACTTCACCTATCAGGCCACGCCGTTCACCAACCTGAACGTCAAGGCGCTGGTGAATTACCAGACCGACCCGCTGCTGCTGCACGACTTTGCCGAAGGCGCTTACTCGGCGAATCCGCAGCCGAACACGTTCACCGAGGTCAATAAATACTGGGACAACTGGAGCCTCGACGCCGAGACCACGCCGCGCCTCAACACCTTCTTTGACCAGGTCGAACGGTTGCCCGACTTAAAACTGACCGGCTTCCGCCAGCAAATCTTTGACACGCCGTTTTATTATCAAAGCGAGAGTTCCGCGGGCTATTACCGCAAGCGGTTTGCCGATACGAACAACCCGGCGCTGCCCGATTATTCCGCTGCGCGCGCTGATACCTATCATCAATTGCTGCTGCCGTGGACGTTATTCGGCTGGCTGAATGTGACGCCGCACGCCGGCGGGCGGTTTACCTATTACAGCGAAGAAAGCGGACCGGGGGCGACGGACGAGGAAACCTACCGCAAGATTTTTGACACCGGCGCCGAAGCTTCCTTCAAGCTTTCGCGCTTGTGGGCGGGCGCAAGGAGCTCGGCTTTGGACCTGGACGGTCTGCGGCATGTCATGGAGCCGTCGGTGAATTACGTTTTTGTGCCGCGCCCGAGCACGCTGCCGCCGCAGTTGCCGCAGTTCGATACTCAATTGCCCAGCCTGTTGCTGCTGCCCATCCAATTTCCCGACTACAACGACATTGATGCCATTGGCAGCGAAAACGTCGTCCGTTTCGGTTTGCGCAACACGCTGCAAACCAAACGCGCCGGCCAGCTTGACACACTGCTGGACTGGAACCTGATGCTCGACTGGAATCTCAGCCCCAACGGGCAGACGAATTCCATTTTTTTGCAACCGCAAAAGACGTTCAACGACTTCTATTCCAAATTGTTGTTCAAGCCGCGCTCGTGGCTTACGCTCGAATCCCAGGTCCGCTACGACCTCAACGACGGCAAGCTGAACCTGACGTTCCATCAACTCACGTTCACCCCGAATGACCGGTGGAGCTGGGGCATCGGTCATTGGTATCTGCGCAGCGCTTTTCTGGGCGCCGGCGAGAATTTCATCACCAGCACCCTGTTTTACCGGTTGAATGACAACTGGGGGTTCCGCACCACGCACGATTTCGACGCCCAAAGCGGACGCTTGCAGGAACAATATTACACGGTCTATCGGGATTTGCGGAGTTGGACGGGCGCGCTGACCTTTCGGGTGCAGGACAACGGCGTCGGCCCGAAAGATTACACGATTGCCTTCACCTTCTCGTTCAAAGCCAGTCCGCACTATCATCTTGGCGACGACACGGTGGAGCCCAACCACCTGATCGGGGAGTGAGAAAGCCGCTTCGGGATATGTCAATATGCGGGACTGAGATCTTTCCGACCATGCGCAAAACGCACCCAAATGGTTCGCAGCGGTCGAGATGGTCCGGCTGGCAGCGGATAAAGATTGGTTGCACAAAGCTACGAAGGAGATTTCTAAGCACTGGCACCACAAACGTGCGCAGCGTATAAATAGCGCGCCCCTGCTGCACGCTGCCTAACTGGTTTAATATCAGGTTTTTTACGTTTACTAGCTTGACACTTAAATGTGCTTATGAAACACTAAATCTAAGCTCACTTCAGCGGGTTTATTAACGCATGAAAAAGACCAAAATCATCATGGTACTTGCCGCAATCAGTTTCCTCAATTTCACTTTGCACGCGCAGGGCTTCATCACGAATGGCCTGGTGGCTTATTATCCATTCAATGGGAATGCCAATGATGCGAGCGGCAATGGGAACAATGGAAGCGTAAACGGGGCTACCCTGACCTCGGACCGCTTCGGCAACACCAATTCGGCCTACAATTTCAACGGGGTCAACAGCTATATTGGTTTCTCCGGTGTGCCCACAAGCCAGGTTGATAACTGGACGATCACCGCCTGGGTGAACCCAGCCTCATTTAGCCCAGCCGAGACCATTGCCGTGGGTATGGGTTATGACGATGGGTTTACTGGCAATGGATATTCTTTGGGAGTGTTTTCAGGTCAATTACATGCGGTGCTTGGAGGAGTTGGCGATTTTGACGGCGGATTCACATTTCCTGCCACCAACAAGTGGTATCAGATCGTGATGTTGCGCAGTTCGGGTGTGATATCCTTCTATGTGAACGGAGTTCAAACACCCAGCACCACCACGACTTCACCGACGACGCCAACAGCTTTTAGAATTGGGTCCAATATCGGTATTAGGTTTTTTGACGGTTCGATTGACGACGTTCGCATCTACGACCGCGCCTTGGCCACAAACGAGGTCGCGCAACTTTACGCGATTGAAGCTCCAGGTCCCAAGATTACGTCACAACCGACGAATGTGACCGTCAATATCGGCGATACGGCTTCGTTTAGCGTCGCGGCCACCGGCATTACACCATTGAGTTATCAATGGCTCAAGGATGGCGTGGTTCTTCCCGACGCTACGAATGCCACGCTGACACTCACCAACATTCAACCGCCTCGGATCGGCAATTATGTAGTCGCAGTTTCGGATACCAACGGCTACATCAACAACAGCAGTCCGGCCAGTCTGAGCATTTCCAATATTTATTCAGGGATTTGGCAAGGTTTGGTGGCTTATTATCCATTCAATGGGACCGCCAATGATGCGAGTGGGAATGGAAACAACGGAACCGTAAACGGGGCTACCCTGACCTCGGACCGCTTCGGCAACACCTGTTCCGCCTACAGTTTCAACGGAGTCAACAGCTATATTGGTTTCTCCGGTGTGCCCACAAGCCAGGTTAATAACTGGACGATGACCGCCTGGGTGAAGCTGGCCTCGCTCAACCAATCGGGAACCGTGGTCGGGTTGGGCTATGATGATGGGATTACTGCCAACGGCTATTCTTTCACAGTATCGGGTGCCCTCAACGGGACTTCTCCGGGAAATCAACTATTTGGAATAATTGATGGCATCGCCTGGTTTGGCGGCGGATTCACTTTCTCATCTGCCAGCCGGTGGTATCAGGTTGTGATGGAACGGAGTTCGGGCGTGACGACATTTTTTGTGAACGGAGTTCCCATCCCCGGCGGCACGGCTTATACGCCGCCAGTGCCGACTGCTTTTAGAATTGGATCAAATACTGGGATCAGGTTTTTCAACGGGGCGATTGACGATGTTCGCATCTACAATCGCGCCCTGTCATCGACCGATGTAACGCAGCTTTATCTAAGCGAAGAGCCGCCGCACGATGCGGTTGGCACTGCGATAATGGCCGGAACCATACCTTTGTTTGTCGTGGGCGTGAATATTATCGACGGTGGCGCAGGCTATACCAATACGCCCTTGGTTCACTTCTATGGCGGTGGCGGCAGCGGTGCACAGGCGGTCGCCGTGGTCAGCAACGGCGTGGCTGTGGCCATCAATATGACCAGCGCGGGGACGGGTTACACCAACGCACCACAGGTTTTCATAGACCCCCCCTTTATTTCCGATCCCATTTTAGGCATCGCACCGGTTTCAAGTCTCATATTCAGCAATCTCACTATTGGCAGCAATTATCAGTTGCAACAATTCAATTCAACATATTGGATTAACCAGTCCGGCAGCTTTATGGCCAGCAATGGTGTTTACACACAAGTGGTCGCGGGCGTGCCTGCCAATGGAGAGTATCGCCTGGCACTTGCTCCCGTGCCGGTTCAAGCGATGGCCACCCCTCAGGTGGTAAATGGATTCGTGGTTGGTGCGACAGTGACGGTACCAGGATCAGGCTACTTCACACCGCCAAACGTGAATATTATCTCAGATGTGGGCAGCAATGCCACGGCCGTGGCCAGTATCAATGGTGGCTCAGTAACAGGTATCACCATCACCGACGCCGGCATCGGGTACACCAATATGGTCACGATCCAGATTGATCCGCCTCCAACCCCAGCATTGTCACCAACCAAAGTTTTGTTGGGAATGCAGTTAAATTCATCTAGTCTGGTTCCATTTTACAATTATCAGGTTCAATTCGAGCCGGATCTTGATGCTGGGTGGTCAAGTTGGAGTGGTGGTCTATTCAGTCCAAACGCCACAACAAATTCTCAAGTTATTTTCACCACCAACAGCGTCGGTTTTTTTCGACTACAAAATGTGCCCTAGCGCGTGTTTGAGAGAAAATTCAGTAATGCGCGGATTTGAATTATGACCAAAGATTTAGTTAGCGGCAACGAAAGTCATAGTTTCACCTAAATCTTTGCCTAACGAGCACGGAATGGGCGGTAAAGGGGCAATGAGCGGGCGTTGAGCGGCGGTCGAAAAAACGGCTCGAACCGCTGTAAAAGAAGGCTAGAATAAGCCTTGAAACAGAGTGTGTTAGGCTCGGAACGGCAAAGCATCCCAGTTCGATTCCGACCCTCGCCTTCAAACTAAACTGTGAGTGCGAAAACAGGTTGTCACCGATCACCAGCCAGTGCAGGCGGGGAAACTTCAAATGGCACGTGCAGGCGGATGTCGTCCGAGGCGGCGCCGATCAGCAGTTCATATTTACCCGGTTCGACGGTGTATTGTTGATGGGCCGTGTCCCAATAACGGAATCGTTCGACGGGAATGTCCAGCGAGATTCGGGCGATGCCGTCTTGCGGCAGGTGAATCCGGACGAAGCCGCAGAGGGCCAGTTTCGCCTGCGGCACGGCGGAGTGGACGTGCCGGAAATAAACCTGCGCCACCTCGTCGCCCTCGCGCGTGCCGGCATTTCTCAAATTGAAGGCCAGCTTCAACGTGTCGCCCGCGGCGACCTTGTCGGCGTCGAGCCGGGCCGCGCTGTATTGAAATCGCGTGTAACTCAGGCCATGACCGAAGGCGAAGAGCGGCTGGCCGTTGAAATAACGGTAGGTGCGATTGGACATGGAGTAATCGTCAAACGGCGGCAGGTCAGTGGTGGAACGGTAAAAGGTGACCGGCAACCGCCCGGCGGGATTCACATCGCCAAAAAGCACTTCGGCCACGGCCTGTCCGCCGGCTTCGCCGGGGTACCACGCCTGCAAAATGGCCGGCAGTTTTTTCGCCGCCCACGGCATGGCAATGGCACTGCCGCTGCAATCCACAAACACGACGGGCTTGCCGGTGTCGTAAAGCGCCTTGAGCAAATCCGTTTGCACGGACGGCAGCTCAATCTGCGTCCGGTCGCCGCCGTTGAAACCGACGAAGCCGTTGGCCCGCGTCATTTCCTCGCCTTCCAGTTGCGCGCTGATGCCGCCGACATAAACGACCACGTCCGCCGACTTCGCCGCGTGGACGGCGGCGGTGATCATTCCGGCGTCAGGCTGGTTGGCGCCGTCCTTGCTCAAGGCCAGCGGGCAACCGGGTTGATAGACCACGGCGATGTCCGCGCCCGCCGCGTTCCGGATGCCTTCCAGGATGGTTATCGGGTTTGACGGCGTGCCGTTGTAATTGCCGAGCAACATCGGCACGGAATTCGCGTTCACGCCGATGACGGCAATGCGTTTGATTTTGGCGCGGTCGAGCGGCAGCAGCCCGTCGTTTTTCAGAAGCACCATGGATTCACGCGCGACCCGCAACGCGAGCGCCTGATGCTCGGGACTGTTGTTTTCTGAAAAAAGAATTTTCGAGTAAGGCACGCTGGCGGGCGGGTCGAACATACCGAGGCGGAACCGGATTTGCAGCAGGTAACCGAGCGCCTGGTCGATTTTCGACTCGGAAATCAACCCCTGCCGGACCGCGAGCACCAGCGCATTGTAATCGGTGCCGCAACACAGATCGTCTCCGGCTTTCACCGCGACCGCCGCGGCTTCTTCCGGCGTTTCGACGAATTTATGGTTGGCCCAAATGTCATAAATGGCGCCGCAATCCGAGGTGACGTAGCCGTCAAACCCCCATTGTTTGCGCAACAGGTCCGTCAGCAAATACGGGTTGGCACAGGCCGGCTCGCCATTCACGCTGTTGTAGGCGCCCATCACGCCGCCGACGTGGCCTTCGCGCACGGCGGCCTCAAATTGCGGCAGATAGGTTTCATGAAGATCGCGATCGGAGAGGACCGCGTCAAAGCGATGGCGTTCCGGCTCGGGGCCGCTGTGCACGGCATAGTGTTTGGCGCAGGCCACGGCCTCGAGATATTTCGGGTCGTCCCCCTGCAATCCGCGAATAAACGCGACGCCCAGGCGGGCCGTCAGAAAAGGATCCTCGCCATAAGTTTCCTGGCCCCGGCCCCAGCGCGGGTCGCGGAAGATATTGATGTTCGGCGTCCAAAACGTCAGGCCGTAATACTGCGCGCAGTTGCCGCCGTGAGTCAGAACGTATTCGTTGTGTTTGGCGCGCGCTTCCACGGCGATGACATTCGCTTCCTGATGAACCAACGGCGTGTCCCAGGTGGCCGCCATGCCGATGGCTTGCGGGAAGACCGTGGCCACCCCGGCGCGCGCGACGCCGTGCAGGCATTCATTCCAATAATTATAGGCCGGAACGCCGAGCCGCGGAATGGCCGGCGCGTCGTTGCGCAACTGCTGCACTTTTTCGGCCAGCGACATCCGCCGGATCAGGTCGTTGACCCGGGTGCTCATGGGCAACGCGGGGTCCTTCCAATACTGCGGCCCGGTAATGACGGGGGCCTGCAAAGCGGCGACGCCATGGACTTCCAGCAAGTCCGCCGCGCGCATGGAGACCAGCGAAGTGCCGGCAGCGTCCTCAAGTTCGAATGTGTTCAATTCGGCATCGTTGGTATGCCCGAGAAAGTCGAAGGTGAGCGACCCCAGGGCAACGCCGGTCTGGTCCACCTGGCCGGTGACGAAGTAAACTTTTCCAGAACCGCCGGCGGCGACGAAGAGGTCCAGGTTGCTGGCCAGCGTCTGTGGACCGCAGGTGATGTCGAACACGCGCTGGCCGGCGTTGGTGTAAACGGTTTCCACCATCCCCAGCCGGGCGACATATTTGCCCGGCGGCAGGTTGGAAACCGTGACCGTAAAATGCGGGCCGGAGATGGCTTCGCGAAACGCCTCGGCCATGCCGGTCGGCGCGCCGGTAATCGTGACAATGCCATGAACCCAGCCGTGGGTGAACTGGCCGCTGACCCAAACACTCCGGTTACAGGCGACACAGGCTTCCTCGCCACTCCAGGCGGTGAAGGTTAAAAAATCACTGATGAGCATCACCAGCGCGCAAAGAATGATCCGGTGCATAACGGGATGATTACACATACCCTGCCAGGCGCGGCAAATTTTATTTTGCCGCCGATTGTGTCCGGGCGACCTGGATAATCGCGTCGAAGGCCGGTTTGGGCTGGCCGGCGCGGTCAAACAGCAGCGGGTAATTCATCCGGCCCCGCAGGTTGAGCCACGAATCCCCGTCCGTCACACCCCAAAAAGTCACGAGCGAAATGTCATGGTGGTGTTTGACAAACACGCGGAAAAGATCGGCATAACGTTTGGCCAGCTCCTGTTGGACCGCCGGCGGCAAACCGTTGGCATAGGCATTCGAGGTTCCTTGATTTGCCATTTCGGTGATTTCCGCCGTCCGCTTCCCGCCCAATACATTCACATCCAGTTCGGTGATCATTACTTTCAAGCCCAGCCTGGCGAAATCGGAAATGGTCGCGTCTTCCTGTTCCGTGGTCGGCCAATCCATTTGCACATGGTCCTGCAACCCAATCGCGGTGACGGGGACGCCTTCGGCCTGGAGTTTTTTGATCAAGGCAATCGCGCCGCTTCGTTTGGGTTCATTCTCCAATGAATAATCGTTGTAACGCAGGATGGCGTCCGGGTCGGCTTCATGCGCGTATTGAAAGGCTTTTTCAATATAGTCGTCGCCAATGATCCTTTCCCACGGCGATTTCCGCAATGTCCCGTTGTCCAGCAACGCTTCATTGACCACGTCCCAAATCTTGATCCGGCCTTTGTAGCGGCCCACCACCGTATGGATGTGGTCGCGCATCCGCTGCAGCAACACCTCGCGGGTCACCGGATGGCCGTTCGTGTCCTGAAATACCCATTGGGGAGTCTGATGGTGCCACACCAGCGTATGGCCCACGATGGTCATGTGGTTGGCCTCGCCGAACTCGACGTAACGGTCGGCCTCGGTGAAATCATACTTGCCCGGTTCCGGATGGACCGATTCCCATTTCAGGATGTTTTCCGGGCTGATGGCATTGAATTGGGCCTTGATGATCGGGTCCCCGCGCTGGTCATCATTATCAAACTGTTTTTGATTGATGGCGACGCCGATCAGGAAATCATTTTTGAAAGCCTCCTTCAGCGTGGTTTGGGCGTGAACGCCGGCGGTCGCCATAAGCATAGTGAGTGCGACCAAGGACATCGCAATGAGATTCTTTTTCATGGGATTTCCGGTCAGACGGTTTGGGCTGCAAATTGTTTGCGGCGCTCGGCCAGTTCGTCGGCCATCTGAATGGTCGTGCGTTTGTTCAGCGGCAGGCTGAAAAGCAACACCGTGCAGATGGCAAACAGCAGGCCGGTCAGGATGCCGACGCAAACCCGGAAACCATGTACGGTCTCCGGTACGTCGGGCATTTTGGTGTCGTAGTGGAAAAACCATTTCATGATCATCAGGAAGGCGGCGGAGCCGAGCGCCAGGCCCGCCTTCAGCGCGAACATAATCGTGGCGAACACCATGCCGGTGAAACGGCGGCCGGTTTTCCATTCGGAATAATCCGCTGTGTCCGCGAAGATGGCCCACGTCAGCGGAATCGAAGGCGCGTAAACAATCGCCGTGAACTCCGTCAGCCCGATCATGCCCCCCACGTTCGTCGGCGAGAGAAAATAAAATCCCAGCCAGCCGACGGTCGCCAGGGCGAATCCCGCCACGCAAACGGATTTCTTGCCAAATCGTTTCGCCAGCGGCGCCGAAATGAGAATCACGAGGATGATGGTGGCCGTATTGAGCATGTTCACAATGCTGTAAAAAACGCCGGCGACGTTGGAGCCGGCCAGGTCGCTGCCGTTGACATGGACGATGTAGCCGAGGAATTCCAGAATGCCGCCGGCCGCCGGCGCGCCGGCGGCCGCAACGAGTCCCAAATGGTTCAGCCAGTCAAACATGGCCGCCTTGTCGGCGTAATGGAAATAATAATTGTAAAGCGCGCCGCCGCGGAACGTCAGGATGGCAAAGTGAACGAGCGTCCAGCACCACATGATTTTCCACGGGTTGTTTTTGAGGAGGTCGAGAAAATCCTCCTTGGGCGAAGATTTTTGCTGTGGCGGAGGTTTGATCCGTTCTTTGGTGGTAAAGAACGTAATCAGGAACAGCCCCAGGCAGAGAACCGCCCAAAGAGTCATCGTCATCTGCCAGCCATATTGTTTGTCCGCCAGACCCGCCGTTCCGCCCGCCGCGTGTCGGGCGGCGAATTTCGCAACCAGCGGCAGCGTGAAACCGCCCACGATGAATTGCGCCGCGTTCACGGCGACGAAGCGGTACGAGCTGAGGATCGCGCGCTCCTGCACGTCGCCGGTCATCACCCCGCCCAGCGCCGCGTACGGCATGTTGTTCATCGAGTAAATGGACATCAGCAGGGTGTTGGTGATGGCGGCATAGGCCACCATCGCGGCCATGTTCCAGCCCCTGGGCGTGGTGTAGGCGAGGACCATGACGACGCACCAGGGCACGGCGGTGAACAGAATCCACGGACGAAACTTGCCCCAGCGCGTGTTGGTGCGGTCGGCCAGAATGCCCACAATCGGATCGGCCACCGCGTCCCAGAGCCGTGGCCAGAGCAGAATCGCGGCGGCGGCGGTGGCGGTGAGGCCAAACACGTCCGTGTAAAAGTTCAGCTGAAACAGAACCATCGTCATGAAGACGAAGTTCGCGCCGGAATCGGCGGCGCTGTAACCGGCCTTTTCAAAGACCGACAATTTTTGGTGGAAGTGTTGGGGTTCAGCCATGGTGGATCCGGGTTGGATGATTTATTTCGTCACCGTCAGAATCACCTTCTGCAAATCGGCATCGCTGGAGGAGTTGCCCACCATGATTTCAAAATCGCCGGGTTCGACGACGTATTTCAGGTGGAGGTCGTAAAACGCGAGTGATTCCGGCGTAATCTCGAGCGCGACCGTCCGGCTGTCGTTGGGCCGCAGGGAAATTTTTTGGAATCCTTTCAGTTCCTTGACCGGCCTCGTGACGGAACTGACGCAGTCGCGAATATACATCTGCACGACCTCCGTTCCGGCGCGCTTGCCGGTGTTCTGGACGTCCACCAGGACTTGCGTGGACTGGCCGACGCGGATGTTTTTCTTCGCCAGGCGGACATGCTTGAAGGCGAAGGTGGTGAAGCTCAGGCCGAAACCGAAGGGATAAAGCGGCGCCGCGCTGTCGAAGAGATAGCCGCGCCGGGCCGACGGTTTGTAATTGTAAAACGCCGGAAGATGACCCGCCGAACGCGGGATGGTAATGGGCAGTTTCCCGCCCGGGTTGTAATCACCGAACAAAACATCCGCGACCGCATGGCCGGTTTCCTGGCCCAGATACCAGCATTCAAAAACCGCCTGCACATTCTCCTGCAGATAATGGATGGACAGCGGACTGCCGTTGAAAAGAAACACAATGACCGGTTTGCCGGTCGAGAGCATGGTGGTGACCAGTTCCTGTTGCTGGCCGACCATCCTCAGCCGGGTGCGGTCGCCCATGTGTTTCCGGGACCACGCCTCGCGTGAAGTCTGTTCGTTGCCGCCGATGGCCAGCAGGATGACATCGGCATTCTGCGCGACCTTGACCGCTTCATGAATTTGCCGGCGGTCGTCCTCCGGATGACTGGGCGTCACCAGGTCCTGGTTCCAGGAACCGCCCACGGTGATTTTGCAGCCTTCCGAGTAGGGCACCTGCACCCGGTCACCCACCTTGGCGCGGATGCCTTCCAGCAGCGAGGTGTAAAATTTCGGCTTGCCGCTGTAGCCGCCGAGCAATTCCCGGTCCGCATTGGGTCCGATCACCGCGAGCGTTTTGATTTTGCTGGGATTTAGCGGCACCAGGTTATCCGTGTTTTTGAGCAACGTGATGGTTTCGCGCGCGGCCTGCAGGGCCAGCCGCCGGTTTTCTTCGGAGCCCACAATCCGGTCGGCCGCTTCAGGATCCACGTAGGGATCGTCAAACAATCCCATCTTGAATTTCCAGAACAACATCGGCGCCACCAGGCTGTCCAGGTCCGATTCCTTGAGCGTCCCTTCGCGGACCAGCTCGGTCAGGTGCAGGTAGCAGTCCGGCTCCGGAAATTCGATGTTCACACCGGCGCGCACCGCCAGGACACACGACTCTTTTTTATCTTTGGCGACAAAATGGCCATGCGTGTCCGGACGATAACCCAATTCCCAGATCGCGTAGTAATCCGAGACGACGAAGCCTTTGAAACCCCATTCCCGCCGGAGCACGTCGCGCAGCAGCCATTCGCTGGCGTGCGACGGCACGCCGTCAATTTCATTGTACGACGCCATCACGCTGATGGCGCCCGCCTTCTGGATGGCTTCTTTGAACGGGTACAAAAACGTTTCGCGCAACAGGCGGGCGGAGACGTTTACCGGCGCGCAGTTGATCCCCGATTCCGGCTGGCCATGGGCGGCAAAATGTTTGAGCGTGGCAATGACGCGCTTTTTGTCACGGAACGAACCGTCACCTTGAAATCCGCGCACGGCGGCGAGGCCCAATTGCGTCACCAGGTAGGGGTCTTCGCCGAAGGTTTCCTCGACCCGCCCCCAGCGCGGGTCCCGCGCCACGTCCACCACCGGCGTGAGGGCCTGATGCGCGCCGCGGGCGCGCGTTTCCTCGGCCGTCATGGCATAAAGCAATTCGACCAGTTCGGGATTGAACGCGGCCCCCAGGCCAATCGGCTGGGAAAAGCTGGTGGAACCGGCTCCGGCGTGGCCGTGCAGGCATTCCTCGTGAAACATTACGGGGATGCCCAGCCGGCTGTTTTCGATGAAGAACTTCTGAATGGCATTCGTCAACTCCGCCATTTCCCGCGCGTTTTTGCCATTGCCGGCGTCGCTGGGGCGGCCGACCTGGCCGAGGCCGTGGCGATGTTTGAAGGCAGCCCTGGCTTTCCGGAGATTAAAATTTCCCTCGGCGTCCAACAGCGTCTCGGATTTTTTCTGCCAGACGCACATCATTTGCGCGGCCTTTTCCTCGAGCGTCATGCGCGCCAGCAAATCCTTCACCCGCATGGCGGCGGACCGGGCAGGGTTCCGATAGAGGGGCAGACGGGCGGCGGATGGTTTCTTCATGTTGGTGTCTTACACGAGCCGGCAGATGGTATTGATGGAGGTCAAGTGTGTTCAACAGTATTTCAGCCGCCTTCTCACGCGGCAATGGATAATGCTATGATTTGCGCAAAATTTTCCGTTTTGGAATCTGCCTTGTTTTATGCCATCGGTGGTGGTGTCACAAATTCCTGCCAGAAATTTAAATAGGGCCATTCGGGTCGGTTCCTAGTATTGTAGTATTGACAATCAAGCACGGTGCGGTTTCTCTTTAGTCATGGCCAGGAAGTTGCGAGTGCAGTGCCCGGGTGCTATTTACCACGTCATGAACCACGGGGATCGCCGGGAACCGATCTTCCAGGATGCCGCCGACCACAAGGTCTTTTTGGAGACGTTCGGGGAGGCTTGTCAGAAAACCGGCTGGCAGCTCCATGCCTGGTGTTTGATGTCCAACCATTTTCATCTGGTGATCGAAACGCCGCGCGGGAACCTGGTGGCGGGGATGAAATGGTTGCTGGGCACCTGCACTGGACGATTCAATCGGCGGCACAGGTGCTTTGGCCATCTCTTCAGTGGGCGCTACAAGGCCCTGATTGTGGATGGCAGCGGCACAAAAGTTCAGGATGAAATGCCAAAATACTACAATACCAGGAACTGACTCTTTTCCGTTTCCGTTTCGACTGACGGCGATTTTTCAAAACGGCCAAAAAGCGCTTTTGGCAAAATCAATCCCAAGCTGGTTTGAACCACTGCTTTGAACATGTCAGCTTTGGGATATTGCCAAGCTGCGGCGATGGGAATCTATCTTTGGCATTGCAATGCCAGGGCGGCTGGATTGCTGACACCATGCACCGACTGTTCAGAAAAACTGTCAGAAAAAAATAGTGACGGACCCGGTTCTGCACGTGACAGAAGTGGCTTCCGCCGGCGCGCGTCCATGGAGCGTGGTGTATTGGTGGCTGAAAGCCGGAAACTGGCCCTGTCGAGGCGTGTCAGGCGATTTCATTCCGATCTTTCTTCCAAAGCTTCGATGGCGAACATAAACCGGGAAATTTCTTCAATGAATGTTCGTGTGCATAATTCGGCAGCGGTCCTATTTTGAATCTGCTGCCGCAGGCGGCCGGTTTGTGGTGTTTGATTCCCCGGTCCATGGATGCCCTCCCGGCGCCACCTTGCCAATTTTAATTCGCCCGCTGTAGAAGTCGTCAAATAGTTTATAAGCTTGCGGGTCGTATTTCTTAAGACCATCGGGTCCATTGGCCGGTTTGGGGCCGCTCATTCCCAGATCGCCATGGGTGCCGAAATACCACATGGACAACTCGGCAAAATATTCGTCGGCGTTGGCCGACGCATACGCGCCCTTCCAAAGTCCTTCGGCCAAAGAATGCCGATATTGTTGGTTGAACATTTCAACCACGTTCAGCGGGATTCCGTGCTGGCGAATGGCGTGGGCGAATTCGTGCGTCAGGATATCACGCCCGTAATAATGGTCGGTCTTGAGTTCGAGTAAATTTTCTTCGCCGCAGGACGTCAACCTTCCGCCCAGGCCGCGGGTTCGCTGGTCAATCGTTTCTCCATGGTATTCCGGCAGGGGCTTGCCTTTGAGAGCGCGGAATTCCGGCAGGTCCGAAGTCACCTGATGCTGGCCGATGATATGCACCTCGACGCCCGAGGCCACGAGATTGGAGGCCACGACCGGCAAATGTTCGAGTTGCCGGGAAATCCGGTCATACGCCACGTATAACGCCTTATCCGCCACCACGGCGGGCGCCTGGATCGGGATGCCGTGGCAAATGAGTTCCTTGGCGAAGAAACCTTGTTCCGGCGGATTGAGGCGGATGATCCTGGGCCGGATCGCCACGTCAGTTTTGTCCCTGGCCTGCCCGAGGTTTGCGCCGATGGCAGCCAACGCCGAAAGAACGGTCACGATCAGTCCGAATTTATTCACAAGATTGGCGAAAAGACCAAGGTCGTCCACGGTTGACAGTGGCGTGCGGAATGCCGCGCAGACCCGCGAAGCGGCTGGTATGGATGCGCGGCGATGCCATTTCTGTCTCCGTCAACGTCCGGTCAGAACCAGGCCGCGTTCAATGGGCGCCGACAGGCGCCGTTGGCCGTTTGGAGAAAATGATTTCGGACGGTCCTGCATCAAGGTTTCGATTTCGTCCGCCTCGATCGGTATGTCGGCCATTAAATCCACCGGGCCCTTTTCCGTCACCAACACGTCATTCTCCAGCCGCACGGCGAATCCTTCTTCGCGGACATAGATGGCGGGTTCGACGGTCATGACCCGGCCGGCTTGCATCGGCTGGGTCATGTTCGCGGGATCATGAACACCCAGGCCGATCGGGTGCCCCACGCCGTGCATGAAATACTTTTTGAAGGCCGGTTGGTCCGGATCCTGCCGGCTGATCTGGCGCATCGTCAGCAAGCCCAGGTCCACCAGCTCCTGCTCGGCAAGTTGTTCGGCTTCTTTCTGCCAATCTTGCGGCTTTTTGCCCGGCGTTAATCCCTCGATACACCGGCGCAACATCCGCAGGACCGCGTTATAGATTTGTTTTTGTCGGCGGGTAAAACGGCCGTTCACCGGAATGGTGCGTGTCATGTCGGCATTGTAATTGGCATACGACGCGGCGACATCCAGCAGCAGCAATTCGCCCTCGCGGCACACGGAGGAGTTGCTGACGTAATGCAGGCAGCAGGCGTTGACACCGGTCGCAATGATGGGCAGATAGGCGAACTGGCTGCCGTGCCGGATGAATTCGTGCGCGAACTCGGCTTCCACTTCAGTTTCCCGCACGCCGGGTTTGAGGAATTTGAGCGCGCGCAGAAATCCGGCCGCCGTCAGATCGCAGGCCTTGCGAATCAAGGCGACTTCCAGGGGCGACTTGATGGCGCGCAACTGGTGCATCAACGGCGCCAGCCGGCGGTGATCGTGGAGCGGATAACGGCGCACGGTCTCGGCGACAAAGCGGGCTTCGCGGCTTTCCACTTCAATGACGGCGCGATAATGTTCGTTGCTGTTCAGAAAGACGCGCTCGCACTCACACATGAGCCGATGGAACAATCGCGGAAATTCCGAAAGCCACTGGATAGACTGGATGCCGCTGATTTTCCGGGCCTCCGCTTTGGTGAGCTTGTGTCCTTCCCACAACTCATTTTCGGCGGTCGGCTCCCGCAGGAACAGCAGTTCACGGTGCTTCGCGTCGTCCGCCTCGGGATCCAGCACCAGGATGGTTTGCTCCTGGGCGATGCCGGTCAGGTAAAACAAGTCCGAATTGGGAATCATCGCCAGCGTTCCGTCACCATTGGCCGGCGGCACATCATTGGCGTTGATGACCGCCAGTGAATTCGACGGCAACAGGCGCTTCAACCGCTCGCGGTTGGAGACGAAAAGCTGCGGGTCAATCGGTTCGTGATGCACGGGAAAACCTTTTCATTCAAGCGACCTTAATAGTTCAAATTAAAAACAATTTTAAATTTGACATCCGGTGCCCGCACCCGGGTTGAACGGTCTTCACTTGCCACAAAAACTTTTGCCGTCAACCCTGGCCAAGCCAACTCAAATGTTTCTCCATTCAGTTTAACCTGAACCAGATATAACCGCCAATGCAGGAAATCCACAGGAACCTATCAAATATCACCGTAACCGGTTTTCTTTTTTACTTACTTATGTGCATGATGAGGCGAGCTTCGCTCCCGCCTGAATCACAGTGCGAGGAGCGGGCCACACGAAAGGGTTTTATGAAATCTACAGTCGGTTGGCTCTTGTTGATTGGCCTGCTGGGACGGATGTTGGCGGCCGGGTCGCCCCTGGCGGCGGGCGTTGCCTGGCCGCATCCGGTGCCCTGCCGGATTCAGGATGGCCCCGACCCGGACCTGTTCGTTATGACCCTCGGCCCGGTTGCAACGCCCCTCGCCCAGGGGACGTTTGATCCGGTGAAGGACCAGGTGACGTTGAAGGACGGCACGGTCAAAACGAATTATTACCGGGACGTGCTGGGTGTGAAATTTTATCAACCGCTGGACAAGTCGCGTTTTCCCCTGCCGCCGTCCGGCTGGTGTTCCTGGTATTATTACTACAACCGCATCAACGAAACCGAGGTGAAGCGCAACGCCGCCTGGCTCGCGGCCCACCTGAAGGATTATGGCGCAAAGTATGTGCAAATTGACGATGGCTGGCAGGGTGGTGACGGGCCCGTGGGCTGGCGCGACTGGGCCACGGTGAATCGCGAGCACTTCCCCGGCGGCATGGCCAAACTGGCCGCTGACATCAAATCGCTCGGTTTGGAACCCGGCCTTTGGCTCGCGCCGCACGGCCAAAGCAACCCGCAGGCGGTGAGCAATCATCCCAACGTTTTTCTGCTGAAGCCTGACGGCACCACTGCCTCGGACACGTGGGAAGGCCGGTTTTTGGTGGACCCGACCACGCCCGAGGCGCAGGACTATTTGCACGATCTGTTCACCCGACTGGCCGGCTGGGGTTATGACTACTTCAAAATTGATGGCCAGCCCATTGTGGTGGACGAATACCGGCAGCGGAAGGAATTCATGAAAAATCCTTCGGACGACGCTGCCGGACTTTACCGCAAAACCCTGGACACCATTCGCGCCGCCATCGGACCGGACCGTTACCTGCTCGGTTGCTGGGGCATGCCGCTCGAAGGCGCGGGCATCATGAACGGGTCGCGCACGGGCGGCGACGTGGTGCTGGGGTGGGGCGGATTCCAGGTCGCGCTACGGCCGACGATGCAATACTACTACCTGCACAACGTGGTCTGGT
>JAJXYT010000124.1 GCA_021780375.1 bacterium | reverse complement strand
GACGCTGCCGGCCGCGTTCGAGACCACAATGCTGTAGCTCCCGGCATCGGTCAGCGCGATATTGGTCAACATCAGCGTGTTATTGGTCGCGCCTGGAATCGGCGTGCTGTCGAAATTCCATTGATAACTCAAATTCCCGCCGATCGCTTGCGCGCTGAAAGATGCGGTACCGCCGGCAAACAGGCTCTGGGAGGCGGGCGGCAGCAAAATCATGGGCGTCGTCTGCGGGAATGCGCCGTTGCTGTAAAGCGCGGCCACTTCGTGGTTGCCCAGGGTCCGATTGAAGATTTCAATCTCGTCGAGGCTGCCGTTGAAATAGCCGCCGCCGGAGGCAATTCGCCCGAACGTCAAAAAGCTCGAGGCGTTCAATGTGTTGGTGTTGCCGGTCCCGGTCGCCTGCAGAGTGCCATCCACATAAAGATTGATCACGCCGGTGGCTTGCACCCGGGTGGCCACGCATTGATGCCAGTTGCCATCGTTGATCGGGCTGGTGGACAGAATCGTGGTGTCCGGGTTCCCGACGCCGAAGGCAAGCTTGCTGCCCAGCAAGGCCGTCCCGAAGTCATTGGCGACTCCCGAAGAATTCCCGTCCACCAGACCAGTTCCGTTATACCATGGCCCGGTTCCACCGGTGGTCTGGGTGGTTTTGACCCAGAACACGATGCTGAAATCATGGCTGACCGGGTCGGGAATCTGGACATCATTATTGAGACCGTTAAAACTCAAGCACCCGTTGACTTTCCCATCGGGGTTCCAGGTGGCTCCAGACACCGTCCCATCGTAGCCATCCCCGGTGGCATCCACCGCCACCGTTCCGCTCGTGGCATCCAGCGGCCAATAGCCAATTTCATCGGTTGGAACTGTAAACGTATTGGCCACCAGCTGCTGATCGGAAATGCCGACGTCAATAAACTGCCCGCCAGTGCTCTGGTAGCAGGACACAGCCAAAAGGTTGGTGCCATTGGGAATGATGGCTGCTTGAGCTTGCTGGCTCATCGGCAGGCTGACATAAGCCGTGGAGTAACCGGAAGCGGAACCGGCAGAAACACCATTGATATAAATCGCCACATTCTCGTCGTGATAAGTCGTGAAGCCGAGGTTGTTGATCTGCTGCGGGCTGAGCGACCCGGGATTGAAGGTGCGCCGCAGATAAATATAGCCGGGGGTGTTCCAGGTTGTGTTCGGAGTCACATTGGGATCGGGGGTGCCAAAACCGGCCGAACCCGTGCTCCACCCGGAATCATCAAAATTCGTGGCATACCAGTTCGCCGCCGGGGTGTTGGTGGTGTAGCGCCAGGTTTGGGGAACCACCTGAGAAGTGGGCACGATGGGCGTCACCGTCATCTGGCCCGTGATCGCTTTCAAATTGGAACTGTAGATTCTGTCCATGTCCGGCTTGACCAGACGGTCGTAGGTCATCAGACCATTGCATTCGTTCTCCACGTCCGTAATCTGGGTATAGATGGCGGCATTCAACCCGCCGTTGGCCAGGGGTTTGTAGTTCATGACCTCGTTTATGTAACCATCATAGAGGGAGGCAAAATTATCCAAAGAACTGGCGAGCAGATAACCGGTCCCGGCCTGGGCCGGATTCCACAAATGGCCGGTGACATGCCAGGCGATTCCGCCGAATTCACCGTCCACAGTCGCCTGGGAGGAGCTGATGGGATCACCGGGGTCGGGATAGCTGTGATTATCCAATATGTCACCCACACCATAGTATGACCCGCCACTGGCTTGATTTACCAACCGCGATGGGTCCAACGTCTTGACCAGATTCACCAGATAGGGCGTATTGGTCTGGCCGCTGTCGTTCTGACCCTGTCCCTCGTTAAAAAGCGTCCAGTCCACGATGGCGGGAGCGTTCCAGTGGTTGGTCACCATGGCAGTCAATTCGGCAATAAACTGGTTCGGGTCGATGGGCTTCGGGCTGCCGGTGTAGGAATTGCAGCTCGGCATGTCCTGCCAGACCAGCAATCCCAGTTTGTCCGCCCAGTAATACCAGCGCTGCCGCTCCACCTTGATGTGTTTGCGCACGGCATTGAAGCCGAGCGCCTTTTCGATCTGCAAATCATATTTCAGCGCGTCGTCGGTGGGCGCGGTGTAAATGCCATCCGGCCAGAAACCCTGGTCCAGCGGCCCCATCGAAAAATAAAGTTGATTGTTCAGAAAAACCTCCGGGACGCCATTGACCGTCTGGATGGAAATCTTCCGCATCCCGAAATAACTGGTCACACTGTCATTGGTCACTCCATTGTGAATCGTTGAAACTTGCAGATCATAAAGAAATGGATTCTCCGGCGACCACAAGTCCGGGTCCGGCACCGGAATATCCAGTTCCGCCTGCGGATTGCCGGTTACGGTGTTGATGGCCGCGCCATTCGATGACACCGTCGCTACCACCGTCACGCCGCTGGTGGCATAGGTGTTGACCGTCAATCGCAGTCGTGCATTATCCACATCCGGTATAATCTGCAAATTGTTGATCCCCGAGGCGTCCACCGGCTCCAGCCACGCCGGCTGCCAGATGCCGCTGCTGGAAGTGTACATGATGCCGCCCGGATAAAGAGTTTGCTTGCCGCGCGGCTGGCCGCCGTTGTCTTCCGGACTATAGACATTCACGATCAACTCGTTTGTCCCGCCGTTGAGATAAGACGTGATGTCATAGCTGATGGGATCGTAACCGCCTTTGTGCGCACCGACTTTCTGTCCATTGACGTAAACCGTCGCCTGCCAATCCACCGCGTCGAGGTGCAAAATAATTCGTTTGCCGCTCCAGGCCGGCGGCACGGTGAATGTCCGCCGGTACCACGAAAATTCGTAATAATGCATGACTCCGGAGATCGCCGATTCCATCGGATAAGGAACCAGAATCTGGCTCGCCAAGGTCTGACCGG
>JAJXYT010000195.1 GCA_021780375.1 bacterium | reverse complement strand
GAGACCAAACAACCGCTCCTTCAAAATCGCGTCCTTCCCGTTCCACAACGCCAGCGCCAGGCAAAGGCGGCAGTCGTGGTCGGTGATGCCGGCCAGGCCGTCCTCGCCCCAGCGATAGGCGCGGCTGCGGGCGTGGTCGTGCGGAAAGTAGTCCCATGCCGTGCCGCCGGGGCTGTAGTCCTCGCGCACCGTGCCCCACTGGCGTTCGGAGAGATACGGCCCCCAAAGAAGCCAGGGCGCCGCGCCGGTGTGAGCCGCCGCCAGACGTTCCTGTTCTGAAGTGTTCATGCGCTTCGCGAAAGAGCTGTCGTAAATCCTTCTTTTGTAGCAGCCGGCGTCAGCCGGCTCAAATTTCACCGATGACTGTTGAAGCTAGAGCCGGCTCACGTCGGCTGCTACATGCAAACGGGTGGCTACCCGCCCGTCTCGAATCCGGGATACAACGTCATGCCGCCATCCACGAAAATGCTCGCGCCGTGAATGTAATCCGAATAGTCGGAAGCCAGCCAGATGGCCGCGTGCCCGATATCGCTCGGTTCACCGATGCGTTTGTAGGGAACCAGTTTCATCAATTTACGATAGGCCTCGGGTGTGCTCCAGGCCTCCGTGTTGATGGGCGTGCGGATGGCGCCGGGGCAGATGGAATTCACGCGGATGCGCCAGGGCGCGACTTCCTGGGCGATGCTTTTCATCATCATCATGACGCCTCCCTTGCTGGTGGCGTAGTTCACGTGGCCGGCCCAGGGAATGACCTCGTGCACCGAGCTCATGCAGATGATTTTGCCGGCGGCGCAGGAGATTTCCGGACGGATGCCGCGGCGTTTGAACTCGCGAACGGCCTCCCGCGCACAGAGAAACTGGCCGGTGAGATTCACGTTAATGACCAGTTGCCAGTCGGCCAGCGTCATGTCTTCAAACGGCGAATCCTTTTGCAGGCCGGCGTTGCTGACCAGGATGTCAAGGGTGCCGAATTCCTGGATCATCTTCCGGAACATCGTCTGCACCTGGTCTTCGCGGCTGACGTCGGCCTGGTGCGCATAGGCGTTCACGCCGTGGCCCTGGATTTCCTTCACCGTCGCGTCGGCGGCCTCGGGATGGGTGACGTAATTCACCACCACATCCGCGCCGGCCTGGGCCAGCGCCACGGCGACGGCCTGGCCGATGCCGGAATTGGCGCCGGTCACCAGCGCCTTCTGGCCCTTCAATACCCGGCTGATGGGACAGGAAGGGAGGACCGCCTGCGGCAGGTTTTCCTCCTGCAAATGCTGGCGCATCAATTGTTCGTGCAACGGCAACACGGCGGGTGAACGGCTGGCGGTTTTGATTTCAGATGTCGGGTCCATAATTTCAATTCACTGCCGGCGGAAAATTTTTTGCGAAAAAATCGCCTGTCAACCTCATTCGCCTTTCCACGGCAGGAACGGAAATGAGACAGGAAGCAAACCGGCGGCGTTCAATTGTCCACCGTTGATGGATGCGGGAAGAAACTTCAAATCGCGCATCTTGATTCTTCAACCTCCGCGGGGCCAACAACGTGCCGTCCCGGAGGGACTTCCCGACCATAGCCCGGTGTTTTAACACCGGGAATGCATCGAGCATCTTGCTCCAAACCGGGCGTGCCTGTTGCACCGTCACCGTCAATCCGCCAACTGTCAGGACGACATTTTTTTCGCGGCCTCGTCCGGTATGGTGACCTTGGTCGAGCCGACGTCCTTGATTTCAACGGTGGTATCGCGGTCAACGTCCATGTCGTTGCCATTGAAGCTCATGGTGCCCTTCACCTTGAATTCGTATTTGGTCAGGACGCCGTCTTTGATCCAGAACTTCACGGAACCGGAAGGATTGGTGATCGTGGGGCCGCCGCCGCGCCCGCCGAATGTCATCATCGCCTTGGCGCCGTCTTCAGTGAGATCGCTGGAATAAACGTCGCCGTCTTTTTTGAGTTCCTTGGCGGCTGCGGCCAGCTGGACGGCCTGTGCGTCTGGCGCCTTGAAGTTCCTGACCATGCGGACCATGAACCGCCCGGGACCTTCGCTGTTATTTTCCAGGTTGGTGAGGGACTGCCAATTGCCGTCGCGATCGGTAATCGCTGCGCTTTCGCCTTTCTTCACAAATTCGGTGGTGTTGTCACCGAACGAAAATTTGACGTAGGTGAAGCCGCCCTTTTCGGTCTTGCCATCCGTCGGGCCGGGTTTGAATCGGGCGTCTTCCGGAACCACTACGGTGGTGTGCCAGGTGTAATTGGCGCTGTCACCGAGTTTTTTGGCTGCGTTGGTGACGTCATCCTTGGGGCTGGAGTCCGCCGCGAACAACGGTCCCGCCAGCAAGGCCAGTACGCCGAACAACAGGTATTTTTTCATGGGCTGTGGGGGTTGATGGTTTCGCCCATGTTCGACGGCCTGGCCGGCTTGTCAAGCAGAAGAAAATCTTTTTGTTTCCAACAGAAATGTTTCAAACCGGGAGCGCCGGCATCTTGCCGGCGTGTGATTCGGTGTTGGGGGGACTCGCCGGCTGGAAGCCGGCGCTCCCGGTAAATCACCACGAATAGTGGACGGTGTAAGTCACGACACGTTCTTCGTCCGGTTTGACCGGGACGCGGAATTCAATCGTCTGCGAATCTTTCTTCGTGAAGTCGTCCGATTTTTGGGTGATCTCCCAATTGTTCCAGCGGTAAAGAGGCTCAACCACGCGGATTTCCACCGGTTCCTTCTTGCGATTGCGCAATTTGATTTCAAACGACTCGTCCATCCATTTGTCGCCGGTATCCACGTGGAAACTGGTCTGCTTGCGTTCGCCGACGAGGTCAAAGGCGTTGCCGGTAGTCACCCGGATGGTTTCATTGCGCGGGGTGTGGTCGATTCGGTCCTCGCCGACGAACTCCAACTGGCCGTCGGCATCGCGCCGATAGAACCGCAGCTTGCCCGCCGGCAACGCAATGCCGAGATGGTTCGTGTCCGAATTCACGAACTCGCGCATGACGCGGACCTTTTTATTGCCTTGCGCGCCGTAGCCCTGGTCGTAGTTGAGTCCGCCGTAAAAACGGTAGTTGGGCGCGCCGTCATAGACATAAATCGTTGGGGCCACGACGTGCTCGGCGTGAACGAACTCAACCTGCTTGGTCTCGCGGTCGCGCAACGTCGTCGGCCGCGCGATGCTGTACAGATGAAATTCATCAAAGGCCTTTTCGGTGACGGCGGGAGCAGCTGCCAAAGATTCCATCATCGCCATTTTGGGCATCCTTCCATACGGAACTCCCTGCGGCTGGATTCGATTCACGTCACCGGCCATCAATTTGATTTTGGCGTCGTGGAACGTCTTGCCGCTCTGGTTGTTCACCGTCACCCAGCCGATCAAGTCCACCAGGTCGCCTTTTTCCGGCGAGACGAGATTGTAGTCTGCTTCCCAGGTGAATCCGCCGGTAATGTAACCGACCTCGGCGTCGAACTTGCCCGGCTTGTCCGACTGGAGCAGCCAGTTGAGCGTCGGCTTGAGCACCGTATCGTCGCCCAGATCCGGAAACAGCGGCTGTCCGGGCAGGCTGAATTGCAGCTTGCCGTTCACTTCGATGATGGGTTGCTCCGGATTGCCGCCCGGCACATAACCGCTGCGGATGATTTTGCCGGGAATGATTTCGGGCGTCTGGGTGTTGTCCTTGAGCCGCATCCGTTCAAAATCAATCGTCTTGCCTTCAAACAACGACAGCAGCAATTCCTGCGTGACCGGGTCATTGCGGTAATTCTGCTCCAGAATCTGGAGCGAATGTTTGCCGGTGGGATCGCGCAGAATCACCGAGTCCGGCTCCACCTGCGCGGTCGCGCCGGGGTAACGCACTTCGTTGACGCCCGAGTTGAGGTCGAGCGGCACGATATCGCGGACCACGGCGAAGTTTTGATTGTAAATGGTCAGGGCGGGTTGAGCCACAGCGACCGCACCAGGCAACGCAACGGCGGCAAACAGAAGGACGGCAGATTTATTCATAATGGCATCTGGTTGACTATCAGTTCGGACATTTGGCAGTGACTCGTTTTGATTTTTTCCTGGCAGGGCCGCGCTGCTGCGCGGCCTTGGACGACCAGCAGGTCGCCCCTGCCAACGGAATTAACTCACTACCGGACATTTCCCAGTTGGACGGGGTTGCCGGCGAAATACTCCCGCATAGAAGTTCTGACAAGGAATTTTGCAGGGGAAATCTCTGCGGAACCCGTAATTGACGGTAACGGCGCTTCGGCGAAGCACCACAAATTCCAGAAGATTGGAAGAGTGCGGCTTTCTGCCCAAGGCCGCTATGCCTGCCTTGCAGAGATTTCCTGCAAGGATTGTTGGATTGCTACAGTACCAAGCCGCCGGCGGCCGCGCCGCGCAAGAAGTGCGCATCGCAAATCGTCCATCGAGCAGGTCCTGCGCAAACCGCGGGCGGATCCCGGCAAATTCAGGGCAATTTCCACACGGCATAGGATTTGCAATGACGCGGGCGGCACCGTGACAGGTCTCGGCGCCGATATTTTCAACAACCATTACGATAAAAACGGATAAAAATGAATACCAACGAGAGCAACCGATTTTCAAACGGCTTTCAGCCGAGCTTGGAATCGCAGACTGCCGCGCAGCAGGATGCAAATCATGGTAACTTCCGGACCGGTTTCGGCGTCAAACAGGATGACATGAATGTGCCGCCGATTTCAAACCCACCGTCCAGTTCATCACGAGTTCGGAACATTCGTTGCGCGGCCCCTCAGGCTCCGGCATGGGCTCCGGCATGGGAGTATAAAATTGGCATAGCCCTCGCCGACTCTTCCGCTGCACGAAAGGATGCTCAGGAATTCTTTTCGAAAGCCTGGGGGAGGCGTGGATGGATCTTCGTCACCGAAAAGCAGGGAATATTTCATTTCAAAAGGGTCAAACAGTAGAGTTGCTTTGGCGGTTCGTTCTTCAGGAATGGCCGCAACGCGAGGAAGGCCGATTGGCCTTCTTTGCCAATCGCGTAATATTAAACAAGTGAGTGGAGTCGCCGTGAAAGCCGGTTCAGGCTTCGGGTATTTTGAGCTTCGCCCCGACCACAATCCGGTCGCCAGTCAAGCCGTTGGCCGCTTCAATGGCCTGGATGCTGGTCCCGTATGTCCTGGCAATCCGGGTCAAAGTGTCTCCGGATTTGACCACATAAACCGTTCCTGCGTTGCTGGCATCCGGGACCGTGTTTACTTTTGTCACCGGCGGCGCCGTTGGTGAAGTGGCAGCCGGTTCGGACTGCGGACTGACCGCAGGCTTCGGGTTTGCCGCGGAAGAAACGGTGGTTTGTGGTTCGGTCGGGACAGCCTGGACCTGGTCAGGGGGTGTCATGGGCGTCGCCAATGCCTCGCGCTCGCTTCGACAACCTTCAATCAGCAGTCCGATCAACAACAGCACGATGGCGGCTATAATGGAAATGACCGTTCTCTTGAACCGGGCCCGGCGGCGCTGTTCACGATTGATCGCGGACCAGGCCGGTAACTGAAAAGGATTCGTCGCGTTCACATTACTACTTAACCACTTAGACGGGAGGTTAGCATAACCAATGCCAAAGAATGGTTGACGGCTCCTCAAGAAAGTGTCGCGGGTCACGCGATATGGGCGAAGGCTGGCCTGCCCGGTATTGACTGAGCGGTAACGTTGCCGGGGAAACCGGCCTTCGTTCTTGCTTCGCATCGGTGAAAGGTTGGCTTGCCGGGTCGTAGCTCGGAACAGCGATATTATCCGCGAGGCCCGCCTTCGCTGACGCTACGGCGCGGCAGTCTTCGCTCTCCACTGTGTTCCGAGCGAAGACTGGTGCCGGTGGTGAGACTCGAACTCACACGACTTTTTACGGTCCCAGGATTTTAAGTCCTGTGCGTCTGCCATTTCGCCACACCGGCATCAATGGAAAACGCTAATCACGAAAGACTCCAAATGGAAGCGCGAACTTGCACATGGATTTTTCCAACCGCAAAGAATGCAGGGAGCACAGAGATTTAACCACGAAGCACGCGAAAGGAGCCGTATTCCGACTGCGTCAATGGGCTAGGTTGATTGTTTCAGGATGTTGGCGAAGGAACTGGCCAAAATCGGAGGCGATGCGCTGAATTACCGGATCAATGGGATAGATGTGCCCATCGGCGGCCTGAATGGCGTTGCGAGGGAAAAGGTCGAAAACCAATAAACCGGCCCGCTCATCATAGTAAGCGCCTTCGGTGAGGTTTTCATAGCCCTTGCCCGACATCAATTCGTCAAGGGCGGCTTGGGTTGGCTCTTTTCCCTTGATGGCTGGTTGGGAGGTGAGGATGATGGGCCTGCCATCATTTTCCACCAGGCGTTCCAACCGGATATCGTCATGGAAAATCCGGTTTTGGAGGGCGAGCCGGTCAAGATATTCGGACGGGGTTGCGCCATGGGTCACCGAACCGAGGGCAATGCCATAGCCCCTTTGCCGGTCGAGCCGAGTTGCCTTGAGATAGCGATGGGTGCGCTTCTGGAAAAAAACATCATGCTCGCCACCGTGCGCGAAGGCCGGCGGAAGGCGGCGGCTGCGGCTTAACTTCCCGTTTTCTTTGGCCCACTGGATGATCCGCCGTTGCTCTTCTTCAACACGTTTTGAGCGGCTGGCGTGATCGGCATCGTGGCCTGCAGCTGGCGCACCGCCTCCACGCGTGAAGTCAGCGGCTGACTCAAGCGTCCGGCAAGCGTCGGCCAAGGCCGCGGTGCGGATGTCGTTTGACGTTGCATTGATGCCCACCAATATAGCAAAACGGGCAGTTTTTGCGAGGACTTTTTACTGGCAGCGCAAATCAAAAACCGCTGAAAAACAAGGCTAACCTCACTTCTTCGGTACCGCTGACTGCCCCAGAAAGTCAGAATAGATATTGATTGCCGAACTGGTGTCCTGAGCAACACGGTGCAGGGGCGGCAGGCGGAGCCGGGCGGAGCCCGGCCCGCCGCCGCCCTTAGGTTTGCAGGCTCTTGTTGGACGCACCGGTTCTAGCACACGACCTGGAGCCACAAAAAGTCGGTCACTGACTGATGTCCGCCCCCTTCAAATCGTGATGGTTAATGACGAGCGAGTAATCCTTGATTTGTTCGTTCTCGTGCTTCGGGAATCGTTTAATGATATAGAAATTCGATGTTTTGAGGACAGCGGGGCGGCTTTGGAAGAATTGTCGAAGTCGAGTCCTGACCTTTTGATTACAGATGACACCATGGCGGGGATTAGTGGACAGGACTTGTGTCGGATTTTGTTCGCGCGGAAAATCAAGTATCCGATAATTGTGGATTCCGCTTGGGAACCGACAGAGTTGTGGGTTCGGGAATTTGCCAATCGTGGATGCCAAGTATCTTTACTGCGAGTGCCCTGCAACATTCAAGAAATTGTGAAGGCGGTTGAAACTGCGCTGAAAATACAACGGCGTGCAGGCCAAGACGCTCGTTTACAGTAATGCATCACGCGCGATGCTTAGTGGTGCCACGGAAACCACTGTTTTCAGCGGTGAAAATAGGAAGTGACGCTATTAGCGTTTTTATGCTTTTGTGAAAATAGCGAGTCGTGCTATTATCACGGTCGAAAGTAACGCTATGGCCAGCAAATCGAACATTCCAGGCCGGAAAGTGCCGTTGGGCAAATACGAGGCATTTGTGCCGGCGCCGCTGCCGCCGAAGTTTGAATGGACCCCGCGGTTGATCCGTGTCCTGTCGGATGCCGACCGCTTGATTGGCAAACTGGCCGGCGAGGGTGGGCGCCTGCCAAATCCCCACGTTTTCATGCGACCGTTTGTGAAGCGCGAGGCTGTTTTGTCCAGCAAGATTGAGGGCACCCAAGCCACATTGGGGGAATTGCTGGCAGCTGAGGCCGGCGCGACCGTGGATCGCAGTTCTAAGGACTTGCGTGAGGTTGGCAATTACGTCGTCGCACTGGAGCATGGGATTGCCCGTCTAAAAGACCTGCCTTTGTGTGTACGCATCGTTCGGGAGTTGCACGAAAAATTGATGACCGGTGTTCACGGCGGGCAAGCCGCACCAGGAAAATTTCGCAAAATCCAGAATTGGATTGGGAAGCCGGGTAGCACGCCAGCCACGGCGTCATTTGTGCCGCCACCGCCTGATGAAGTGGAGCCGTGCATGGCGGCGTGGGAAAAGTTCGTCCACGAATCAGACCTGCCGCCGCTTGTCACCGTGGCGCTGGCGCATTATCAATTCGAGGCGATTCACCCATTCCTGGATGGCAACGGCCGCGTGGGGCGTCTGCTCATAACGCTGTTCCTGATTGAGCGGCGCATTCTGCCCACGCCGTTACTCTACCTCTCGGCTTTTTTTGAGGCGGCGCGGCGCGATTATTACGACGGGTTGCGCGGGGTGAGCGAGCGTGGTGAATGGAGTGAATGGATCGAATATTTCCTGCTAGGCGTGGCGCGAATGTCCGAGGACGCGTTGAGCCGCGCGACCCGAATCAATGAAAAACTGGCGGCCTGGCAGAGGCAAGTGGCAGGTGATTCCACCAATGCGCCATTGCGCGTGGTTGAATTGCTGGGAGCAAATCCGTTCGTTACGGTGAAAGGCGCGTCTGAAAAACTGGATGTGGCGTTCACGACGGCGCAGCGTGCGATTGAACGATTGGAGCGATTGAAGATTTTGAAGCAGGTTGGTGATGCAAAACGTGACCGCGTTTACTGCGCCAATGCACTACTGGACATCTTGGAAGAGCCGGCGCAATTGCGGCCGGTCAAAGGATAATCGGTCATTTTGCAAAGCGTTTGAGTTGGTCCACGATTTGAATCATGCCGAGTGTGTCGAGACCGCAATATTCTTCCAAATCTTGCCGCACCCGGCGGCGCTCGGCGGTGGTCACTTCACCGTACGTCACCCGAAGATATTCGCGGCTGGCGGCGCCGCCTTCCTGGATCGCCAAGTTGTCGTAGCCTTGGCCCGTCAGCGCCGGTAACACGGCTTTCATTGAAGCCGTGCCGTTTTGCTGCGGGTGATAGTAACGGAAACCACGAAACGGCTGGAGAAGGTCAACCACACGAGGCTCCACTGTCCGAAACCACGGTTTGAATTCTGGCAGCACTTCGCAACATTGCTTTAACCGTCCAATTTCAAAGCTGGCGTTGTAAGTCACCACGGACCCTATTGTTGGCAATTTTTCACACAAGCGCCGCATGAAGTCAGGACGCGGGTCTCCGGTTCCGTCCGCCAGGAATGAGAAATGTTCGGGGTTGGCGCCGGGTTGGCGGACGATATGGAGCGAGAATTGAAATGGGATTTGCTGGTAAGGGCTGGAGTCATCAAACAGGGGAATCGCCGTGCCTAGGGTTTCAAAGTCCAGATAACTGATGGGATATTCCAACTGACTGAGAAAAGCTGTGAGCGCTGGCCCGTCGATATGCGGCTGTCCAGCAAGCAAAGTTGCGCGTTGAATAGCCTGATTGTCAGTGAGTGGAACGTCGGCGGGGATGTCCGCCAATTTCTGGATGCCGCGCTTGAGGAGACTGAAACCTTTTGAACCGCCCCGGTAAAGGGTAAGGACGCTGGCGTCGGGCAGAAACGACCAACAATGTTCATGCAACGCACAGGTGTAGGGATTGTCGCAATGAGGTCCGATCTGGATGTCTGGTTGCGACTTGGCACCAATGACACGCTGCATGGCATCGATTTGTTCTTCAATGTCTCCGGTCATCATCGAGACCGGCTGGGTGACATCTTCAAGGGTAAAAAACTTTTGCGGATCAATCGGGCCGTGCCGGACAAATTCATTATTTATGTGGGCGAGAAAACATTTACGAAGTTTAACACCGGCGCCGGCAAGTACGAACGCCTGGAAAGCGACATCGGGCAAGTGAACTTCCTCTTTTAGCTGCGTGGTAGATTTGACCTCGACCAAATCCCAGGCATTGCCGGCCACCGGTACCAGAATGTCCACACGCGCGTAACCCCCGTGAAAACTAAAGGCGGCTTCATACAATGGCTTGCGCGATAGAATCACCTTCTGCGTTTGGGCGATGACTTCCTGCGGATCGATGATGCCGGGTGCGATGACCACGCCACCCGGGAAAAGCTGCTGCGCCAGTATGCCGACTTCGGTACCCTGGTCAAAGACGGCTTGCAGCGCCTCGTCGGGCGCGGGGATCTGGTCTTTGGCGTTGTAGCGGAACCACAGGAGCTTCGAACATTGCCGGCCCATCAGGAAGGTGGACTTGGAAATACTCGGTGGTGGCATTGGCTTTGGAGTCTGTATTATCATTGGTGCGTGTGGTGGTCAATGTCTGACGACGTTTGTTGTTATAGTAAATTGGTTTTTTGACCGAGACATTTGGAAACTCCGGCCCGAATGGAGCATGCACGGTCCACTTGAAACTGGAGGCGGGCGGGCGCATCCTCGAAGAATGCATCCGTTGGCAAATCAAACCGGCCGATTCGTTGTGCAAGAGCATCACTCCCGGACGCACCATTTTGACTTCCGGCTGGAGAAGGATGGTGTGTTCAAGAGCTGGGCGGTGCCGAAGGGGCTGCCGGATGCGGTATTTTCTACCGGGGACTTGACAGATGGAACATAAAAGACAAACTGCCGCCATGAAACAAAATGGCACCAGGCAAAACGGCACTCCGGGTCCTGTGACACCGGAGCAGGTTGCTGCTGCCATGGAGCGGACCGTTCAGCGGGTGCGCCAGATGTCGCAACGTGAATTGGTTCAATCTCTGAAAGAAGCGGGAATTTTGACCGCCTCTGGCAAACTTGCCGCCAACTACCGGTAAGCGGCGGCAACGCCTCAACCCTGAAATTGGTGCTCCCGGTGCCACGCGATGTATTTGCTGTCGGGACGCAATGTGCAACCTCGTTGGAAAAAAAGCTGTCGTCCGTGGTAATTGCGAAGCGAGAATCCCTCTGGACTCCAATCGGCAAAAGTTTTTTCTGCGACGATGATTTTCAGATCGTCGGTCATTGACCAAAGCCCTTCGTCAAACATCCAGTGGGCATTTTTTGACAATGCCAGCCCGTTTCGCGGATCGTCGTTCTTGCTGTCACGCCGCTCGTGAATATGGGCTGCGTCAACGATGGACGAACTTGAAACGGTCGTGAGACTATAACCAGTCAAAGCACAGGTGAAAAGATACGACGAGACGACTTGAATCCGAAACCGCGCATCCCGCGCGGTGTTGCGAGCATATTCGCGCGCCTCTTCCTTTATTTCGTCTGCTGCAGACTCGACCTCCTTTGCGCCGATACCAGTCAACTCCCGCAAGGCAATCTGCTCGAATGGCGGAAAGTAGTGGTTCACCAAGACCGCGCGAGCGCGCCTGCGAAATTCCGAGTCTTGCATCGCTGACAGGAACGATGCATCGATCTCCACAACTTCTGTCAGGCTGCGATGGTTTGAGCGATTTAAGTCTTTGGTCAGCGGCCGCCAGAATTCCTGAGTGCTGAGATGGTGAAACGGCATCCGCAAATCGGGCTTGGTTGTCCAACGGGCAACCACAACTCGCCAGAAAGATTGAAAGCGGAGCGCGAGATCCGGAGTCAAACTCAACTTGGGTTCGCGTAGCTGACCTTGCTCTACCAACTCGAGAACGCAGAGCAGGAGCAGTGGTTTATGTGGGGCAAATCGTTCATTGCCAGAGCCAAGTCGGCTGATCACAGCAGGATTTAGTGCCGTGAGCTTCCGAAGCCATTCCGTATGTGATTTCATCATCGCGCCTTTCGTCCAGCTATGCTTTCAGTCTCTTCCATGCCTGTTGCTCAGGAATTCCCAACCGACGTGCTCCTGGGCGAGGCGTTGGCCGGCGGAAAACAACTGGCGCACTGGCTCGGCACATTCGCCCAGCCAATCGCAAAGTTGTGGTGATGCCCGATCGCCATCATACGGCTGACCGTGTCCCGCCCCCAATTTCAGCAATTGGCGGTAGCTCCAGAGGTGTGGCTCGACACTAATCGAACCGAGGATTTGCGCCTTGCCGGCAGCTTCCTGCGGAATCTCCAAACCACGTTGGTCAAGGTCGCCGAAATAAAGGATGCGGCGCAACCCGCCCAGCTCGCGAAAGATGTCCGGCAGGAAATGAAACCCATCCACGAAACGGTTACCGCAGCCATACACGACGGCACTGAATAATTTACACTCCTCGTTCCAGCGGCAATATGAGTGCCAAGTAGCCGCGTTTTCGATGACGAGGAGCGGCTTGCCAGCGGCTTCAACCGGGCCGCGTTTCCAAGCGAGGGGTTCGCCGATGATCTCACATTTCAAATCCCTCACCCAATCGAGACGGCCCGCCCGAAATAGCGAGGTGGATACCAAAGCATCGAGGCGTTTTTCGTCACCGAATATCTCCAGTGACCGTTCTTTTATGGGAACGACCGCTTGGTTTCGCGGTTCTTGCAGCAGGAATTGGTTCATCTGGAGCAGGTCATCCGGGGCAACCGAGACCGATTCGTTGGTCAGGAAGGCGAGTGGTGAAGCCCATTTCACTGAGGCAAAATCAAATCTTGGATCGGGAGGAGCCGGAAGTTCGCCCACAAACAGCTCCCGCAAGCGCGATTCGGCGGCGAATGGGATCACAATCCGTTCAATCTGGTACGGACGGTAGCGAACCGTCTTGAGCTCCACCAGCCCGGCGGCCTCCAGCTCTTTAGCTTCACGGAACGATTCGGCTCGCGATTCAGCGGAGATCAGGTTGCCGGCTTGAAGCAATTCCTCCCAATCCCGCGAATATGGACGTTGGAAATTTGACGCAGGAAAGCCACGTGACTTGTGCCATTGAAACGCAAGCGCCCGCAGCCAAGCACAGCCCCGCCATCGCTTGGAATCAAGGTTCATGAAATGGATTCCTGCACATCGTCCGGCGGCAGGACGATGGGGATGTTGTCGAGTTCCGTAATAAACCCGGCGGCATCGCGAACTTCCTCCTTGCGCAACTCAACGACGGTATCGGCATACGGAGTCATCACACCGAGACGGTCAATGGGGAACGCCATCAAAAGCTGGAGGTTAAAATTGCGGGCCAGTTCAAGACAATCCTCCACGCCGTCGCCGGAAAGTTTGGAGAACGCCTCGTCCATAACCACCAAGCCGAGATGTTGCGAGCGTCCGCCACCCAAGTCATAAACGCGCCGCGCGGCTGCCAGCATGGAGATGAAGAATGGCGCCTGGTTTTCACCGCCAGACATGCTGACGCCGCTCCGGCCAAACGAAATCTCCGGGCCGCTCGCGTGGTCCGCCGACCGCATCTTGATGTCGTATCGGTGGTAATTGCGGTAATCGAGCAAAGACAGCGCGCGAGCATCCGCTGCACCGTTGACCTCGACCGCAGCCATCAATTCATCAAGAGCCAGCTGGACTTCCTGCGTTCTGCCAGCAGCCATCAATTCATCCGTTGGCTCAAAACCGGAATCGAGCAAACTCCAGTGCGCTGCGAAGGCCGGGTCGCGTTCCTGGCTTATGCGGTATTTGTGTTTGCCGACTTGAACATCGAGGTAAGTGCGCAACTGCCGGACGGTGCGCTCTGAACCCTGTAGATTCTCGTTCAACCGGTTGAGCACCTGGTCCTTCAACCGACGCTCCCAATCCTTCCGTCTCTCGGCGGCGTGCTTACGCGATTCCGCGAGCTGGACTTCCTCCAGCAAGCGAAGGCGAGCCTGCCAACGGTCATTCGAGTCTTCCTCCGGGTCGAAGCTATCGTGGCGATAGTGCGGATGCTTCAGACGGCCGTTGGCATCCATCGCATCCATCAAGACGCGACGTTCGTTATTGCGGGCGTTTCGAGCCTTCTCAACTTCCACACCTGCATCGCCCGAACGCTTGATTGCCGCATCTTTGCGGTCGCTCCATGATTTGAATTCGTTTTTCAATTTCCCAAGCCGTTCCTGTATCTCGGCGTCGAGAATGCCTTGCGGCATGGCGACACGATTTTTAGTCGTCAGCAATTTTGCGGACTCCAGTTTTTCGGTTGCCTCATCAAGGGCCTCCTGAAGCACCTTTTGTTTTTGTCCAAATTGGTCTCGTGCATCCCCCAATCTGCCGATTTCCTGATTGGCCTTCGCGAGGTCGGCCTGAAGGTCTTTCAACTTTTGCAAGCGAGCCGTACGCTCTTTCGTGGACAGAAAATCAATTCTCAACTTCAGCGTGGAAAGCTCCTGTTCCAAGATTGGCAGCCGGAAAAGTTCCCCACTCCGATCAGGCAGGCGCGGGTCACTCAAACCGCCTTGTTTGCCGGTCTCCAGCCATGCGTTGACCGAATCCATCAACGCTTGCTTATTTGTCCTCGCCGCCATCAGCCCCTGTTGTTCCCGCGTCAGCGTTTCGCGGAGGCGTTTCAATCCTTCCGTTCCGAGCGTGAACTCGAAGCCGGGCACTTGGCGGAGGCGGCGGCGTATCGGCGTTTGTTTATAAATGCCGTCGCGCGTGATACCACGGTCGCACGCATCCAAATCCTCGGCACGCTCGACGGCAATGACGCGGCCCAGCAAGTGTTTGGCAAAGCACTCGGCCACACGCCGGATGCCTTCCGGAGCTTTCGCCATTTCGATTTTCCCGGCGAGCGAGCTTTTCCGTACTTCCGTGGATAACTCGGCAGCTTCTCGAGGATGCACGAGTGACTCGTCCACGCCCCTTTCTGCTGGCGCACGCTTGCGCAGGACTTCCAAGGAGGCGCGATAGTCCTCTGGCGAACCCACGACAATGGCAAAGCGATTCCGGCCCAGAACCAGTTCGGTGGCATTGCGCCAGTCTTCGGCGTCGGGTTTGACTTCGATTAAGCGACACAACTGTTCCGGCGGGGTGGGCGAAGAGGCAAGCCGCGCCTTGATGGCTTGAAACAGCGGGAACGAACCAGGGGTCTGGCGCTCCTCAATCCGTTCCAAGTTGGCGGCGATTTCCTTCAACCGGTTGGAAATCACATTAATTTCCTTGGTGTGCGGTTCGAGCAGTTTTTCCACTCCTTGAAACAACTGCCCGAATCTTTCTGCCAAGTCGGGAATCGTCTTTAGCCCGGCGGTTACATCCGGCGCGGCCAGCGCATCCAACATCCGATCTTCAACCGTCAGTAATTCAGCGAGACCGTCGAGCTGGACCGTCGCCCCCCGCTTCAGCCACTGCGCCCAGCGGTGACGTAAATCGCGTAACCGGGCGCGAACACTTTGCTGTGCCTCAAGCAATCCCTTCTGTTCGGCGCGTTTGGTTGCCTGTTCCGCCAGCTTTTGCTGCAATTCAGCCTCGTCGGAATCCAAATGGAACCCACCCAGCGCCGCCGTCAGCCGATTTACCTCAGCCACCGATTTGTCGAAGGTTTCGTTGTCCGCCGTGTGTTTGGTGCGGAGATCGGTAAGGTCTTTCTCGTGGCGGGCGACGAGTTCGCTCAAACGATCCTGCTCCAACGCATCGCCCAGATGCCGTAGAATCGCCGCTTCACGCTTTGCGTATTCATAAACGTCATGTCTTGTCCGAATAACAGCCAGTTGCTTGGCTTCCGCTTCCTGACATTCCAGCCGTGCCTGAGTCTCGCGATACGCGCTGACAGCCGCCTTTACATCGCTGACTTCAAGCGGGTTTTCCTCAAGAATGAACTGCCGGATGAATTTTTCCACGTCCTTCTCGGCCTCGAAAGCGATGGCTTTCGGAAAAGTTTTTGGAAATTGCTTTTCGTCAAACCACAGGTGATGGGGCGTCGCCATTTCGGCGAGGTACTCTTTTTGACGAGGAAACAGACATTTACGGGGTGAGGACGATTCGTATTCGCGACGGACGTAAGATTTGAATTCCTCCTCGGACAAGAGTTTACCGGACGGCGCGAGGTCTGCCCAATCGAGCCGCGCAGGGAGACAGAAATAAGTTTGCTCCGCCCTCGAGGTCGGGCTGGAGAACTGGATACGAACGCCCCACGTTTCACGGCGTGGCTCTTTATTTCGCTCGGCCGGCCATGTGAATTCCAAGCCAATTAAAGTGACCCCGTCGCGCCGGATGTATTGTGGTTCGCCATCACGGGTGTAATTTGTATCGCACAAGCAATAGCTCAACAGCGTCCGACCTCGCGCCGCACCGGCGGCGGCGCGGTTTGGGCGCCAATCCTCACCAAGCATGACGTATTGGATCAGGTCGAGGAGCGCAGACTTCCCGGTGCCAAACGCCCCCGAAATGAGCGTATGATTAGACACATCAAAGATTTGCCGGAATCCATACCAGTTCACGGCGATGATTCGCGTAAGCGAGATACGCTGCAAGTTCATGGCTTGCCCTCCTCGTCAACGGCTGCACCCTCGGAATCACCGTTTGTGACGTCAGCGGCCTGCTGGAAAAGTGCGACGGACTGTGCCCATTCTTCCGGGCGCTCGAAGGGAATTGCCCGAGCGAGCGTGGGCAGGATTTCGATCCGTGATTCTCCAAACTGTTCGTCGTTGGACTGAAAGCGAATGAGGCGGCGGGAACGAAGTTTGCCCAGGATACGTTCGAGTTGAGTTGGCTTGGGTGGCTCGATGTGCTCGAAGTAAAGCCTCAGTTTCGCAAAGAGATCGTCCGCTGACAGAGTAACGATATTTGTAGAGCGCTCCATAATTGCGTCGTCGTAAATCCGCCAAAGCGTCAGCACCACCAGCGTCTCATCCTTGGTGAAGCGGGCGGTGAGACCGCACTCGCCCGGAATTGGGCGCACTTGAAGAATCGGCCGGTCAGGATCGGGGAACAGCGTCAGGTTCAACAACGATAGATAATCGGCCAGTTCCTGATCATACTTCCTCGCCGTCTGGTAAAGCTCCCGGTCCCGACCAACGTCGCCGAGCAAAACGCCGGTGGCAAGCAAGTCGGTAAGAACTTCACGCAAAGCTGGGCGGTCGGCATCCGGAATGTGTGCCCAGAATGATGGCCATGTCGGTGTCATGCGGTCCTTTCAATTGCGATCCGCTCAACACGGCGCCCCGCAACGACGTCGGTCGGAATCTTCTCGGGCTCCAACCCGTGTTCCTGCCTGGGCGTGCGGATACGCCAGCGAATGGGTTTGTGCCCACGCGGTCCGGAAGCCCGGTCATAAGCCAGCACCGCGAGGAAATCCAGCAAGTCGTCCTCGGTGCTCAATTTTAAATCTTCCGTCGAGAGCATCGCCCCCTTCACCGGCAAAAACTTTTCAATCAAACGACCGGCCCGTTGTGGAGTCACCGCGTAAAGGTTTTGCCTACGGATTCGCTCCAGTGCATCCAACGAATCACCCACTGCAGGCGGTCGTGCGATTTCCAAGTCCACTGGCAGTCGTGCGCGGCGTGGGCGGGCAAGCGCGTCTTGCCCAAAATAGAATTCGACCATTGGGCTTAAAATCATCATGCCGGGCTGATTGGCGAGGTCAGCAAAGGAGCTACCGGAATGCTGCTGGTCGGCGGCTTGGAGATACGCTTTTACCATTTCAGGACTTCGCCCGCGCATCTCTGTCTGATAGCGATAACGGGCAGCAGAAAGTTCACTGAATTCGGCAATACGCTCATCAATGATTCGTTGCTTCGCAGAGATGCCAGCGATCGCCCGCTCCAAACTTGCCAGCATTTCCTCAGCATCGCCATAGGCCGAGGTTTCATCAATTCCACGGTGCTTCGCGATACCCTCGGCCAACCGTTGCTTCACATATGGGTTTGCCCAGGCGTCTTGGGCAACAAGCCGGGCTTGTTTGAGTTTGGGCAACAAGCCGCCATGCTCCAACGTGTCGTAACAAACCATGTGCTCACCCTCATGGAACTCAATCAGGAAACGACGGAGTGTTTCATTCGGGCCGCTGCTTACGCGTTGCTCCTGGGCGTAACGGAGAATCACCGTTTCGACCGCCCGCATTTGCTGACCCGCGCGCGTTGCGCGGTCGAACAATTCTTTCACCACCTGCCTCAGTTCCTCAGGATTGCGCTTGGCTGGATCCAGCGCGCCCTCGGCCAGCAATGTTTCGCAAACAGAGCGAACCGTCGCCGCAAAATCTTTCAGTTCGGCGAGGTCGTCCTCCGCATATCCCCTCAACAGCCCAAGCAACGGGGACAAACGCGGCGAAATGACCACCCACCGTTCGTCAAGGCTGGCAGGACGGTCTTCCAGCCAACCTGCTTCAAGCAGCCGGTTAAAAATTTGGCCCGCCCGCTGGCGAACGTCCCCAAACCGGCCGCCCTCATCCTCGTCCAGTTTCAGACTGGGGTGAGCGACCAGCGCATCGCGAATCAGCGCGATGGCATCCGAATGTGAAAGCTGGCCACCATCATCACTCGCCAGCTCCAACCGATCAGCACAATCCACATACAACGGCGCTGAAGGGCGGGCCAGCGGGCGGAAAAATCCTCCGGCCAGAACCGGCAAAAGTCGAGCGCTTAACGTTGATGAATTTCCAGCCATTTAGTCGTCAAGGTTTCTGCGGCTTTGGAGGAGTCTGGCCTGATGCACGCCAGCCTGAGGGGACGATGAGCCGCCCCCAAAGAGTTCATCCAACGGTTTATTTTTGACCGTGGCCATAATTTCATATCCCGTGAGAAAGGACGCAGCGATCATAATTCAAACCGAGCGTGCTTGTCACGATTGGAACAAGCGCGGGCGGTATTGACTGAACCCCTGAACAGAGTATGCCGCGGCACAAAGAAAGACGCTTTTGCGCCATTCAAGAAGCCACGCGACCAGGTGGCGGCGGTGGTGAAGTGCCAGCGCGAGGAGGTCATTTTTACCAGTAGCACGACGCAGAGCAACAATCTGGCAATCCTTGGGCTAAAGGCACACGGCGAGAAGACAGGGCGGAAGTATATCGTAGCGACCGCCATCGAGCACAAGGCGGTGCTAGAACCGCTGGAGCATCTGGCGGAACACGGATTCACCGTGACGCTGGTGAAGCCGGAAGAGGATGGGGCGGTGACGGCCGCCGCCGTGGCCGCTGCGCTGCGACCGGACACGCTGATGGTGTCGGTAATGCAGGTGAACAATGAGACGGGGATAATTCAGCCGGTCGAAGCCATTGCGAAGGTGCTGGCGAAACATGAGGTATTTTTTCACGTGGATGCGGCGCAAGGATTCGGAAAGCGCCTCCCGGAATTACAAAACCCCCGGATTGACTTAATCAGCATCAGCGGCCACAAGATATATGCGCCAAAGGGTATAGGGGCACTGGTCATGAGGCGGCGTGGGTTTGAGCGACCGCCTTTGACCCCGTTGGCTTATGGTGGCGGGCAGGAGCGCGGGTTGCGCCCGGGAACGTTGCCGGTGGCATTGATTGTGGCGTTGGGGAAAGCGGCGGAACTGGCGGCGCGCGATGTGGAGAAGCGAAACAAGTATTGTGCGGCCATCAAAAAGGAAGCCCTTTCGGCCTTTGCACAGGTAGGTGGCGTACCGAACGGAGACGTGACGATATCTGTGCCGAGCACATTGAATATTGCCGTGCCAGGTCTGGATTCTGAAGCGGTGATGCTGGCACTGAAGGACATAGTGGCGATTTCGAACGGTTCGGCTTGCACTTCACAGAATTACACCGCCAGCCATGTACTTACGGCCATGGAACTAAGCGAGGACCGAGTGAAGGGCGCACTGAGGTTGTCATGGTGTCACCTGACGCCAAAAGTCGATTGGGCTGCGGTAGTCAAAGCGATTAAACATACGCTTAGATAAATGATGTGCAGTAAAGCGAACGTGATGCCGCGACATCACCTGTTACGGTTGCGCGCATCAAAAGCAAAGGCTCACAGTTAAATGTGGTCGGACCCCAAGTGCGGAAGTTGCACGTAGAAATTGGCACTTGCGTGCAGCCCTAGGATCCAGATGGCCAACTGCTGGTGAAAGTATCTGAGGGTTGATCCGCCATCATCAGACTTTAGCACAGTACGGAGTTGCTTGTTGAAGGTCAAGAGCAAGACGCGGGCGGAAGCAGCACAAGGCGTTTTTTGATTGCCTGATGTTTCGCTTCCAGTGTCGCGTATAATGTCTGGTGGCGTCGAGCGCGATAACTAGGGTCACGCCACATTGCTCGCGCCCTTTCAGCCGCATTTCGGCGCGCCTCCGGATGCTCGCGATAGTATCGGCGTGATGTAATGGATATTCTCATGCGCCCTTCGGGGCTACGCCGCCAGGCGAGTGTTTTTTCCCGCAGAACGGGATTGGCCCACATTGCACGGGAGCGCACTGAAGCGCGGCGGCGGTATTCGGGGTCGCGCGTGAACGCCCTGATTTTGGCCAGCAATTCCGGTCGGCGTTCTCGCCAGAGTTTCAACATGGACTCACGCATTTGTTGCCGGTCGCGGGTTTGCATTGAACGCAGAAGCCCCGCAATTCTTCGAGCGCGTATTTCAGGGTTGCGCCATGTCGCGCGCGTGGCCCGGGATCGGGGTGAAGACCGCTTGAGAATCGCTTTTGCGACAGCGAGTGCGTGCTGCAACTCGCGCGGCGAAAGCAGCCTGGTTAGCGGCGGCGGATCGGCAGGCCGTGGGGCTGCGGAAACTTCACCATCCATTCGCTCGAACACCGTATCAAAATCGAAATCCACGATCGGAACGCGGGTGCCGTTTCCGCGTTCGTCGTCAACCCATCCGAACGGCGACACTGCCTGGAGTGGCTGGTGCTCGCTCAATTTTCCTTCCCTCAGGCATGAGTTGAAACCGGTCTTTAGTACGGCACTTCAAGCATTGGAATTGCGGGCGCTCCGACGTGTCGCGGAGTTGAAGGTTGAGTGCACGGGAAACCGGATGAGGGACGATGGAGGGCGGCAGTATTCATGCAGGCGGGAGGCAATGGGTGGGGCGTTGCACAGATCGGAACGACCCGTTTCTGCCCGCTATCAAAACATTTACACTCCAGCGAAAGGATGGTCGAGCGGGTGTTGATTCGCATTTGCCCAGAATTTTTCTTCGGAGCCGCGCATCATCAAAAGATGGGCTATGACCTCGTCTGTCGGACACATGACCCCGGCCCACGTATTACCATAATAGCCGATGGGGTGCAGGCAAAGAGCGCACAGGGCGTGGGACCACTCGTCATTCTCGCGCAAAGCTATCGTTGGGCGGCCTTTCCGGAACAAGTAAGTCACCTGGCTGCGTTTGCTGACTTCCGGGAATTGGCCGATCAGCAGGTATGTCGCGAATGATTCCTCGGAGATGAGGCTGGCGAGTTTCTCTTGGGCCTTTTGCTCGGCCTCGACTGGCCAGACTGCAGAAGCCTCCATTGTTCGAATGGCGATCGCCAATCTGTCCTCCGGCTGGAAGGAGAACCGGGCGCGTCCCTGCTTATCGTGTATTACAGAAATGGTGACTTGATATCTGGAGTTCCACCAGGAATTGACCCTTCTAAAATCAGATGGCTGAGGCGGCGGCTCCTCAGCGATGGCATGGCGGGTGCCATTCTCGTCGTAGCATTCCTTCCAGCGAAATGTCTCCAGGCATTTTAAGTCCGGTGCGTCTGCCATTTCGCCACACCGGCTCTGCTGGAAACGCTAATCGCAAAACCAGTGATGGCCACCGGCAACCATTGCGCCGAAAGCTCCCGCAGCCTTCCTGGCTGAATGTTGCGCAAATCTGGCAGCCCGTTTGTTCATAGAATCAGCCTCAACCTTTGGCGTAATAGCCCCGGCCGCTGCATTTTGCGCAATCCTTGTTGCCGCCCCGGCAACTGCACTCTGTGTACGCGTGAATGGGCTCGGGGATGGTGACCGGGGCCAGTGGTCCGGTGCGCCGCTGTAAACCGCCGTCCTGCAAAATCGCGCAGGAGCCGCCTGAGGCTGTTGCCAGCCTGGCAAGTCCTTCTCCTGTGTCTTCCCACCGTCGCCATTTTGCATCTCCAACCTGTCCCGCTTCTCCTTGGACATGTGTGACTGAAATGCCTTCCACTCCGAGGTTCGTATTGAGGTACCTGTAGTTTTTAACCGCCATGAGCGCTGAGAACGCAAAGGTTTCTGTTTCATCTGGTGCTGTGATCCGAAATGTTGAACGGAGGGTGGACGGCACTGTCAAAAATTCAGGTCGGATTTGTGTAACCAAATGGTTACTTATCCGTCCGGTGTTAATAGTTGAATTAAGGAAATATGAGATCAATTGTTTTTACCTATCCAGGATTTCAGTCGCTGCCGAAAGGTCTTAAGCGACTGCTGGTGACTTCGGAAAATCATTTCTTTGCTGAAGCCAAGTGGGCGTTTGCCAAGCCAGGCCCCATCCGATCGAAATTAATGAACTGCTGGAGCCGGGTACAGCCCGAAAGCAATATGTTCTCAGGGTGGCGATTTGGCACCGGTTGAAGTGGGCAATTGGCCGCAGCGAAGCTTAGCGCTGCGGAGAAACGCAAAGGTTAAAGTTCTTCAGCTGGTACGACTGCAGACGCGTTGGTAAAGCGCTTCGTAGCGGGGCACGATGGCATCCGCGGAAAAGTGTTCACGAGCACGGCGTCGGGCAGCCTCGCCCATCGCCAACCGGCGTTTCGGTTCCCGGATTAAACTTTCAATGGCCCGCGCCAGGGCGTCCGGATCGGCGGACGGCACCAGCAGCCCGCTCACGCCGTCCTCCACCACTTCCGGAATCCCGCCTGCCCGTCGGGCCACACTGGGACAACCGAAGAACATGGCTTCGAGGATGCTCAGACAGAAACTCTCCGTCTCGGAGGTAAACAGTCCCAAATCCGCCGCCTGCAGGTAGTCTTCGATTTCATTCACTTTTTCACGGACGCTGATGCGATCTGCCAATCCCAGGCGTTGTACGTCACCGGCGTACGGCGCGAAATCGCCGCCCGCCAGCACCACGAGCTTGAACGCATCACGCGGACGGATCCGCGCGACGCTTTCCAGCAACAGATCAATCCGCTTCACCGGCCGGACGTTTGACGAGTGAAGAATCATTGCCTCATTGTCCGCGATGCCCAGTTCGCGTCGAACTTCTTCGCGCGAACGGCGCGGCGGGCGGGGCACAAAGAAATTGTGAATCACTTCCAACGGCCCGTGGAATCCCAGCACCCGCTGCGTTTCCTGCTTCAGGAATTCCGACACGACGGTGACGGCATCCGAGCAGGTGAGCGCATGATGGATGGCCGGGCCGTAGCCCGGATCGCTGCCCAGCAAAGTTGTGTCGGTGCCGTGCAACGTCGTCACCACACTTGGTTGCTGTTCCGGCGGGAGCATGGATTGGGCAAGAATCGCCGCCGTGGCATGGGGCACGGCGTAATGCACGTGCAACACGTCCAGCCGATGATCGCGGCTGACCTCGGCCATCCGCACCGAAAGCGGCAGGGTGTAATCCGGATATTTGAACAATTGATATTCATTGATGACCACCGGATGAAAATGCAGCCGGGGGACGTCTGCCGGCAGGCGGAACGGGCGTTCGTAGCTGAAAAAATGGACTTCGTGTCCGCGTCGCACCAGTTCCTCGCCCAGGGCGGTGGCGAGGATGCCGCTGCCGCCGACGCTCGGATAACAGGCGATGCCAATTTTCATTTGTTTTTAACCACGGACAGACACGGATGAACCTAACGCGACCCGCGCCGCCACCACTCCCTCGTCTCCATAAAATGGATTGATGGATGAATGGATGAGACGTCAGATGGGCTTTTCCACCAATCCATCCATCCAAAAATCCAATAATCCATCTCCAAACAATCCGTGTCCATTCGTGTCCATCCGTGGTTGAAATTAAAATCGCCGGGCGGCATGGCCCGCTTGCGCGAGCGAATCCAGCACCAGCGGGTCGTTGGGAAACAAAGCGATGGCGTGGCCGACGCCGGCGCGCAATCCGCGCAGCCGTGCCCGGGTCAGCTGCAATTCCACGTAGTTGCGCGTCGCAGCCTGTGAAGCGTGCGCCTCCATTGCGGCCGTCCAGGCTGCGAGAATTTCCGGCGCGGAGACGTCAACGAGCACCGGCGTGAGGCCGGCCGGTTCGGCTGCCGGCGTCACCGCGTAATAAAACAATTGTTCAATCGCATGAGCCGGCGCGCGGCGCCCGTCCTCCGTAGCATGGCCACTGCGGAGGGTGGACAGTTCCTTGACACCGCCGTAGCGGGCGAGCCGGCAGGCATCGCGCACCAGTTGCCCGAGTCGCGGATGATCGGGATGCTGGTTTTCAACCAGGCTCGGCGCGAGCACCACGCCCGGCCGCAGCCGGCGGATAATGCCCGCCAGTTTGATGGCGTGCGCGGCGCGAACTTCAAGATGCGCATCGCCGTCGAGTTCGATGAATTCAACCGTCGCGCCCAGCAGCCGGGCGGAGTTTTTGGCTTCAGCCACGCGCCGTGCCGGTGTGCCGTGCGTTGCCGATTCACCGCGCGAGCAAACGACCAGGTGCGCGGCGCGGCCGGCACGGGTTTCCTTCACAATGACGCCGCCGCAACCGAATTCGATGTCGTCCGGATGCGCGCCGAAGGCCAAGAGTGGCACAGGCATCCTGCCTGTGTGTCGCAAATGAGTGTGGTTTTTCATGTCAGAAACTCACAGGCGAGACGCCTGTGCCACTACAAATTTCAGTCCAGGCTTCATCGGACCGTTCAATCGTGTCGCGGTTCACAAAAGTGATTTCCGGTGCTTCTTCCGGGTGAAGATAGGCTTTTTCCCCGGCGCCGGCAATGTAATGCGTGCAATGCACGACCGATTGCATCCAGCGCAGCCGGGTGTCGCGCGTCGGGCTGATTTGCTCCTTGCCGAATGCCGCCGCCGGCAGCGTGACGTAGGAATCGCCGCCCTCGTGCAACGAAAGTGTCGGGGCGCCCGTCTCCGACCCGGCGTGTATTTGAAGTGCGTTGCCGGCGCGTGCCGGGTCGGAGACCGGCGTTCCGGCCTTGAACCGGGCACGAACCACCTCGCCTGCATACGGAACATCCACGAAAAATTCCGGCACCTCGCAGGCGGCGCGGCGCACGGCGGGATCACTCGAACGCACCACGCGGATGCCGTCGAGCAGACCCAGGCCGCGATACATTTCCAGGCAGAAATCGGCGACATTGATGGCGGAAATGTTTTTGAAGATGTTAATCAGCGAATGGCCGACGTAATTCGGCAACTGGAGCGCCGTTTTTTCCTGCCAGCCGGCGGCAATCTGTTTGCGGTATTGCGGCGAAAATTTCCGTTGAATCCGGTTGGTGAAGGCGAAGTTGAGTTGCGCCGGTTCCCGGGTCTTGCGATGGCGCAGGAGGGTCTGTGTCTCGCGCGGGTCGTGGTCGCTGTCATGGCAGAAGAAGACAATCTCACCGCCCATTTCCTTTTGGAGCCGGCGGGCCGTCTGGATTTTGGCAAACAGGAAACGACGCGGGAAAAACCCGCATGGTTGCTGGCCGAAACAAATGACAGGCGCGGAACTCATGGCGCTGGCGGCGACGGCGCGGTTTTATTGCTCGAGCCAAGGGCGACTTGCAAAATCAGGCTCAACAGCACGCAGGCGGCGCAGCCGATGAGATTATACCAGAGGTAGGAAAAATCGAGTTTCGGGAATCGATAATGCAACGAGTAAACGATCAGGACCAGCAATTGCGCCGCCAAAGCGCTCCAAAACATTGCCGTGCCGCCCACGCGTTTAATGAAGAACGCCACCAGGAACAGGGCGAGCACCACGGGGTAGAAAACCGAACCGACGATGTTGACGGCTTGAATCAAATTCTCGACCAGGTCTGCAAACAGCGCAAAGGCGATGGCCACCAGGCCCCAGAAAAGGGTGAACCATTTGGTAGCAGCCACGTAGTGCGCGTCGCTGGCTTCGCGTTTGACCAAATACCGATAGAAATCAACCGTCGTGGTTGAGCCGAGCGCGCTCAGTTCGGCCGCTTTTGATTGAAGCGCGGCGGCGAAGAACGCCGCGATCAACAGCCCGATCAAGCCGTGCGGCAGATGGTCGAGAATGAACGTGACGAAGACGTAATCGGCGTCGTTGCTTTTCACGCCGGGATCGTCCTGCTCCATGACGGTCTCGGCCTTGGTCCGCACGGCGTTGACGTGGTTCAGCGCCGCCAAGGCCTGCGTCTGCGCGGCGGCCTCGGTTTCCCGGTTGCCGGCGTGTTTGGCGTCAAGCCATTGGCGGATGAACTGTTCTTTTTGCGCGTAAGCCGTGCTGAATTCCTGTTGCAGCGCCTGAAGTTTTTTGCCCGGATCATGTTGGACGGCCTGGTGCCAGGCGGCCTGGTTGAAAAAGACCGGCGGTTGCTCGAATTGATAAAAGACAAACACCATGACGCCGAGCAGCAGGATGAAGAACTGCATGGGAATCTTCAGCACGGCGTTGAACATCAGCCCCAGCCGGCTCGCGCGCAGGGACGAGCCGGAAAGGTAACGCTGCACCTGCGACTGGTCCGTGCCGAAATAGGACAGTGACAAAAAGAATCCGCCGAGCAAACCGGTCCAGAACGTATAACGCCGGTGGAGATCGGTTGAAAAACTCACCGCGTCCAGCTTTTTGAATCCGCCCGCCACGGTGAAGGCGTCACCGAGACTGGTCGGCAGTTTCAGCAACAGGATGACAAACGCCGCCACCATGCCGCCGAAGATGACGGCCATTTGCCACTTCTGGGTGAGGGTCACCGCCTGGCTGCCGCCGGTGACGGTGTAAATGATCACCAGCAATCCGCTCAAAATGATGGTGAGGTCCAGCCGCCAGCCGAGCACAGTGGAGAGGATGATGGCCGGCGCGTAAATCGTGATGCCGGCGGCCAGGCCGCGCGACACGAGAAACAAGGCGGCGCCCAGCAACCGGGTTTTGGCATCGAAACGGTGCCCCAGATATTCATAGGCGGTATAAACGTTCAGCCGCCGGTAAATCGGCAGGAAGACGGCGGCGATGAGAATCAATGCCAGCGGCATTCCGAAATAATTCTGCACGAAATCCAGTCCGCTCTCGTATCCCTGGCCTGGCGTGGAGATGAAGGTGATGGCGCTGGCCTGCGTGGCGGCCACTGAAATGCCGATGGTCAGCCAGCCGACGGTTTCGTCGCCCCGCAAATAATGGTTTAAATTGCGATGACGGCGGGTATGCCAGGCGCCGTAGGCGGCGATGGCCACCAGGCTGCCGATGAGGACGACGAAATCGAGGAGGTTCATGAATAGCTCATCGTCAGCGCGAGCAGCAGCAGCACCCACAGGATGAAACAGCCGAAGACAAAAAGATAGACGCCGCGCCAGGAGCGCAGCCCCGGCAAGCTGGTTATTTCGTCCGAATTCGTTTGGCAGGACGCGGCAGTCCTCTGCGCGCCGCGATTGTCAAGGGAGGCGTTCGATTCATCCCCGCCGGCGCGCACGGAGTGACGCGCCCTACCTTCAGGCGCGGGAGCAGGCGGATCGGGCGGCGGCAGCTTCATTTGCCGAGCGAAATCAGGTTGGCAAACAAGCGGTAAGCGCCGGGCACACCGTCGGGAAGTTGCCGGAAAAAGACCAGGCCGGTATAGACGAAATATCCCTTGCCGTATTTGGCGACGAGCAGTCCACCCTTGAGCGGCGCTTCGCCGGGATCGCTGCACGCGAGGATTGGCGTAAAATGGTCGTCCCACTCGTTTGGATAATAAATCCCGCGCTCCTGAATCCAGCCGTCGAAATCGGCGCTGGTAATTTTATTCGGCGTGTTCAGCACCGGATGGTCGGGCGCCAGGAAGGTCACCGGCGCGGTTTCATCCGTCACGCGTTCGTTGGAAAGGCGCAGGTGGTAGGGTGTGAACCGGTCGGTCTTCAAATCGCGTCCGGGCCGGTTGTATTGTTCGATGACGTTGCCGCCGGCTGCCACATAAGCGAACAACGCCGGCAAATGGGAAACGAGGTCCGTGCGGACATTAAACGCGCGGACGCCAATGACCACGGCGTCGAGTTTCTTCAGACGATTCGTCGTCAGGTCATCGCCGCTCAGCGTGGTGACCTGGTAACCCATGTCGGCGACACATTGGGCCACATCATCGCCGGCGCCGGGAAGGTAGCCGACCGTACGGCCCCGGATGGCCAGGTTCAGGCAGACGGCCTTGAACCTGGCGGGCGGTTGCAGCAACAACAAGGGGATGTGTGGGTAGTTGATGAGGACGCGCTCATTGCTGTAACTCTTGCCGCCGACTGCCGCTTCGGCGGTAATATTGGCGGTCGTTGGCGCCGCCGGCGCGGTAACTTTGAAAGTGAATTGGGCTTTGTCTCCAGCGGCTTTCAAATGAAATGTTTGCGTCGCTGGCGCAGCCTTCCAGCCATCCGGCGTATCCAATCGCAAAGTGCCGGTGGTGTCGGGCCGCGCCGCTGTCACCTCCACCGTCACCGATCGCCTGGCCTTGGGCGCAAACAAGCCGACATCCGACGCCAGCTTGAGTGACACCGGCGAAATCACCTCCAGGCGGCGGGTTTCGCCTGCCACCCGATTGGCCGTGGTCTGCACTGGCTGGTCGGGGACGATCAAGGTCTGACCGCCTACGTCAAAAACTTGTTCTATGGGAAAGACCGGCGGATTCTCCGGCCGGCCGATGAGATGCGGATCCTCCACGCGGAACATGCCGGTGGTATGGTCTTCGCGCAGCCAATACGGCTGGCTCAGCGGCGTATCGGCCGGGAGTGTTTCCGCCGAGTCGCGGCTGACCGGTTGATTGGTGGCAAGGTCTGCGCTCACGGCAAATTCGGTCTGGATGGCCGGATACCGCGCCGCCACCCAGCGAACGGGAACCACGCCCGAACGGATCGCGGCCGTCAGATGCAGGTTTAGCGTCTCGCCGGGCACGACTTCGGCTTGCGGAATCGTTGTCTCCACGGTCAGACCGAGGCATTCCTGAATGATATGGTCCAATTGCCGGCGTTTTTCATTCACCACGGGGTCGTCCGTGGCCAGAACTGCCAGGCGTTTTTTGATTTTCAACAAGGCCGGCACGCTGGCGGCAGGATCTGGCTGGTTGAATTTCGCAATAACTTCGTCAACCGCTGTGCCGATTTCAGCGCCGCCGGGCACGCGCGACCAGGTCGTGTCCACGCCATCCATGATGTCGTTGGTTGCCGGCTGGCCATCGAGCAGCGCAAAGGATTCGAACCTCGGCCCGCCGCCGCCGCCGAAGCCGGTGAAATTCCCGAAACCCTGGGTCTTGTGCATCGAGCGGCTGCGCGCGGCAATTTCTGCAAACGACTCGCCTGACACAGAATCTTTGCCGCCGACATCAATGCGGATCACGTTGGACACATTTCCGCTGCGCTGAAATCCGCCCATGTTCCAAAGAATGCGTTTGGGTTGCCAGGGCGTGAGACCTTCCTGGAGCTGGTCAGGAAACGCTTGGGGATCGCCGCACCGCTTGAACGCTTCCATGGCCAGCACCGTCGAGGCCGTGTGATGTCCGTGCGTGCCGCCCGGCACCGGCGAGAAGCGCGTGATGACCACATCGGGTCGGAATTCGCGAATGACGCGCACCACGTCGGACAACACCTCCTGCTGGTCCCAGATCCGCAACGTCTCCCGGTAATCCTTGGAAAAACCGAAATCCACGGCGCGTGAAAAAAACTGCCGCCCGCCGTCAATGCGCCGGGCGGCGAGCAGTTCTTGCGTGCGAATCACCCCCAACTCGTCGCCAAATTGCGGGCCGAGCACGTTTTGGCCGCCGTCGCCGCGGGTGAGCGAAAGGTAGGCGGTCCGGTAATGGCGCCCACCCGCAAGGTAGGCGATCAACTGGGTGTTTTCGTCGTCGGGATGTGCCGCGACGTAGAGCACGCTGCCCATCGAGTTGAACTTGTACAGATCCCGGAGAATGACCGGCGCGGGCGCCGGCGCGGCGCCGGCCACCCGTGGCACACTTAGCACCGCCATGCCGCAGGCCAGACTGAAGAGGAAACGGCGCGCCGGATGTGAACGCGGCGCGGGTGCGGCCATGGGTGCAGTGGAGGTCATTCCTGCAAGCTGGAGATGAGGTCCTGGTTCATTTTCGGGAATGAACTGGCGGGGCCTTCGGCTTTCAGCGCCAATTCGGTGGATCGTTTGGCCGCCGCAATTGCGTTTTCCTTGTCTCCCAGTCTGGCCAGAATCTCGGCCTTCAGGTGGAGCATTTCAAAGGCGATCCGGGGATTGTCCGCGAGACCGGCGTTGACCCAGCCGAGGGCCTGCTTCAGATCCCGGTGGTGGTCGTAGTAGAACGTGGCGGCTTGAAAATAAAGGCCGTCCGATTTTTTGCCGGGCGCCGCCATGGCCGCCTCGATTTGCGGGACCAACTTGCCGGCCACCTCCACTTCCAGCCGGATCGGGACCACCGTCTGGTCCCAAACCAGCGTGAGCGCCGCCGATTCGTCGCGAACGTAGTTCAATTCGATGGTGAAGGTTTCGACGCGTGTGTCCGTCAACGTCACCGGTTTCACCTTGAATCGCACGACATCATCCTTCTGGTTGTATTGAAAGGCGCCCCATTGCTTCGCGTTTTTGTTGATGATGATCGTCCACTCGTTCTCACCGGGGATGGTGAAGAGCGCATAGGTGCCGGCGGGGATTTCATGCCCCTCCAGTTTGACCGGCGTGCTGAAGGTGAGCCGGGTGGCCTGATTGGCGCCGGTGCGCCAGACCTGGCCGTAGGGAACGATGCCGCCAAAGATCGGGCGGCCTTTCACGCCGGGGCGCGAATAGTCAACTTGAATGTCCGTCAGACCGACGCGCTGTTTGAGCGTGCAAGCGGGACTGGCGGCCGGGAAGTCAATCCGGGGAGTTTGCGCCGACAACCGTGACACAAAGACCAGCCCGCAGACAAATGCCAGCGAACAAAGCAACGGTTTTGCGTTCATGGGTTCGATGGTTGGATTTGGTCGAATTACTTCTTGACGGTGAAAGGCACGGAAAATTCGGTGTTCTCCCACATCAGCTTCAAGACGCCGCCACCGGACGGATTTTTCGCCACGGCTACGGTGAACTGGTCCACCGGTTTATCCAAGGCTTCCTTTTTCAGGTCAACCCGCGCCAGGTCGTGCGAGGTGTCCACGGGGATGCCCCAGCCGCCGAGGCGCTTGCTGATGGCCAGTTGAGACGCGCCGTTTTCCTCCGGCAGCATGTAAAGGGTGTAAGCCCCCGCGGGAATGGCCTGGCCGCCCATTTCGATGGCTTTCTGCGTGATGAGGGTCGTGGCCTCGTCCGCCCCCAGGCGCCAGGGTTTCCCATAGGGCACCAGTCCGCCCCAGATTTTGCGGGCCTCGGTCGTTCCGGGTTTGGTGGTGTAGGGACGGCCATAAGTAATGGTGACCCGGTTGCCGTCAATGACGGCGCTGATGGTTTCGTGCGGGCTGAGCCGTTGGCGTTGGGCCATGGCCGGCCAGGCGCTCAGCAGGGCCACGGCGGCGACCGCGAGCAGGGATAGGTGTTTGTTCATGATGACTCCTGTGGCTGGGATTGTTTGCGTTTGGTTGTGTTTCAGTTGAATCCATTTTTGGCTGAGTAACAGACGAGACCGGTGAAATCGGGGTTACAAGTGGATTGGGGCTGGCGCGGCCGATAAACCACCCGGAGCCGGGCACGGCCGAAAAAGTGGTACTTCCGGGTTCATAAGGCCGGAGACTATAGCAAACACTTTTGAAGGGAAGAGGAAAGTGACGAAAAAGCGACCGTGCATTCAACCGCAATCCGGCGCGGAAGTTTTTGGTCACGCATCCTGGAATAAACCGGGCGGCGGTACGGGTCGGAGCGAGCCGGCAGACCTGCCCGCCCCGCCTGAATCTTCGAATTACCGGCCGCCGTGAACCTTCTCGTCGTGACAGTCCGCGTCATTTGAATTAGTTTCCGCCGATGCAACCGACGACGTTGACGCTGGGGCACTCGCCCGATCCCGACGACGCTTTCATGTTTTACGCGCTGGCGAAGGATTTGATTCCGACGCATGGCTTCCGTTTCGAGCATGTTTTGCAGGATATCCAGACGTTGAACGAACGCGCCACGCGCGGCGAGCTGGACATCACGGCCATCAGCCTGCACGCCTACGCTTATGTCAGCGACCGCTACGCGTTGTTGCCCAGTGGCGCGAGCATGGGTGACGGTTACGGCCCGATGCTTGTGGCCAGGCAGAAGTTTTCCCGGGCGGAAGTCGCCGGCAAAAAAATCGCCGTGCCAGGCACGATGACCAGCGCCTTTCTGGCGCTGCAACTCTGGCTCGGCCAAAGCGCGAAGGAATTCAATTACGTGGTGGTGCCGTTCGACCAGATTTTCAAAACCGTCCGCGCCGGTCAGGCCGACGTGGGCCTCCTCATTCATGAGGGCCAGTTGACCTATCGGAATGAGGGACTGGTGGTTTGCGAAGATCTCGGCGTGTGGTGGGGGAAGGAAAACGACGGCCTGCCGCTGCCGCTGGGCGGCAATGTCATCCACAAAAAATTCTCGCCGGACGCGCGCAAAACCATTGCCGGAATTCTGGCCGCGAGCATTCAATTCAGCCTCGACCACCGCGCCGAGGCGGTGCAGCACGCCTTGCCGTACGCGCGCGACATGGGACGCGACCTCGCCGACAAGTTCGTTGGCATGTACGTCAACCATTGGACGCTCGATTACGGCGAGCGGGGCCGGGAATCCATTCGCCGGTTCCTGGGACAGGCGTTTGAGCGCGGACTGATTCCGCACCGGCAGGAACTGGAATTTGTCGTTTAATCGCGGAGACGCTGATTCGAAGCAGAAACCGGTTTGCAAACCGCACCGGGAATTTCAGCCAACAGTCTGCACGTGTCGGTAATCGCGTTTCAGGCAGCCCGGACAAAGACTGTGACTGAACAGGGCTTCCGAGCGGTTCGAAACATAAATTTCCACCGGCTGCCAGTCGCCGTGCTCGTCGCGGATTTTTTTGCACAGGCTGCAAATGGGCAGAATGCCTTCCAACAAGTTGACCCGTCTGGCCAGCTCACGCGTCTGGCGGGCGGTCCGGCTGATCAGGTAGGCAAAAAACACCAGGACGGCAATGCGAATGGCGGTATTGATCATGGAGATGGAAAAGCTCCAAGGAGGTTGCCAATCGAATGCAAAGCCAAGGCGAATCAGCGGTTGGATGATTGCCAGGGAATAAGCATAGTGCGAGCGACCGAACCAGGCGGAAACGGCCACAGGAATGATAAAGGTGATTGGGAAAATGATGTAGGGTCCAATTAAAAAGTCGAGGGCGAGGCAGAGGGCTGCCAGGCCGACGGACGTGACGGGTTTTTGCAGCACGCGAATGTACCAGGCACCCGGAACGTTGGGGAGATTGGAGGGGACCATAAAGGGTTAAAGTTGAAATACCATGCGGTTGATGATTATCGGGTTGTATGCCGTAATTGATTTCTCGGTAATTGTTGTACTGGATTGGGCTCTGTAATCCAAGCTGGATTACATTGGGATGGGGAAAAGCTTGTGAATTTTATCCGAAGTGGTTAAACCATAATTATATGAAAACCTACCGACTTGTCACAAAAACCGGCGTCCTTATGGTCAAAGCGGAGACCGCTACCGTGGGGGATGGCAACAAGATTATTTTCTTCTGGGAAGGAGAGACCGTGGTAGCCGCTTTCAACGTGGATGAAATCGTCGGATTCGTTCAGGTTGATTACATTGGATAGCAATGGTTTCCGGCAGTCTGTATTAACCTCCAGCCGATAACGGACGGGGCCGGTTGCAAACCAGTACCACGGAGGTTTCCATTTGCCGCTCGGGAATCTGCCAATAAGTGCTCAGCAAGCGGTCCTTCACTGCTGTGCCAACCAATTGGAATCCATGTTTTTGATAAAACCTGACGGCCCATCCGGCGGCCTGCCAGGTTCCCACGAGGATTTTGCCTTCGATCCGCTCCAACAAATGGTTGAGCAATTGCCCGCCCACGCCGTGATTACGCATCGCCGTTTTGACATAGGCGTGCCGGATCAATGTGACATCCTTGACCGGCTGCATTCCCATAATACCGACGAGCCGGCGATCTTCTTCGTAACCCCAAAATACAACTCCCCGGCTGATTTCTTCCCGCAACTCCTCGAAAGGCATATACGGCTCATGCCAACGATCGGGAGGGATCACGCCCTGGTAAGCCCGGGCGGCATCGTTGACGATGGTGAAAATGTCGGGAACATCGGAAGCGGTGCAAGGTCGGATCATTTTGATGCTCCACCATGAATAGCGCCATCGGCTGCCAACCTGGCCACCAGCGGGAAAATGTCGCGTTGCAGGCAAAACGAAACATCCTCCCGCAATTCGGGAATAGACAGCAATCGTCGCGCGTTTTCCGAAGTGGCCACCGTGGCCGCCAGATCGGGTTTGGCCTGGGCATAAGTGCGCCGTGCAATTTCCGCCGAATCGCTCAATTGAAGAAACCCCTCTCCTGTCCTTCGGACACCCTCTCCCCGCCCAAGCGGGGGGAGGGACGGGGCGAGGGGCGCCCCAAGAATTTCACATAACGCACCGGCGGCCAGCACGTCTTCGAGGGCGGTGTTCTCGCGCGTGCCGGCGCACACCAGCACGACATGCGCGGGTGAAAGGCGCCGCAGAAATTTCGCCGTGGCCGCCAGGTTCAAAAATGATGCGGCCAGAACCGTTTTGGCGCCCGCCCCGGCCCGCAACGCGCGGGTGCCGTTCGTGGTCGTGGAAACAATGGTTTTGCCGCGGACCTTTTCCGGCGTGAATTCGCGCGGTGAATTGCCGAGATCAAAATCAATGCCGCCGGTTTGCGCCGCGGGGATTCTGACGCCGTCACGTTCGCCGCCGAGCAACACGTCCGGCTGTTTTTGCCTTCGGGCCAGCGCCTCGGGAATTTCGCCGACGGGCACGATGGCGTTTGCGCCGTTGTGCAGCGCGGTCACGAACGTGCTGGTGGCGCGCAGCACGTCGAACACGACGCAGGCCGCGTTGCGCAAATCACGTTGTTTCAAGGCGGGCAGCTCCGCCGGCGTCAGAACCACTTCAATTTTCATTTAAGACGGAGTCTATTAAAACCACGAAACCCGCCTAATGACACGAAAGAAAGTTTTTGCGGGCTTCGTGCCGGTCGTGGTTCATGCCATTTTCGTCCGCCTGTAATGAAAAAGATATTGCTGCGCGCAGCCGGCGTGCGGGCCGAAATGCGTTGCCGCAAAATGGCGCAGGCGTTTTGCCGTCACGCGACGACCTGGAAAATAGAGCTGGCGCAAGGCTCGTTCCACCCAGACATCCACCGGAAAGGCCCCGTCAAAACCGTAGGCAAACAGCAACACGCAATCGGCGATTTTGCCGCCCACCCCGCGCAGTTTCATCAATTCGGCGCGCGCTTCCGGCAGCGACAGATGGCGCGGGCGGTCCAAGTCAAATTTGCCGCCGGCGATTTGCCGCGCGGCGGCGAGCAGGTGCGGCGCGCGAAAACCCATCTTGCACGCGCGCAATTCGGATTCGGTTGCGGCGGCTATTTTTTCCGCAGACGGAAACAAGTGGAATAAAGCGGGCACATTTCCGGGAGCGCCGGCATCTTGCCGGCGGGTTCCTGCGCACGAGACGGATGCCGCCGGCAAGGATGCCGGCGCTCCCAGGGCAATCGGTTCGCCAAACCTTTCACACAGCAGCGAAATGATTTGCCGGATTTGGACAATCTGCTTGGTCGAGGACAAAATGAACGAGGCGAGACATTCCCAGGGATCCTGCCGCAGCACGCGCAAGCCGTGACAGGCGGCGACCGCCGCGCGCATCGGCGCGTCATCGGGAAAAGTTTCGAGGATGGCGGCCCAATCAATTTCCGTCTGCAAAAACCCCCGGAGCCAGTCCCAATCCTTGACCGGCGCGGCGGTTTCCGCGCGGATACCCTCACGGACCCGGGTCAACCACACCCGATGTTTTCCGATGACGCCGCTCCAGCCGCCCTGGTATTCCTGCCAGCGAAAGACCTGGCCGGAATCCAGCGTGGCCGCCAGGTCGTAGTCCCGAACCCGCAGGAGAATTTCCGATCCGGCCATGTTACTTCAGGTGGTAACAGGCCCAGAGATGCACGCGGTGGAAGACGCGGCCGCCGACGGTGACGTCGCGCTCGCCGAGGTCGGTTACCGAAGCGAACTGTTGCAATAGCTTCTCCGGCGCCGGCGAAGGCGGCGGGATTTTGCCGTAGTGGATCGGCTCGTGGTTCAGCCATTTCCAGAACCAGCCGGGTCCCAGCGGATAAGGGTCCACTTCGCTGACAAAAATGGCATTCTGGCCCTGGCGATGTTCGAGATAGTCGTATTCCGGCCAGAAATAAAATTGGTTGTGGGGCGTGTCGGAATCCATCGCATAAACCAGCGGTTCGTCCGATTTAACCGCCGCTTTCGCCTGGGGGATGTAGAAGGAATACAAGCCCGTGATGCCGTAGTGACTGCAAATGATGAACGCCGGCCGGCCGGCCTGCTGCAATTTTTCACGTTCCGTTTCCACCAGCGCGGCTTCCTGTTTCCAGGCCTGTACCCGGCGGGTCGGATCCTTGGCAGGCGGCAGATCATCCCCGGCGAGTTTTCCCACCAGTTTGCTCTGATGCAGGACGGCAAAGGCGAAAAATCCCAGCGCCAGGCCGATGATCAAAAATGGTTTGGCCCGGCGCGGCCGCTCGGCCCAGTAAGCGACCATCAGGCAAAACATCGGGATGATGGCGACGGCGATCCAGTTGGGCAGTACGCGCGAATGGAATGAGTAAAGCCAGTAGCCCAGAAAAACCGGCGCGCCCATGCAGAAAAGATAAAGCCGGACGGGATGCTCGCGCTGCCGTTTCCAAAAAGCGAACATGGCCCATACCGAACCGATGAAGAAAATCGGGTTCAACAAGCCCGCTTCCGAAAACAGAAAGTCCCGGAAATACCGCAGCGTCGGGTGCCAGCGCCCGTGCAGCCCCGCGTCTCCGCCCACATCATTGAGCGTGCTCCAGCCGTGCTGGCAGTTCCAGATCACCACCGGCATCGTGCAGACCAGAAAAATCAACAGCGCCAGCCACGGACCCGGCCGCCGCAAATGAATGCGCGACTTTGGCGCCAGGGCAAAGAAAATGGCCCAACAGATGATTTGAAACACGGCGGTGTACTTGCAGAGAAAAGCGAGGCCCATGGCCAGACCGACCACCAGCCAGTGGCGCATTTGTCCATCCGGCTGAACCGCGCGCCAGCCCGCGATCATCGCCCAGGTCCAGCAGAGCACCAGCGGCGGATCAATGGTCATCAGGACCGTGCCGAGGCCGAGCAGCGGCGTGGCCAGGACGATGAGCAACATCCCGAACGCCGGACGCGCGCCGACTTCCCGCGCGAGAAAACGCAACACCATCACGCTCAGTATCCCGGCAAACAGGGGCGCAAAAAACCGGACACCGAATTCGTTGTCGCCGAAGAGCGAGGTGCCGGCGAACTGGATCAGCGCGATGCCCGGCGGTTTGCTGTAATACGACAGCGCGAGGTGTTTGGACCAGACCCATTGGTAGGCTTCATCCTGGCTGAGCTGGATGGTGCCGCTGGCCAGGTAAACCCAGCTCGCTATCAGCATGACCAGGGCCAGAAGATAGCCGAGGCGGAGCCATTCCATTTCGGAGTTCGGAGTTCGGAGTTCGGAATTGGCGGAGGTTTGAATTTGCACTTCTGCCTTCCACCTTCCGCCTTCGGCACTCAAAAGCGACGGCATTTGCGCGTGCCAGAGCGGGAACCATTGTCTTCCGGCGAAATTCCAAATGGATTGCAGCGCCACCACTCCGGCCGCCGCATAGCCGGCGCCCAGAATCATCCCGGCCAAAACGTCGCTGGGATAATGGACGCCGTTATAGACGCGCGAAAACGAAACCGCGAGCGCCATCGGCAGCATCAACCAAAGGCTGCGGCGATAAAAAAGAAACGCGACCATCGTCATGGCGAACCAGTTCGCCGCATGAGCGGACGGCATGCTGCCGGAACCAGTGCAGCCCAATCGTTCAATGACGCCGGGCAGGACCCTGCACGGACGTGGACGTTCGATGAGGTGTTTGATGGTGTTGACGACCAACGGATCGCCCAGCGCGACGACGAGGGCGATCATCAAAGCGCACAGCCGGGCGCGGGGACTACCGAAACCGAGCGTGCCCACAATGCCGGCAAGGGCAAACCAGACAAACCAGCGCATGACACCGTCGCCGCCGCTCAGACGGGGCATGAGCCAGTCGAAGAACGGATTGCTCAACGAGCCGTTGAGGAAATGAAACAAAGCGATGTCAAGCGTTTGCAGCCAGTGCATTGGCGACAGTGTAGCGGGAAATTCCGGGTTGAAAACTGAATAGCTTCATAAAAAGTTTTTGCCTTCAAAATGGCTTGCCCCATGGAATCAAAAAACTTTGTGCCGTCGTCTCTTCGTGGTTTAATGCGCCGGCATGTTTTCATCGGAAATCAAATCGGTGCACTTTGTCGGCATCTGCGGCACAGCCATGGCGTCCGCCGCGGCCGCCATGCAGGAAAAGGGCTTCGCCGTCACCGGCTCGGATCAGAATGTTTATCCGCCGATGTCCACCTTTCTGGCAGAGCGGAAGGTGGAAGTGATGAACGGTTATGCCGAGCGGAACCTTGCGTCCAAACCCGACCTGGTCGTCATTGGCAACGCCATCTCGCGCGGCAATCCGGAGGCGGAATTCGTGCTCGACCACAAATTGCGTTATTGCTCGCTGCCGGAGTTGCTCAAGGAATTTTTCATCCGCGGCAAACGCTCCCTCGTGGTCGCCGGCACGCACGGCAAGACCACCACCACCTCGCTGCTGACGTGGGTCTTCGAACACAACGGACTGAATCCGAGCTATCTGATCGGCGGCATTCCGAACAATCTGCACCAGGGCGCGAGATTCACGGACTCCGGCTGGTTCATCATCGAAGGTGACGAATACGACACGGCCTTCTTCGACAAGCGCAGCAAGTTCATCCATTACCTGCCCGAGGTTGCCATCCTCAACAACCTCGAATTCGATCACGCCGACATTTTTGAAAACCTGGACGCCATCAAAAAAACCTTCTCCCACTTCATCCGGCTCGTGCCGCGCAACGGCCTGTTGCTGGGCAATGGTGATGACCCGAACCTCGCGCCACTGCTGGACGTCACCCATTGTCCGGTGCAGCGATTTGGCCTCAGCGAAAACAGCAAGGTTCGCGCCTTCAATATCCGCTACGGACCGACGGCAACCGAGTTTGAAATTCCGAGCTTTAAATTTCACCTGAACCTGGTCGGCGAACTGAACGTGCGGAACGCGCTGGCGGTCATCGCCTGTGCCAAGCATTGCGGATTGAAGAATCACCAGATTCAATCCGCGCTCGACACGTTCAAGGGCATCAAGCGCCGCATGGAAGTGCGCGGGATCGCCGGCGGTGTGACGGTGGTGGATGATTTTGGCCATCATCCGACGGCCATCCGCGAAACGTTGCGGGCGTTGCGCATCAAATACCCGCGCGAAAAAATCTGGGCCGTCTTCGAGCCGCGCAGCAACACGACGCGGCGGAACGTCTTTCAAACAGAACTGGCGGGCGCGTTCGCCGACGCCGACGCGGTCGTGGTTGCCGAGGTTGCCCGGTTGGAACAGATTGCCGCGGACGAACGGCTCAACCCGGAAAAACTCATGCAGGATTTAAAAGCTTCCGGCAAAAATGCCGCCTATCTGCCGGACGTGGATGCCATCGTTGCGCACGTTGCCCGGAACTTGCTGGGCGGCGACATCGTTTGCATCTTCAGCAACGGCGGCTTTGGCGGAATTCACGGAAAGCTGCTGGAACGCTTGAATCGGCGATAATTGCGAATCGAAACCCCCGGCAACACCGGAGCGCCGGTCTCCGACCCGGCGTGTTCAGAAAATCAGCATTTTCGCGCCGGGTCAGAAACCGGCGCTCCGTCCTTCAACGGAACGGCTTTGCAGAAATCTCCTGACGCGTTTGCAAACTGGCGAAGACCTGTTCCGGCGAAATGGCCGCGAGACAAAAATTGGCGCTTTGACAAATGCTCGCACCAGCGCCACAGGAACATAAGCTCCCGGTCAAAATCCGATGACGTTCACCCACTGGAGCCCATCGCGCAGGAGAACTTGGCCCGAACAATGAAATGGTCGGCACGCCCAAACCGGCGGCAAAATGCAACGGGCCGGTATCGCCGGAAATGAAAGCTTCCGCCCGTTTCAGCAATGCGAGAAATTGGGATAAATCGGGCACGACCGGCAAGGTGGGCGCATCCGGCGCGATTTTTTTTAATTCGTTTATCAATGACTGTTCGCGCGCGCCGGTGGCAGTGGTGAAGGCGAGTCGCCGTCCCGTTGCGGCAGCCAGTTGATAAAATGCCGCCCAATGCTGGACCGGCCATTGGCGGTTTGGCTGGCTCGAAGCCATGTGACAAAGGATGGTCCGTTCTGGAAGCAAAGCAGCCGCCAGGGCGTCCAAAGCCGGGTCGGCATGGATTTCAAGTTCCGGCGAAAATGGCGGTGCGATATTCCAAGCGGACAAGACGTGCGTCAAACGCAGCGATTCGTGCTGCGTGAGTGGCGCCGGCGCTGCACATTGGCTGTAACAAAAACGCCGCCCAAGGAAACCACCCGGGCTGAGCAGCCCAAGTCGTTGCCGCGCGCCAACGAGAAAACTCAAAATCGCGCCGCGATCATTCCCGGTAAAATCGACCGAACGATCAAAACGTTCACGGCGCAGGGCGCGAATGATTGGCCAGCTCTGGCTGAACCGGGCACGACCGCGCTCGCGTGGCATCCGCCATAAGCGATCCAGCCAGGGCAAATGATTGAAAATGGGCGCGATTTCCTCCGGCACCAGCAGGTGCAATTCGCCGGCGGGAAAATGAGCACGCAGGGCACGGAGTGCCGGCGTGAGCAGCACGGCATCACCAAAGTATTTGAACTGCAAGGCGAGGATTTTTTCAGGCCGCGCGCTCATGCGTAGTCTCTGGCTTGGTGGGGCGAGGCTACTGACGAGCCGCCATCCCCCGCAGATGCGGGATTTGACACGCCGGATCCGGCTCGCGAGGACGCTCGCCCCACCGAAAGCTGTAAAATGTACCACTCCCGACTCACGACGAGAATTGCAGTTCGTAAAGTTTCTGATAAACGCCGCCGCGCTGGACGAGCTCTTCATGGCGGCCGGTTTCCACGATGCGGCCCTGTTCGAGCACGACGATCAAATCCGCGTGCAGAATGGTCGAGAGCCGGTGGGCAATGCAAATGGTCGTGCGCCCCTTCATCAACTCGTCCAGCGCCGCCTGCACCGCCCGTTCGGATTCCGTGTCCAGTGCGCTCGTGGCTTCATCCAGCACGAGGATGGGGGCATTGCGCAGGACGGCCCGGGCAATGGCAATCCTTTGGCGTTGGCCACCGGAGAGCATCACGCCCTTTTCGCCGATGACGGCCTCAAAACCCTCCGGTCGCTGCATGATGAAATCATAGGCGTAGGCATGTTTGGCGGCGGCGACAATTTCATCATTCGTCGCGCCAGGCCGGCCCAGTTCAATGTTCCGGCGCACGGTGTCATCGAACAAAATGGTTTCCTGAGTAACGACGGCGATTTGGCTGCGGAGGTCGCGGGTGGAAACGTCGCGAAGGTCCTCGCCACCGATACGAATGGTGCCCTGTGCCGGGTCATAAAAGCGGAGCAGCAGGTTGGCCAGTGTAGTTTTGCCGGAGCCGCTGGCGCCGACGAGCGCCACGAGTTGGCCGGGTTGAATTTCCAGATTGATGTCGTGCAGCGCGACTTTCTCACCGTAGGAAAAATGGACGTGGTCGAAATGAATATCCGTGCCGGCGGCCTGCAGTTTCCGGGGCCGGGCGGGTTCAACCACCGTGGCTTGCGTGTCGAGCAAGGCGAAGGCGCGTTCGCTGGCGGCACGCGCCTGGACGATTTGATTCTGCAATTGCGTCAGGTTTTTCAAAGGCCGATACATGAAAAAGATGCTGCCGATCAGTTGCAGGAAAACGGTGGGATTGGGGTGGTGTTCCGGCCCATAAATCAAGTAGGCCAGCAACAGTGCCACGCCGCAGGAACCGAAAAATTCAATCAGGGGGCCGGGGATGCTGCTGGCGCGAACGATGCGCATGTATTGGCTGACGAATCGGCGGGCTGCGTTTTTAAACTGCCCGGTCACGATGGGTTCAAGGTTGTAGGCTTTGACAATGCGGTGGCCGGTGAAGGATTCGGTCATGGTTCGCGTCAGTTCGGCGACCAGCGTTTGGGCTTCACGGCTGGAACGGCGGATTTTGCGGTTATAAATAATGATGGGGATCATGACCGCCGGCAGGGCGACCATGGTGATGAGCGTCAATTTGGGCTGTTGCCACAAGAGAAAGACCAGGACGCCGATCAATGAAACCGGATCGCGGACGATTACCGAGACCGCGTTGTTGAGGATGTTTTGCAGCGCGACCGTGTCGTTGATGACCCGCGAGATGAGCTCGCCGGAGGAATTCTTGCTGTAAAAGCCGGCGGACAAATCCAGCAAATGCCGGAAAAGTTGGACGCGCATGTCGGCCACCGCGCGGCTGGCCACCCATTGCAGAAGATAAATATTGAGGTAGCCGAGAATGCCGCTCAACAGCATGATGAACGGGATGGCTGTGATCAATGCCATCACCGTCCACGGATGGGTTTGCACGCTGCTTTCCAACGCCTGGCGCGCCGCGAAGAACCATTGTTGCACGAACAGGGGCAGTTTTTGCATCGGCAATTGCGCCATCCCCGATTGATCCGGCGAGGGAAACACGGCGCTATAGACGAACATGACCGTCCCGATCACCAGCGGCGACACCAGCCCCGTGAGGACACCGGCCAGCACCCCGAGATACAATCGCAGCCGGTAAGGTTTGGCCAGGCCCCAGACTCTGAGCAAAAACTTTGTCATTGACGGTCAACATATTGTTGGCGGTCAAGGGAAGAAAGCGAGCGTTTTTGTTGGCGTTAGATTAATTTGCAATTTGGGTGGGGTGGGCGTCCTCGCCAGCCGGACACGGCACGCCAAAACGAAACGGCGGCGGCTCGTCAGCAGTCTCGCCCCACCAAACGTGACCCACTACCTTTTTGTTGGGTTCTCCGTGAATCTGCCTTGGGAGTGCCGGCCTCCCGCCGGCCTGTCGCGCCGCTGTGAATTGAAGAAAGTCGCCGGCAAGATGCCGGCGCTTCCAGTTCACGGCCCCCATGCGGCGCCAGGGTTGGAAATCGGACCTTCCCGATAAATCATTTTCCGCCTGACGCTCGCGGACGACTCTGCTACAATTTCCTTCAATGAAACTGGCCGCGACCCCGGAAGAACAGCGCCGCTGGATGGCGCAGTGGCGTCGTGCCGCCGTCGCGCTCGCGGAGATGAAGCGCCACGAATTGCAAATGCTCACCGACGACGAGGCGTGGCGGCAAATTGAAGCGATCCAGTCCATGCAAGCATGACTGGCGGTGCCATTCAGTTCTTCGAGCGGACGCGCAACGCGAAAAAGGTCATGGTCCTCGGCCTCGGTTTTCTCGGCGACACCGTTCATTTGCTGCCGGCACTCTGGATGGTGCGGCCGGCGTATCCGCAGGCGGAACTGCACGTCGCCGTCGCCGCGCACATCACGTCATTCATGGACCGTGTGCCGTGGGTGGACCGTGATCGGTTTTCCCGTGCTACGCATTCGAACGCCGCGTCTTCAGGGGGATTTGAGGCCGCAACCTCTAGCCGCGCTTCTTAAGGTTTCGTCGCGTGAGGCCAGCGGCAGCGACCGGCGCAACGCCAGTTCGAGATAGGTGGCATCATAGATGGTAAGGCCATATTTTTCGGCGAGTTCGCTGACTTTGCCGAAGGCAATTCGCCCGGCGGCTTCGTCCACCGTGAATTGCATGGCGGCCAATTTCTCCAAAGCCGCCTTCCGTTGCATGGCCGTGAGCCGGTGGCGGCGTTGCGCCATCAAGAGCACATTCGCCATTTCCAAAAACCACAGGGACGGCACGATCACCCTGGCTCCGGCGGCGACGGCATTCAACCAACGATCAGTTTCAAGGGTAGCCTGACTAGGATGGACCCAGGCAAAGCCGACGGACGCATCCACGATAAAACCGGCGCTCAACGCCGTCCCTCCCCAATCCAGGATTTAACCTCCGCCGCAGTGGCTTTCGCCGCTCCTTTGTGCCGGCCGGAAATCTGCCCGCGCAACTCAAAAAGGCCGGCGACCGCCGCGCGCACGGATTGCAGGTTGCGGCGGCCTTCGGGCATCAGGCGCGCGACCGGCTTTTCGTGCCGGGTAATGATGACCTCCTCGCCTTGGGCAACCCTTTCAAGGAGTTGGCCAAACCGGGTCTTGGCTTCCAATGCAGTGACGCTTTCCATAACTTATACCTCAATTAAATTGACCAGTTACCAGCTATTTTTAACACGTTTGTGAAGCCGACGCCAGCTAAAATTGGTCCGGCCACTCCCGCGGGGTGTGAGACAAAATTCTTCATTCATGCTGCCAGTGGTAGGGCATCGTTGTGAGCAGCCTGTTCATTTAGCCTATATTTCCAAAAGTCTTCGAGGCGACGGCTGCTGTGAATGCAGCGCAGGGCGAGGATATTTTCGGCTCCGGACTGCGACCCGAACATGCCTGATTGTTTACAGCGACCGCCAATGACGGTCTTGCAGCCGGCTTCGACCACACCTGAGCCAATGAAGTAGCCCGCTGCCCGAAAGGTTCCATATTGCATCCGGCTCACGTTGCGAACGAAGTAACCCAGTGCCTGCTCGACGGCGGCTGACTGCGGTTTGCCAGCGGATTGTTGGCGCACTTCTTTGATCAATGACTGGACTTTGTCTTTGAGCAGCCGCTTGGCCCAACGCCGAAGCTGCTTTTTATATTCAGGATGGGATTTGCCGATCAACGCATCGAGAACGTGGCCGGCGTGCTCCATGGCGTGGAAGAAGTCCACGATTTGCGGGTAGTCCTTGAAGCATTGTCTTCCCATGTTTTCCAGGCCCGCCGCCCCGTCGATGAGCACGACCACTTTGCCGGCGCTGCCCATGCCGCGGCGAATCGCTTCCTGGCGCAACAGCGGACCGAAAGCATCAATGGACTTGAAACTGGAAACATAGGTCGTCGCTTCATCGTCCCGCACCGGTTGGGCTTGGCGTTCCTGCCAGATTTGGGCGCTGCCACCCACGCGCTGGACGACCCGTTGAATCTACCGCGCCCAGACGGCGCTGCCGCCGGTCTGCTCCAAATGCCGTTGAGCTTTCTGGCAGGTTGGCTCATCGGCTCCTTCCAGACAGATGAGCTTGGCTGGAGCGGGTGTATAACCCACCTCCCAACCCAGCGCGGCGGCCACCGGATAATGGCCCTGGTCCTTGCCCTCGTGGTAGTAGTAATCCCGCTGCAACTGGAAGCTGCCAAAAATCCCTTGAACCCCAATCGTTTCCCGGCCCTTGCGCGTCGGTCTGGCCTCGGGTTGGTACCGGGCGTCGATTCGGTCG
>JAJXYT010000058.1:5564-11435 GCA_021780375.1 bacterium | reverse complement strand
AGAAATTATGTTTTCAACAAACAAGGCCGGGTGTACCGTGCGGCGGCCCATTACCAGCAAGGTTAACTTATGAGCAACCGCTTTTCCCTTTGGTTCCTCCCGCTGCTATTCGTGACGTTATGCTCCCCTGCCCTGGCCGCCGACACTTTTCGCATCGCCACCTATAACGTGGAAAATTACCTGGACCAGCCGACGGAATCACGGCCGCGACCCAAATCCACCGCTGCCAGGGCCAAAATCCGCGAAAGCATCCGCGCACTGAACCCCGACGTGCTCGCATTGGAAGAAATGGGCGGCCTGAGCGCGTTCATGGAATTGCGCACGACGCTCAAAACCGAGGGTCTCGACTTTCCCTATTGGGAATGGGTCAGCGGCGAGGACACGAACATCCACGTGGCCGTGTTGAGCAAATTTCCCATCGTCGCGCGCCGCCCGCATACAAACGAAATGTTCCTGCTCGACGGCCGCCGGTTTCGCGTCAGCCGCGGTTTCGCCGAACTGAGCATCCGCGCCGCACCCGATTTCACCTTCACGCTCGTCGCCGCGCATTTAAAATCGCGCCGGCCCGTGCCCGAAGCCAACGAAGCCGAGCAACGCCTGCAGGAGGCGAAGATCCTGCGTGGCATCGTGAACCGGGATTTCGCCGCCCATCCGAACGTGAAGCTGATTGTGCTCGGCGATTTCAACGACGTGAAGGATTCCGATTCAACGAAGGAAATTATCGGACGCGGACGATTCAAGCTCGTGGATACACGGCCTGCCGAGCGCAACGGCGACAACGCGCCCGCCGAGAACGCCTGGTTCGAGCCGCGCGACATCACCTGGACGCATTATTACGGCAAAGAAGACACTTACAGCCGCATTGATTACATCCTGCTCAGTCCCGCGATGGCGCATGCGTGGGACAAGCACAACACTTACGTCCTGACGATACCGAATTGGGGCGTCGCCTCAGACCACCGGCCCATCGTGGCGACGTTCGATGAACGGTAATCAGAATGACTCAAAACAAGTTTAACTTGTCATGACTTCTATGAAGTTTAAATTACGAATATGACCGACGCAGCCAAGCAGAGGCGCGACGAATGGATCGTGAGAATTGGCGTTTTGGCGCTGGCTACCTTTTTTGGGTACTCCTTTATTTTTAGAATAATCTACCAAATGCGGACGGAGTATTGGCTTAGTGTGGACGGGAAAAAGACAACGGCCTTAATTGAAAAGGAATTCGGACAGGGTGCTTGGTATAAATACAGCGTTGACGGGAAGGAATACCAAAATGAAAGCCAGCGAAATTGGGATCCCGATGTCGGCGTTGGGCATGAGTCCGTTGTTTTTTTCTCATCTTCTCACCCATGGTTGTCCTCGTTGACAACACCGCGTTTTGAACCGGCGGAAGCCGTTGTTTTATTCTTCGCATTTCCTGTCGAGCTTCTTCTGATAGTGACGGTTCTAAGCCCGAGAAGCCCCTGGGCAATGAAGATTCTTCAAAAGTGCGAATCCAAGGATAAAACCTGATTGCAATGAACCATATTCCAGACGCCATAGGCGCGGCATACTTGTAGAACCACAACCCAAAACCAAATTCAGCCCCATCGGGGCAGCCCAGCCCTGCATTTCCTTTTTACAATCCTGAAAGGATTACGTTCATCTAGCCCGGCGTTGCCGCGCCAGCGGCTACGCCGGGTGAACCGCCAAACCTGTTCATCAACTCTGAAAGAGTTGAATCCAACGTCCAAATCAAACATGATCGCGACATGCCCCAATCTCTCGCCAACATTCTGGTTCACACCGTTTTCTCAACCAAAGACCGCCATCCATTTCTGCGCGACAAATCGTTGCGGGAGGAATTGCACCGTTATCTCGGCGGCATTCTCATCAATCAAGACTGCCAACCCCTCATTATTGGCGGCGTGGAGGATCATGTGCATCTTCTCTCGACACTCTCGCGCACGGGCACGGTGGCAGAAATGGTCAAGGAAATCAAACGCGGTTCATCGCGCTCTGGCTGAAGACAAAAAATCCCGGATTGCATGATTTCGCATGGCAGAACGGCTACGGCATTTTTTCCATCGGCTTTTCGCAGGTTGAATCGGTGCGGAATTATATCGCCGGGCAGGAGGAACATCATCGGAAGGTTTCCTTCCAGGACGAATTCAGGGATTTTTTGCGGCGGTACGAGATCGAATTTGACGAACGGTATGTTTGGGATTGAGGCAACTCTTTCAGAGTTGTTATTGGAACGGACTCGAACCCGGCGTAGCCGCTACGCATCAACGCCGGGCTGGACGATTTTCATCCCGTTGGGATGCGATGCTTGTTTCTTGAACCCATGCTCGGCGCTCCATTTTTCACACCGTTGCCACCAATTGCCGCAGGACATAGGGCAAAATGCCGCCGTGCTGATAGTAATCAATCTCGATGGGTGTATCTATCCGGCAACGCACCGGCACGTTCTCCACTTTGCCGTCCTCGCGGGTAATACGCAGCGTCAGATCCTGCTGCGGCTTCAGGTTCGCGCCAAGACCGACAACGTCGTAGGTCTCCGTGCCGTCAAGCTTCAGGCTTTGCGCATTGGTCCCTTCCTTGAATTGCAATGGCAACACGCCCATGCCAACCAGGTTGCTGCGATGAATCCGTTCGAAGCTCTGCGCCACGACGGCTTTTACGCCGAGCAGGTTTGTGCCTTTCGCCGCCCAATCGCGTGACGAGCCGGTGCCATATTCCTGTCCCGCCAGAACGACCAGCGGCGTGCCTTCCTGTTGATATTTCAATGCCGCATCGTAAATGCTCATCTGTTCGACGCCGGGCTGGTATTTCGTCATACCACCTTCAACGCCGGGCACCATCAGGTTCTTGATTCGTACGTTGGCGAATGTGCCGCGCGTCATCACGCGGTCGTTGCCGCGCCGTGAGCCGTAGCTGTTGAAGTCAACCGGCTCAACGCCATTTTCCATGAGGTATTTTCCGGCCGGCGACGTCTTCTTGATGGAACCGGCGGGCGAAATGTGGTCGGTCGTCACGCTGTCACCGAAGATCGCCAGCGCGCGTGCGCCTCTGATCTCATGGATTTCGCCGGGTTGCATCGAAAAATTATCAAAGAAGGGCGGTTCCTGGATATAGGTGGATTTCCGGTCCCACTCATAGACGTTGCCGGTGCTGGACGGGATTTCGTTCCACTTCGGATTTTGGGCGGCGAAATCCTGGTACAGCTTGCGGAAAACATCCGGCTGCAGCGCGGTCTGCATGAGGTCGCGAATTTCGCGCAATGACGGCCAGATGTCCTTCAATAAAACCGGCCGGCCATCCTTGCCGGTGCCCAGCGGTTCGTGCGCGAGGTCAATGTCCACGCGCCCGGCGAGCGCGAACGCGACCACGAGCGGCGGCGACATGAGAAAGTTCGCCTTGATGTTCTGGTGGATGCGCGCCTCAAAATTGCGGTTGCCGGACAATACCGCCGCAGCCACCACGTTATTTTTCACAATCGCCTCCTCCACCGCCGCGGCGAGCGGGCCGGAATTGCCGATGCACGTCGTGCAACCGTAACCAACGAGATTGAAGCCGAGCTGGTCGAGATACGGCTGCAAACCGGTCCGGGTCAAATAATCGCTGACCACGCGCGAACCGGGCGCAAGCGAGGCCTTGACAAGCGGGTCCACCGTGAGGCCGCGTTCCACCGCCTTCTTGGCGAGCAACCCGGCGGCGAGCATGACACTGGGGTTCGACGTGTTGGTGCAGCTCGTGATGGCCGCGATCAGCACCGAGCCGTTGCGAATTTCACTTTTCAACGCCCGCCCCCGCGCCGCGACGTGATCGGGCGTCGGGTGATTATTGGCCATCTCGGTTTCCGTCTGCAAATTGGTATTTTGGGACCGGGCCTGTTGGGCTGAAACCGGCTCCTGACTGCCGCCGCCATTGACAGCCTGCCCGTTGCCGGAAACCAAAAATGTTTTCCCCAACTCCTCCGGCCTCATGCCGAACCCACTTTCCGTGACCGGCTTGCTGAAGGTGGTGATGAAGCTTTCCTTCAGTTTCGGCAATTCGATGCGGTCTTGCGGACGTTTCGGACCGGCCACGCTTGGCACCACTGTGCCCAGATCGAGTTCCAGTTCCTGTGAATACGCAATATCACCCTTCCTGGGAATGCCCCAGAGTCCCTGCGCCTTATAATAATTTTCGTAAGTGCGGCAATGCGCCTCGCTGCGGCCGGTCGCGCGGAGATAATTCACGCATTCCGCGTCCATCGGAAAGAAGCCCATGGTCGCGCCGTATTCGGGCGCCATATTGGCGATGGTCGCGCGGTCCACGACCGGCAGCGCGGCCGCGCCGGAACCAAAAAATTCCACAAACTTGCCGACCACCTTCGCCTTGCGGAGCAGCTGCGTGACCGTCAGCGCGAGGTCGGTGGCGGTGACGCCTTCGCGCAATGCGCCAGTGAGTTGGACGCCAACCACGTCCGGCGTCAGGAAATAAACCGGCTGACCCAACATGCCGGCTTCGGCTTCGATGCCGCCGACACCCCAGCCAACAATACCGATGCCGTTAATCATGGTCGTGTGCGAATCCGTGCCGACGAGCGTGTCGGGATAATAGAGTGGAGCGCCGGTCTCTGACCCGGCGTTTTCCACACTGTCGCTGTCGTGCCGGGTCGGAGACCGGCACTCCGAAAGCACGCCTTGGGCGAGATATTCCAGATTGACCTGATGGACGATGCCGATGCCGGGCGGCACGACCTTGAACGTATCAAACGCCTGCATGCCCCACTTGAGAAACTGGTAACGCTCGCGGTTGCGCTGGAATTCGATTTCGAGGTTGCGAGCAAACGCGTCGGGTGTGCCGTTCACGTCCACTTGCACCGAATGGTCCACCACCAGATCCACCGGCACCAGCGGCTCGATGATTTTGGGATTTTTGCCCAGGCGCGCCACGGCGGAGCGCATCGCCGCCAAATCCACCAGCAATGGCACCCCGGTGAAGTCCTGCAATACGATGCGCGCCACGACAAACGGGATTTCCGCCGTGCGCGCCGCGTTCGGCTGCCAGTTGGCCAGCGCGCGGACGTTGTGTTCGGTCACCTTTTTGCCGTCGCAGTTGCGGAGAACGGATTCGAGGACGATTCGGACAGAAACCGGGAGTTTTGAGATGGGGCCGACCCCGGCCTTTTCGAGGGCAGGCAGGGAGTAAAATTTCCCGCGCTTGCCGTTGCCGAGTTCAAATTCCTGCAAGGTGTTAAATAAGCTGCGCGATGTGTTCATTTAATGGTCAAAATAACCCATTGAAAATGAAGGCTGCGCGCAGCGGTGTCAAGCGAAGCCCATCCGGATTAGGGGTGCGTTTTGTAACTTTCGGTTGGGCGAGCAGCCTGTCCCGCTCCGCGGTGATCCTCGCGAGCCGCCGTCACAGCGCTTTGACGCGTCCAGGCCGGCTCGTCAGTAGTTTCCTGTTCCTCTTCGAACTGGCCACGGAGCTTGAACCGTATCGTTGTAGCGCAGGCGTCCTCGCCTGCGGGTCCAGCCCGGCGTCCCGCCGGGTGTTCCTGACGACAGCGGGACGCTGTCGGAACCCGCAGTCGGGACGACTGCGCTACAATCCGGGAAGCTTGAATCCGAATGGGGAAATCTCTTCCCGTCGCACGTCAGCGCCGTTCACGGGCGAGGTTTCCGGATGCAACAAATCCGTAATCCGGCGTTGCAGGCGTGGAAGGTCGAGGGGTTTGGTGAAAAAATCCTCGGCGTGCATGGCCGCGGTGCGTTTGGTCACCTCGCTGGAAAGCGCGCTCATGAAGATGATGGGGATTTTTTTCGTGGACGGCCGGCGGCGCAGGATTTCGCAGACCGACAGGCCGTCCAGGTCCGGCAGCAGGATGTCGAGCAG
>JAJXYT010000058.1:0-5554 GCA_021780375.1 bacterium | reverse complement strand
TGAGGTCCGGTTTGAACTGACGCGCCTGGCTGAGGGCCTGTACGCCGTCGTTGGCCACGATGAACTCGCAGCCCAGCCCGGCGAGGCGGAATTGCACCAGCTCGACAAAATCGCGCTCGTCGTCCACGATCAAAATGCGAGGCACCATGCTGGCAAGCTAAGCCGGTTTTGCGCCAAACACAATGTCGGCGCGGTTAAAGCTGTGTCACGAACTGGAAACGAAAACCGGCTAAAAGACTTGTTCCGCCGGGGCCGTTTTGATAGCCCTGCGTACCGATGCCGACGAAACAAGGTTCCATTCATCTGTTCCGACTCTTCGGAATTGACGTGTATCTGCACTGGGCCTGGTTCTTTGCAGTCTGGTATTTCGTCTATGGAGCGAGAGGCTACACTTCCACCACCTGGAGCGTGCTGGAATGTCTGGCGCTGTTTGCCATCGTGTTGATCCATGAATTCGGCCATCAACTGGCCTGCCGATCCGTTGGTGGAAAAACTCATGACATCATTCTCTGGCCCCTGGGCGGCGTGGCCTACGTGTCGCCGCCGCAACGTCCCGGCGCCCAACTCTGGAGCATCGCCGCCGGACCGCTGGTCAATGTGGCGCTCTTTCCCATTTTCACCGCCGTTCTGCTTCTGGCGCGGTCCGCGGGTTGGGAAGATACCATGCCGGACGCCTACTTTTTTGTCCTGACGCTCTGGTACATCAACACCGTTTTGCTCCTGTTCAATATGCTGCCCATTTATCCGCTCGATGGCGGGCAAATCCTGCGGTCGCTGCTCTGGTTTGCTTTTGGGCGGGCGCGCAGCCTGATGATTGCGACGGTCATCGGCCTGGTGGGCATCGTCGCTTTTATTCCCATTATTATCATGGCCAATCAGATGTGGTATTATCTTCTGGCCGGGTTTGCCGTGCTGAACTGTTGGAGCGGTCTGATGCAGGCGCGCGCCCTGGCCCGCGTGGCCAATGCGCCACGGCGGGGCGGTTACTCCTGCCCCAATTGCAAAACCGCGCCGCCACTAGGCGCGTTCTGGGTGTGCGGCAAATGCCGGAAACCGTTTGATATCTTTGCCACGCAGGGCCTGTGCCCAAACTGCAACGCCCAATACACCGCCACCTCCTGCCCGGAATGCGGCACTCTGCGGCCGTTCAACGAGTGGATGACGTCCACGGACGTTCCACCGCATCTGTAAATTGGAGCTTTTTAAAATAATCTGTAGCAGCCGACGTCAGGAGGCTCTGAATGAGCAATATTGCCGATGATATTTGAGCCTCGTTAGCTCGGCTGCTACGGTGAGGTTGTTTTGCGACAAATTTCTCGTCAGAGCCCACCCTGTGGAGGAACTGATTTATCTGCGAAGGGCATTTCATCGTCGGAGTGGACACGATTACCCGCCGCGTCAACCAGGGTCACCGTAATGAAAACCAACAGTTCTTTGTCCACTTCGTCCAGTTGGCCCCGGGTTGCCTTTGTTTTCCTAAAATAATCCGGTTCGTCATTCACTTCCTTTCCCACGTCAAAAAATTGTGTCTTCATGGCGCCCAGAACCACGGTCTGCCCGTCCCACAATTTTATGTTTGCGCTGGCTTTGCGGACGGCAAACCTGGGCAAAATCGTCGGCAAATCTATTTTTTGTCCGGCCGAGTCGTAAACGACGGTCGAGTTGGTCGGCTGGTCATAACCTAAAAACTCCGTCAGCGAAGCTGTGGTGCTTAAATTGATGGTGCAGCCGTCGAAAACGATCGGGATGACATCCAAAACCGGGCCGGCTTCAAGATTGGTGGTTTGTGGAATGATAGAATTGGTGCCCAAAACGTCTTGCTGGTAAACAAAGCTGGTAATGATGTTGACTCTGTGTGTGGCTCGCACCTGTGTTTGCCGCCCGCTGGAAGTGGTCACTTCCGGTTCAGCTAATTCCTCAACACCCGGCCGCGATTCCAGTGTTCTTATCGTCACTGCCGCATTTTCAGACGTCAGGATTCCCGCAAATTGATCCGGTTGATTCGTGCCGCCAATCATCTTTCCGAACCCATCCAAAGTTCCTTTCGGAACTTCAACAAACCTCGCCTTGATATGGACCTGCGGCGGTAAGAGATTGTGTTCGGAAATGCCGCGCTGGATCGTATCCAAGTCCGATTCTGTCGCTCTTACATTAAACAAACCAAGCCTTTCAGAGTAGAATATTGCCTTACCCTTTGGCGAGTCCCAGTCCACTCCCCATTTGCTGAAAACACTTCGAGCTGCTTCCCACACATTATTGGTTGGCAGGCCGAAAGTTTCTCGCGAGAGATCGGTAATCGCACTTGCTCTCACACCGAACGTGCGGGTGAAAAGGTTGGTCGAATTTCCACCGGCAACCATGGGTTCAGTGACCGCGCTGTTCCGCGGGCCGATAGCGGACCGCAGCCGTTCCTGAAAATGCACTGTGTTGGTGGCAATTTCCACGCTGATCGCCGCAAGCAGACTGTTGTCAGGATCACCACCATAATTCTTCACTCGAACCACAATGCCGCCACGATCTTCCGCCGATGCTCTGGCCCGGAAATAATTGGTAAAGACGACGCTGGCTGGCGTGACACCGACGACCGTGCCCTGCAATGCCAGATCAACAAAACCGTCGGCCACATACGGTTTGCAGTCGAAGTCAACGCTGTTGGTCTCGTTGCCGATAAAAAGTTCCGCCGTTATCCCGCTCCCGGTTTGGATACGCGGACGTCCAATCAATCGCAGGCCGGATGCTCCCAGCCTGCTGACGAGTTCCCCGAATTGTTCCGGCGAGGCCGACCACCATTCATCGTCACCCGAACTGGCCTGATAGAATTGCAGACCCGAAACAAAACGACCAAAGTTGACGGGGGGCATTTGATAAATGCGCGCCTCAATCAGCACGACGCGCTGGCGGAGCGGATTGTTGAGCAAGGGCAGGGCGCAATGGCCGTCGGCGCGATTCAATTGTTCGATGACTTCCCGAAAAATCTTCAGTTGGTCCGGGGTGTTTTGCGTCGTGATTTCGCCGGTCCGGGTGTTGAACGCAATCCCGTTGGGCGGAGTACAGTCCACGCCTTCGGTCCGCAACAGATCCTGCAGGATCACCGAGTAATCATTGGTCGGTGACAGCAGCGATGGGGCGGCTTGAGCTTTGACGTTTCGAATAAAAATATCCGGATCCACTTTCAGCGTGAGCGATTGTTGTTCAACCGCAGGCGCCTCACTTGAATCTGATCTTTCTGCCCGACTCGGCGCTTCCCCCATCGGCAGGGCGACAGCACTGAAAACAAAGATGCCGCAAAGTGATAGCAAAGTCAGACCGGCCTTACGGGGCGCATGAAAATTCACCAGCCGCTCGATGCGTTTCCGCAGCGCACTCCGCGATTCCATGATGCCGACCAGTCCCAGGCTCATCAGCGGACGACGGAGCGCCAGCTTCGCCACGGCCAGCAGCGTGGGCGCATAATTTTCCGCCTCGCTCTGCAACGCCAGCATGGCCGCGTCGTCCACGGCTTCCTCGCGCAAGCGCCGAATCCGCCCATTGGCCAGCCAGAGCAACGGATGCCACCAGTAAACAATTTGCAGCAGCGCCTGCGCGCAGTTCACCCAGACATCTTTGCGCCGGAGGTGAAGCACTTCGTGCCACAACACCGCGCGCAATTGTCCGGCGGCAAGTTGCCCCGCCAACACTCGCGGCAACAGAATGACCGGACGGAACAACCCGCAAACCGCCGGCGACATCCGGCCGTCCACGAGTTTCAAGCGCAAGGGCGAACGCAAACGGGCCCGGCGCCGGATTTCATCCAGCAGGCCGGCGAATTCCCCGGACAGTGTTGCGCTGCTGACCTTCCGCGAAATCTGCCACCACCGGAAGGCCAGCCACAACAGCAGACCGGCACTCACCATCCCACTTCCCAGCAGTGCCCAACCGGCAGCTCTTAACTCGGGTAAAGGTGGAGTGAAGGCGGGAACAGTTGCCGGCACAAAATCCGATGACGGCGCAGGGGTATCATAAGTGACGACATATTTGGGCAGGGCCGGCGTCCGGCCAGCCGCATGGTCAGCAAACAGCCACCACGCCGCACCGGTTGGCAATGCCAGCGTCGGCGGCAGGCACAATTTCACCAGCACAACCAGCCAAAGTGCATAGCGAATCGCGGGGCGTACCTTTCGAGCCGACACAAAATCCAGCAGCAGGACCACGCCGATGAGCAGGCTGGATTGCCAGAGCATCGGCCACGCGAAGTTCAAAAAGTTTCCGCCCCATTGGTTCAGGTTTTCGATGAAGAGATTCATGCGGCCTCCGGAGGTGCCGGTTATTTCTTTGCCGACTTTTTTTTCGCTTTGATGAGCGATTCCAACTTAGCCAGTTCATCCGCCTCCAGGTGGTTGCTTTCCAACAGGCATTGCACCATCGGGGTGAGCGCCCCGTTGAAAGCGTGCTTCAGCGCATAAAACAACTCGCCGCGCTGCGCCTGCGCGCGGGTGACCACGGAGTGGTAAACGGTCAGCTTGCCCTCCTTTTTGGCTTTGAGCACGCCCTTGGCCACCATGCGGTCCATCAGCGTACGAACGGTGGAATAGGTCCAGCCGGTCGGCTGGAGCAGTCTTTCCTGGATGGCGGGCGCGGTGCAGGGCTCGTTTTCCCACACGGCCTTGATGACGGACCATTCGGACTCGGTCAATTCCACGGTTGGCCTGGACATGCGGCGATATTCTCTACAATCGTAGAGGATGTCAAGCAGATTCTCTACAAATGTAAATGTTCAGTCAAATCCGCAATCAAACCCGACCCTGCGCCACGTCCTGCCCCGATTGCGGAGCAACGGACATCCCACCGGGATTTTTATCTTTTCTCGGCAAAATTCGAATAGGGTTCAACGGCGGCGGAGCGGATTTCCGCGCCTTGGTCCAACGGACGCAGGTTCAAGGTGATGTTGTTGGGTTTGCCGCCAAAATTGAGCCAGCATTCCGGCAGGAAGAAATCGTGTTGCGGTCCGGCTTCCCAATAACGGCCAATCGCATGGCCGTTGAGGTAAAGAAATCCATTTCCATTGGCCATCAAATGCAATCGCCACGGAACCCACACGCCGGGCTGCGGCGATGGCAGCGAAAATTTCATCCGATACCATGTCAATAGCGAATGGTCCGGCGACATCGTGTCCGCCTCACCGAGGTTGGCTGTCTTCCATTTTGAATCCCTGAGCTGCGGCGACCACCATTGATGTTCGTCGCCCATCGGACGACCGACGGCTGCCAGCGAAATGTCCGCGCCCTCAGAGGCGGTTTCGAGCGCGGGCGAACCAAGGCCGCCAGCGCCGCCTGCATTTCGGACAACCACGGCAATGAGATTGCGGCCGGGATGCAGTCGCTCCGTCACGTCAAACGAATACGGGCGCGACCAGTCGGTCGTTTTGCCGATCATTTTTCCGTTGACGTATATCCAGCCGTAGTCGTCAATCCGCCCAAAATTCAAAATTATTTTCCTGCCGTTCAAATCGGAGGCGGCCACTGCCACCGGCGCGCGGAACACTGCGGTTTGATTTGCCGTCAACTGGCTGGCCTCC
>JAJXYT010000064.1 GCA_021780375.1 bacterium | reverse complement strand
CTCAGCAACAATGGCTCTCCCGAAACAACAGCTATGCGGGCTGGTCCGGCGGGAATTGGAATTTTGTATTTCTTGGCGATTCAAGTCCGCCTCCGCAAACCTGGCCGGGCCCTTATCCCTCCTATACCGTCATCACCAATATGCCGTTAATTCGGGAAAAGCCATTTTTGTATGTTGACAGCAGCACCAATTTCTTCGTCAGGGTGCCCGATTTGAGGACTAACAGTGTGGGAACATCCTGGGTCGGCGGCCCGACTCCCGGAGTTTCAGTCCCCGTCAGCCGGTTCTACATTGCCCAACCGGGAGTGGACAATGCCGGAACCATCAATGCCGCCCTGAATTCCGGCCTGAATTTGATTTTGACTCCCGGAATTTATCCTCTGACGAACAGCCTCCTCGTGACGAATCCCGATACGATCGTCTTCGGGCTTGGGTTCCCGACGTTGGTGCCGACCAATGGCAACCCCGCCATGGTGATCTCGGATGTTGATGGGGTGAAGGTGTCAGGGATTTTATTTGATGCCGGAAGCACCGCGTCGCCGTCATTGTTGGAAGTGGGGCCTCCGGGCAGTTCTCTGGATCATTCGGCAGACCCTGTTTGCCTGTATGACGTTTACAGCCGGGTCGGTGGCCAATTCGCTGGCACGACCACCACCTGCTTCACGATCAATGCCAACAATGTCATCGGTGACAACCTCTGGCTGTGGCGGGCGGATCACGGCGCCGGAGTAGGCTGGACTCAGAATGCGTCTAACAACGGCCTGGTGGTGAATGGCAATAACGTGACCATTTACGGTCTTTTCGTCGAACATCACGAGCAGTATCAGACGTTGTGGAATGGCAATTGGGGACGGGTTTATTTTTACCAGTCCGAATTGCCTTATGACGCGCCGACCCAAAGCGCCTGGACGCATAATGGCGTGAACGGGTATGCGTCCTACAAAGTTGCGAGCGGTGTCACGAGCCATCAGGCTTACGGGCTTGGCGTCTATGTTGTGTTTAATACCTCAAACGTAAAATGCTTTAATACCATCGAGACTCCAACCAGTTCTCAACAGGTCAATGTGCATGATATGATAAATGTGCTTATCAGCGCGCAAACCGGCAGTGAAATGACTCATATCATCAACGGCACCGGCGCCACGCTCAACTCGGCGGTCACGACGGCCACGGCCAACAGCCTGTGGCTGAATCCGACCTTTGCCCTCAGCGCCGGTCTCGATGGCACCGGGACGAACTTCGCCATCACCTTGCCCACCGAGTCCTGGCATTCTTACCGGGTGCAATACAAAAATGCAGTGACCGATCCAAGCTGGTCGAATCTGGGCGGGCTTATTGGAGGCAACGACACGCTGGAAACCATCGCTGATCCTGCTTTAGCCGCCAGTCGGTTCTACCGCATTGTAGCTTATTGATGATTGCCTTCCTCGGGAAATTGACCGGTCTCGGGCCAGGTGAAAGCCTCCCGTTCCGCTCGCACCAGGAGACCACGAAAACGCCATAGAACAGATTCGTATTCGCGTATTTCGTGGTTTCAGGATGAACTTTGTTTTCTTCGCCTGCTCTGCTAAAAGATTCGCGCTCATTTAATCGATTTGCTTCCTCTCCGCCAACGAAGTTCGGGGGGAGAGGAACGAGAAAGGTCACCTCGTCCCTGACCCTATCCACGCGGCGCGGGGCCGCGGAGTTAATACGGGTGTCCCATGGGACCTCCCACACTATGGCACAACGAAAATGCGATAGAACAGATTGGTGTTCGCGCGGTTGGCGTCGGTGGTGCTGGTGATGGGACCCGTCGCCAGTACGTTGGACGGGAACGCCGTCCAAACATTGTCGGTAAGATTGGTTTCGAATTGCGGCTGATAACTCAAGCCGGCGATGGCGCTCCAGGTGAGGGTGACGATGCCGTTGGTCAGGCCAATGGTCAAAATCGGCCGGGGCTCGACGACGACCACGAAGTTCTGCGTCGCGCTCAATGGCGGCACGCCGTTGTCGGTGACGCGTACAATGATGTCATTGGTGCCGATCTGGGATTCATTGGGCGTCCAGACGAAGACGCCATTTGCCGCTCCGACACTCGCGCCGGCTGGCGCTCCGGGAGCGAGGCTGAACGAGAGTGTTTCTCCAACGTCGGGGTCGCTCGCGCTGTTCGTGATGGTCAGGGTCATGAGCGCATGAATCGTTCGATTGGCGACGGGCGCCAGCGCCGGGGGAGTGTTCGTCGCGATGACGGTCACGGCGAAGGTTTGGGTGGCGCTCAACGGCGGCGAACCATTGTCGGTCGCTATCACATTGAAGAAGTTCGTGCCGGCCTGGGACTGCATTGGTGTCCAGATGAAAAGGCCGTTAGTGGCGTTGAGGGTGGCGTTGGTCGCTGATCCGGCGCCGAGACTGAATGTCAGTTGATCCCCGTCGGGGTCACCGGCCACGTTGGTCACCGTCAAAGTGGTTCCGGCGTTGATGGTCCGGTTGGAAATCGCGGCCAGAGTCGGTGGCTGGTTGGTCGGGGAAATCACGCCGGCAATTGTCAAAATGCCCGAACTGCTGGTTGCGGATTGGCCATCCGGATTGGTGACCGTGATGGTCCGGGCGCCGGCGGTGGCGTTGCCGGCGATGGTCAGGATGGCGGTGATATTGGTCGGGTTGTTGTAAGTCACACTGTCCACCGTGACTTGGCCGCCATTCACGCTGGCGGAAATATGATTTGGGAAATTGGTTCCCGGATCGAAGAAACCGGCGCCACCCGCGGCCGAACCGGTGATGACCACGCTGACATTGGCCGCGCCCTGGGTCACGGTCGAGGGCGAGGAACCCACCGGTGTTGCGGGCGGCGGCGCCAGCAGTTTGATCACCTGCACGCCCCAGGAATTATTCGCGTTGCAGTACTCCTGCACGGTCCAGAACGTCATGTCATCACCCGGGTCCACGGTGGTGACCGAAAAATCGCCCCAGCGGTACCTGTTGTTTTGGGAACCAATGTTGTAGGTGCTGCTGCTGGTCACGGCGGTGGTCGGGGATTGGAGCGTGCCGGCCGGGTCGGTGGCGAACCGGCCCGCGGTCGCGATTTCGGCGTATTCGTTGTTTCCGGCCACACTGCAGCCCAGCGCCATGTGGCCCTGGCCCGACATGGCGCAACTGGGAATCCAGAAACTGCGCGGGTTGCTGGCCGCCGGGTCAAACAACGTCCCGGATTGAACCAGCGTGGGCGTGCCCGTCATGTTCGTGAGTTCATACCAGCGTGAGCCGTCGCGTCCGCCAGAGCTGTTGGCCGCGCCAGTGGCGTCCACTTCCATGTTATGCGCCGTCCACAGGTTCCCTTGGTGCATCTGCGTGGCGAAAAGCCGGTCGTCCAGGTCATCCAGACCCTGGCTGCCGCCCAGCGCCGGCACACCGCCCAACGGGTTGCCGGTGGCAGGGACCGTGACGAGGATGTTGGCGGAAATGGACGGCGTGCCGCCCGGATTGGAAATCCGCCGCACCACCAGCGTTCCGAACGTGGCGGCATCCACGCCAATGAAATAACCCTGCGTGGCCGCCGGGTCGTCGTTGTTGACGCCTTGAGGCGTGAACGGGCCATGCTTCGACGGTCCGCGTCCGGAGATCAAGGATCCGAACGTGGTGATGGTCAGGGTGCCCTTGAGCAGGTTCGCCTTGTTGACCACGAAACCCGTGGTGTTCACAAAGCTGGCTGTGGTGAAAACGTTGACGCCGATGTACAGCGCGTTGGCGTCCACTCCCAGGGTGTCGTAATCGCCGAAATTTTTCGGATCGGCTTGAAACGAGTAGAATGTGAAACTTGAGGTGCTGGTGATGGTCGGGCCGGAACTGACGGCGATCAGGACGAAATTGGGCGTGTTGACGGTGATCATCGTGATGAACCAGTGCCCGGACAGGCGGTCAAAACGGACCCGCGGATCGCTCGTGCTGCTGCCGCCGAGCACGGAGGCGAAGAAATTATCCGTGGTGGTGTCCAGGGCGCCGTCCGCGGCCCCCTGCTTGTTAAAGGTGCGGATGCGCCCATTGACACAAACCACGATTTGATTGGTGCCGACATCCGCCATGCTGTCGGGCGGGACGTAACCAACCGTGTCCGAAAGTTGTGCTCCAAGGAAACTGGTGACGACCGTCTGCGGCGTGAGCGGGCCGGCTTGCGAAGTCGCGGGGATGGAAGCGGCTGTTCTTTCAGACAAGGGCCAGTGTGATGTCAGCGACGAAGCAGGATTTTCGGGAAGATTATTTCCGCTGCGCACAAATCTGGGTTTGATGGGCCTGACTTTGCGGACTTGTCTGTTCCGCTGCGCGGCCAGCGCGGCTTCGCGGGCCATGATTTGCGCCGTGGTTTCGCGCACACCGGCTTCTCCCGTCCAGGGAGTTCCAACCGTATCATCCGGAGAAGGCTGCGCCAGGGCCCATCGAACACTCAAGGCCAGTACAATCAGCGCGAGGGAAATTCTGCGTGACCTGGAAATGCGTGGTACGAGGTGCCGGGTGTACGCGCGTTGAAGGTGCTGCCGGTTTTCCATGGTGATCTGATGTTGCGCAGGCGGTCGGCGATTTCTGAGTGTTTGCTGACGAACTCGATTATACTCATCACTTTTGCGAAAGCAAGCCGAATCACAAGAGCGCAGCATTAAGTTTTTCCGTCTGTGTGCCCTCTGCGATCCGGGTTTCCCGACAGTTTCGCGTACGGCGCGGATTTTCCGGGCGTGCGGACCGCCTTGTCCGCGCGCCGCCTGCATTGGGGATGAAGCGCGCGGACACAGTTGTCCGCTGCTCCGTTGGTTGCAGCTCGGCCGCTCTGCGTGCTTTGCGGTCAAAAGAACGGTGATGAAATTGCTTGCCGGTCCATTTCCGCCGTGCGTAGTATATTGGGCCGGTTCCGTGGTGATATCGGGCAATTGGCTGGGTAGCTCAGTCGGTAGAGCAGAGGACTGAAAATCCTTGTGTCGGCGGTTCAATTCCGCCCCCAGCCACCACTCGCTAAATGGGTGGCAGAGGAAGGGTTGCGAAGTTTTGGGTCCCCAAGGATGTGCAAAACTGTGTGTGAAATCAGTCAGTCATCCATAAGCGTCCACTAAGCCGTAACCATGCAGTAGGAGCGCGGGCAGGTAGCGGCGACGCCTCGTCGCTGAAGGGTGAGTGCGACGCCCCCGTCGCGTTTTTTTCAATCACTGTTTGGTTTGAGGCAAAACAAGTGGCGACGAGGGCGTCGCTTCCACCCAAACCCACCGCATGGTTCCGGCTAAGCAACCACCAGCAACTGCAAGACATTAACACGGCTGGATGGCGTTGTGCGAGGCTCAACCAGAACGAGCGATGAAACAACGATACCGCATCTACCGCTGCGAAAACGGCGTTTATTATTCCCTCGACACTCTCACTATAAAAAACGGGAAAGCTTTGAGCCCCCTGAACCCGGCGAAGCCCGTCCCTTGGCCAATGTCAAGAATGAGGCCGTCCGGCCGCCAGCCATCAATTGACAGACCGCCCAAGCGTCTCTGGTAGCATCAGATTCAAGTTTTGTCAAACGCTCATGGCGCGAGGTCAGGGCGAAGTTTGTTAAAGTCAAGACTGGCACACAGGAATCAATCCCGCATTTATGGGATGGTATTGCCCATTGATTTTACGGTCGCAGTCGGGAAAATTGCCACAATGTATTTTCCTCCAGCTTTTGCCGGAACCTGCCGGCGTTTATTATCAGAGAGACAAACCTGGCTGAGGTTCAAAGCAGAACAACATTTTACACTGTGAGAGCCATTCTTCCAATTGTCGCTTTCGTTGCAACGCTCATGCAAACAGGTTTTGGCCAGACGCCGATTTCATTGAATCAACCGGTCGCCAGCAGCAGTTACGAAAAGGGAAACTCCCCGACCGATGCCAACGACGGAGATCTGGCGACGCGCTGGGCGGCAGCATCCGCCGCCTATCCGCAATGGTGGGCGGTGGATTTAGGTTCTCCCCAAAGCATCACCCACGCTGTCATCAACTGGTACAACAGCGGTTCGCGGGCATACCCGTATCAGATTCAAATCAGCAATGACGGCACGAATTACACCGTGCTGGCGGACCATACCGGCAATTCCACTTTCGGCGGCACCACCGACAACTTTCTGGCTTCGGCACGGTACGTGCGGATTTATGTGACCGGGTGTTCTGATCCAAGTGGCTGCGCCAGTTTCTACGAATGCAAGATTTATGGGGCGTTGTCCCTGGCGCCCGAGACACCGGATGCGAACACGTTGTTCCTTTTCCATTTCGACGAGTCAGCGGGCAGTTCGGTGACCACCAATGTGGGCATCCTGGGCGGCAAGGCCTATAGCGTCAGTGAGAGTGTGGCCAGCACTACGCCGCCGGAAGTCACCGATGTATTGGGCGCGACAAGCTACACCGGTTTTGGCAATGCTGCGACGTTTGCACCGGGAGAACTGATTGGTTACGACAACAACGGCAGCGGCGCTTACGACGGTGACGCCGGACCAGGGCAACTGAGCGCGGACAGCTTATACATGTCCGATCTGAACATGGGGAATGGCGGCCAGACGCCATGGACGATCGAGGCGCTGATTTGTCCTTCAGCCATTGACACGACGAACCAGGAAATCGTTTCGACGGACTCCTCTCCAAATTCTCCCGGCAATCGCGCGTTTCAGTTCCGTATTGATTATGCCGGTGACCTGGAGCTCAACCTGATAGCCATCAATGGAGCGGACATCATCACTCCAATTCCCACTACGGCTACCGACCCGGTAAATGGTTTTATGCCAAACAACTGGTATCACGTCGCCGCCACCTGCGACGGTACGAATGTGGTTCTTTACTGGACGAAATTATCCCCTTCCACGACGGCAGCCAATCCAATCAGCACCAACGCGGTTGCTGTCGGTTCCGCATTTGGCCTGGTCCAGGGTCCGCTGATCATCGGCAATGAGAATCGCAACACCGCCGGCGAGTATTTTCAAGGATTGATTGATGAAGTGCGGATCAGCAATGTCGCCCGTTCGCCGGCGGACATGCTCAATTTCGATGGTGGTGTGACAGCACCCGTTGCCGGCGCCACCAACACGGGCTATGCCATTCCCAGCACCCGGACCAATGATACGGGCAGTTATTTTCTGATGGCTTCCAACAACCCGCCGGGATTGGGAAGCCAAACCGCATCGAGCACACCGGCAACCTCGACCGTGCTCGATGGCTCGCCGCCAGCGGCGACAAATTCGGACATGTTTTGCGATCTGCTGGAACAGCCGGAGGAAACGGTCATCACCGATCCGAATCCGAAGTTCGGCTGGGTGTGCCATCCGTCCTTCCGCGACGACTGGCAAACCGGTTATCGGATTATTGTCTCTTCCAGTGCCGCATTGGCCGACACCGGCACGGGCGACATGTGGGATTCAGGACTTGTGAGCAGTTCCAACTCAATCAATGTGCCCTATGGCGGCGCGGCATTGCAGCCAGGCGGCAGTTATTACTGGCGCGTACAGACCGTGGACGGCACCGGCCATGCGGGCGCCTTCTCCGGGATTCAACAGTTCAACATGGCAAGCCAATTGTCCGACCCGCTGACGACGCCTGGTGTGGTTTATCAACAGCCCGGCGCCGGCTCGGCCAATTGTTATCCGTTGCGTTATGTTTCCATTCCGCCGGTGCTGGTGACCAAGACCGCTCCTGGAGTCTGGTTGGTTGACTTTGGAAAGGACGCGTTCGGATTTGCCACCGTCCACATCAACGGCAACTACAGCGGGACGACGGTCAACTTTGGCCTGGGCGAGGCGGCTAATGGCAACAGCGTCAACCCGAGCCCCGGCGCCACTATCCGTTACCGGTCCGGCAGCATCGCGCTTCAGAACGGCGATTTCATCTATACCAATCGATCGTCCACCAGCGTTGGTGGCATCAGTCCGCCGACGGGGACTTATGGCATCGTATCGCCATTCCGTTATCTGGAACTGACGGGCGTGCCCAACAATGTCACGCTCACCACCAACGACGTGACGCAACAGCGGCTACAAACCGAATTCGACGACCATACCGCCACGTTTGACAGTTCGAGCACGGCGCTGAACCGGGTTTGGAGCTTGTGCAAATACTCGATGGAAGCTTTGTCTTTCGACGGCATCTATGTAGATGGCGATCGCGAACGCACACCGTATGAAGCGGACACATACATCCATCAGTTGAGTTCGTATGGTGTGAACAATGATTTCACGATGGCGCGTTGCAGTTTTGAGTATCTCACCAACCATCTGAACTGGCCCACCGAATGGCCGATGCATATGGTGTTTGTGGCCTGGGCCGATTACCAACAGACCGGCGATCCGTATCTGATTGCCAAGTACTACGGTTTTCTGACGAACCGGTGCTTGCTTTCGGGTCGCGCCAATCCCATCAACGGTCTGGTGCAAAGTTACCCCGTCACCGGGAACACGGCTTCGGGAGACATTATTGACTGGTATCGGATATCCGGAGACGGGATCGGCAATACCGATGGTTATGTGGCGGAAGCGACCAATGCGGTTATCAACGCCTTTTATTACCGGTGTTTGACGATCATGACGCAAATTGCACAGGTCACCGGGCACAGTGCCGATGCGGCCAATTTTGCTGCGCGTGCTGGTCTGCTTTACACCAGTTACAATAATGTATTCTGGAATGCTCTTTCGCAGAGTTACAACGACGGCCCGGGCACGAGCCATTCGTCCGCAGACGCCAATTTCTTCCCCCTGGCTTTTGGCCTGGTGCCGGCGAACAGGCAGGCGGCGGTTGTCAATTACATCCATTCCCGGATGGCAGTCTTGGGCGCCATGCCGGCGGGGGTGTACGGCGCGCAATATTTGCTGCAAGGGTTGTTCGAAGCCGGCGACGCGGACACGGCGCTCGGTCTGATGACGACGAACAATACGCGCAGTTGGATGAACATGATCAATATCGGATCCACGCTTACCGACGAAGCCTGGAGCACAGCCGACAAGTCCAATGAGGATTGGAACCACGCCTGGGGAGCGGCGCCCGGCAACCTGATTCCGCGTTATGTCCTTGGCGTGCGTCCGCTGACCGCCGGCTATGGACGGATTCTCATCCAACCGCAACTTGGCCAGACGCTGTCCTTTGTTCAAGGCGCCGTGCCAACGATTCGCGGTCCGGTCTCCGTTGAGGCGACCAATCTGGCGGGAGATTTTCAACTGTTATTGAATATCCCCGGAAACGTCACCGCTACGGTCATTTTACCAGCCACGAATTCGGCAGCGACTCTCGATGGCACGATTGTTTCCGGCAGTCTGTCCAACGACTGGCTTACGTTGACGAATATCGGTTCCGGACAGCATTCCATTTCGGCCAAAGTGCTCTATCCCACCAATCTTACTTTCAGCTTGAGCGGCAATACTCTCTCGCTCGGGTGGCCTTCCAGTTATTTGGGTTGGTACGTGCAATCCAACGCCATCAGTCTGGCGGATTCGAACCACTGGTACGGTATTTCAGGTTCTCAGAACTCGACCAGCCTGAATGTGATTCTTGATCCGGCGCGCCCTCAGGTTTTCTACCGGCTCAAATCTCAAAATCCCTGAACGGCGAACAAACCGTCGGGATAATTGAACCTCGGCAAACTGTTTGTTGAACAGGTTGGGAGCCTGAAAAAATTCCGGGGCACAGGAGCTTTTTTGCCAACGCTATGCCCTGTTTACGGGATGCTCCTGACTATTGACCGGTCAATCAATCGCCTTAACATGGAATCAAAGTATGCGCCTTTTTTCCGTGGATATCCCTGGAAACGCTGCAGCGACCGTTATGTTGCCGGCGAGCGGAATTGACAATCGAGCGCTGGTGGACGGCGCGGTTGTTTCCGGAACGCTTTCAAACAAGCGGGACGATTCACCAACAAATCAGCAGACTTACTCTTTCGGGTAATGGTTTCGTCAATGGTCGTCCGTTATCATTAGCTGTTTATGTCCAGGTCGTATGTTCGCGTGCAGGATTACGATAACGCCGGATTTCGGCGGATCGTTCATTTTTTGAAACTGATCCTGGTTTTGGCAATTCTGATTACCCCCGGTGTTTGGGGAGGCAAAGGCTCCGTAAGCGAATTTCCAAACAGGTTTGCCCCTGGAGAAGTCTGGCGCGATACGGCGGGAAATCCAATTGACGCACATGGGGGCGGTATTCTTTACCACGGTGGCGTTTACTACTGGTATGGCGAAGCAAAGAGAGGTCGCACCTTTCTGCCGGCGTGCAATAAGTCGTGGGGTGGCACGCGCGTGGATGTAACGGGCGTTTCGTGCTATTCCTCCACGAACCTCTGTAACTGGAGATATGAAGGGATTGTCCTGCCCGCCACCCCAAGAGACGTGCAGGGCGACCTGAATCCCATCAATGTGGTCGAGCGGCCCAAAGTCATCTACAATTTGAAAACGAGAAAGTTCGTGATGTGGATGCACATTGACAGCGCCGACTACAGCAAAGCGTGTGTCGGCGTGGCCGTCAGCAGCGCGCCGACGGGTCCTTTTCAATACCATGGAAGTTTCCGCCCGGACGCCGGTGTCTGGCCGCTTAATGCCACTGAGACGGAGAAGGAGCCTGGCAGAGCCAATTATGTGGCGCGCGATTTTCAAAAAGGTCAAATGGCCCGCGACTTGACGGTGTTCGTGGATGACGACGGGAAGGCGTATCTTTTTTACGCTTCCGAGGAAAACGCCACCATGCATGTTTCCTTGCTGACTGACGATTACCTGCGGCCGGCCGGGAAATACAGCCGCATTTTGATCGGACGCAGCATGGAGGCGCCGGCGGTTTTCAAGCGTGACGGGCAATACTATTTGATCGCCTCCGGTTGTACGGCGTGGGATCCTAACGCAGCACGTTGCGCGGTCGCGGACAAAATTTTCGGGCCGTGGAAAGAATTGGGCAACCCGTGCATCGGTGAAGACACTGACAAAACCTTTGATGCCCAGGGGACTTTTGTTTTCCGCGCGCCAGGCTATAATAACATTTTCATTTTCATGGCCGACCGATGGAACAAATGGAATCTGGCGGACTCCCGCTATGTCTGGTTGCCGTTGGAGTTTGGCCGCAACGACAAGCCGGTGATTCGCTGGTATGACAGTTGGTCTCCGACCGCAATCGAAAAGCGCGCAGCACGAACGCGACCCTGAAATTAAACGAAGGCATCCCCGTCCTCCCTGCATTGATTTTGATTGGAGTGGCAGCGAGCAATCGCCGGGCCGGAGAAATGGCCTCGCCAAAGCACACCTTCGTTATCGGCACAAATGTCGCGCGCCTGCGTTCTGGCGCGCGACGGTTGTCGTCAAGAAGCCGGGGGACACTTTTTTGGATTTGCGTTCATGGGGAAAAGGCGTGGCGTGGGTGAACGGCCATTGCCTGGGCCGGTTCTGGAACATCGGCCCGACGCAGACGGCGCAGGTGCCCGGTCCGTGGCTTAAACCGGGTGCGAACCAGATTGTGGTTTTCGATCTTCCTGGTCCTGGAAAACCCACAATTGCGGGTTTGGACCATCCCATTCGCAAC
>JAJXYT010000172.1 GCA_021780375.1 bacterium | reverse complement strand
TCCATCCGTGGTCAAAGATTTTCGGCATTGAATTTTTCTATGTTCCTTCTACATTTCCGCTCATGGAACAGACGCCACCGTCGCAATTGGCCCAGTACATTCCGGTGCTCATGCTGCTCGTCGTCGCCGTCGGCTTCGCCGCGGGCACGCTCATGATTTCCGTTTTGCTCGGCAAACACGGCAAACGCACCAAGGCCAAGGACACCGCTTACGAATGCGGCAAGGACCCCATCGGCGAAGGCAACGCGCGGTTCTCGGTGAAATTTTATCTCGTGGCCATGCTGTTCATCCTGTTCGACATCGAAGTGGTCTTCATGTATCCGTGGGCGGTGGTTTATCGCCAGATGCTGGCCGATCACGCCACGCGGAATCTGATTCTGGCTTCGATGGTTTCGTTCCTGTTGATTTTGTTCGCCGGTTATGTTTACGCGCTGAAGAAAAAGGCGTTTGACTGGAAGTCCTGATTCACCGCAGAGACGCTGAGGCGCGGGGTTCAGGAAGAGGAGTTTTAACTCTGCGTCTTTGCGCCTCTGCGGTCAAATTTTATGGATTCGATCAAATTCGGAACTTCTGGCTGGCGCGGCATTATCGCACGCGACTTCACCTTCGATAACGTCCGCCTCGCCACCCAGGGCATCGCCGACTATCTGAATTCCGAACTCCGAACTCCGAACTCCGAACTTCACGGGCGCAAGCCCATTGTCATATTGGGCCATGACACGCGGTTTTTAGGCCGCGAATTTTCGCTGGCTGCTGCTGAGGTCCTGGCCGCCAACCGACTCAAACCACTCCTGTGCAATCGCGACACACCTACGCCGGTCATTGCGCATACCATCCGCCATCGCAAGGCGGCGGGCGGGATCAACATGACCGCCAGCCACAATCCGGCGGAGTATCAAGGATTGAAATTTTCCACGAGCAACGGCGCGCCCGCCACGCCCGACGTGACCGGGCAAATCGAGGGGAACATCGTAAAACTTCAGGAGCAAAATTGGTCGTTCAATGCTGCGGTCATCGGGACGTATCAATGCCCGACGTTTGATCCGCAGCCGGATTATTTCAAACAACTCCGCAAGCTCATTGACTTTGGCGCGCTCAAAAGGGCGAAGCTCAAGGTTGCGGTCGAATTGGAATACGGCACCGGGCATGGTTACCTCGATAAATTGCTCGAAGGCGTCGGAGCGAAGGTCACGGTTTTCCATAACGAAATTAATCCGTTGTTCGGCGGGCATCATCCGGAACCGAACGCCAAAGGCATGGCTGAGGTCAGCAAATTCGTCCGCAGCGGCAAGGCGCAAATCGGCCTCGGCCTCGACGGCGACGCCGACCGGTTCGGCATTGTGGACAAAGACGGCACCTGGTTGACGCCGAACCAGATTCTCGCGCTGGCGTTGTATCATTTGAAAAAGAACCGCGGCTGGACGGGCGCGGTGGTGCGCACCGTGCCGACGAGCCATCAGGTGGACGCCGTGGCGGAATTGCTCGGCGTGAAAGTTTATGAGACGCCGGTCGGCTTCAAATACATCGGCGCGCTGATGGAGAGCGAACCGATCATTGTCGGCGGCGAGGAATCCGGCGGTTTGAGCGTCAAAGGCCACGTGCCGGAGAAGGACGGCATCCTCGCCTGCCTGCTTATGGCCGAACTCGTGGCGACGGAAAAGAAATCGCTCGGCCGGATTTTGAAGGAACTGTCGAAAAAGACTGGTGAATTTTACACCGACCGCATCAACGTCTCATTTGCGCCGGAGAAGAAGGACGCGTTGCTGGCGAAGCTCGGCAGTGGTTTGCAAAATATCGGCGCGTTCAAGGTGGAAAAATTCATCACCACCGACGGATTCAAATTCCTCCTGCCGAACCGCGAGTGGGTGGCCTTTCGCGCCAGCGGCACTGAACCGCTCATTCGCTGCTACATCGAAGCGAAGTCCAGGGCAAATTTGAAGAAACTCCAGTCTGCCTGCCGCGAAGTGCTGGCGGTGTGAAATCACTTTGAGATGGATGACAGGGGGATACGGAAGGCTGGCCTTTGCAAAGACCTTGTCAGACAGTTGAGACCAATTAATCTTCCGCCATACCAGAATTAAGCCGGTTTTACGGAATCATCATCCGTATGTTTTATGACGATCACGCGCCGCCCCATTTTCACGCGGTCTATCAGGGCGAGGAAATCAAGGTCAACATCATCACGCTGGAAGTCATGGAAGGCGACATGACCCGGCGTGCGCGGGCGCTCGTCCTCGAATGGGCGGCGTTGCATCGCGTCGAACTGCGGCAGGCCTGGGACATGGCGAGCCGGAATCAAGAGCCTTCCAAAATCGCGCCGTTGGAGTAGAATAAAGACATGATTCGGATTATTTCCGCCGAACCTCTGCCGCAATACCGGTTGAAAGTTGCTTTCAACGACGGCGTGGGCGGGATTTTTCCCGTTGAACCCGAACGGCGCGGCGGCGTGTTTTTGAAATTGCTGGATGCTAAAATTTTCAACGCCGTCACCGTCAATCCCGATTTTGGCTGCGTGGAATGGCCGGGCGGTGTTGACCTTTGCCCGGACACGATGCATCAGGCCATGACCGGCGCGAAGTCGGAAGCAGAACTCCATGCGCCAATGGCCTTGCGCGAGGAAAAGAAAAAACCGTAGCAGCGGACGTCAGTCCGCTCATTGTTTCCAAACATTTCCGAATTCAAGTCAGATCCGGGCCTGCAAGGGTTGGCGCCCGTGCTGGCCAAGGGGGAAATTGCGGCGTTGAGCGGCGCGGGGGATGACGCGCGGTTTTTCCAGATCAGCGCTCCGGTGCAGCCGGGCAATTCGGGCGGGGCGCTGGTGAATGCGGCGGGGAACGTGGTGGGCATCGTGTCGGCCAAACTGGACGCGGCCACGGCGCTGGCGGCCAGCGGGGCGTTGCCGGAGAATGTGAACTACGCGGTCAAGAGCAGTCTGCTGTTGAGCTTCCTGGAGTCTGTCCCAGACGTGGCAAATAAGCTCAAACCGGCCAACACGAAGGAGGAAAAGTTTCAGGATGTGGTGAAGCAGGCGCAGGATGCGGCAGTTTTGGTTTATTGAGTAGCAGCGGACGTGAGTCCGCTCATTCTTCCGTCGGGGCGGATTTTTGATGGAGCGAACTGACGTTCGCTGCTACGGCTCGCGAGGACGCCTGCCCCACCGCAATTGGAAATGGTGCTCAACCTTTTCGCGGTTTGCGCAGTTTCATTACGTCCGCGTGCGCAAAAACCACGTCCGGGTCGCGTTGCATCGCTTCAAAATAATGACCCGGAAATCCATCATTATTTTCCGATGCGACCAGTAGCAGCTTCGATTGATGGGCCAGGGCATCAACCTTGGCCGCGGTCAACGGTTCTTCGGCATCCAGGGCTTCGTCCATGGCGACAATGAGCTGTGAAAGTGGGTGCAGCCAGGCGAACCACGGATCGTTGGTGACGAGTTGGAGAAAGTGACCCGGCGACTGAATTTTACCCATGGTCTTTTCGTAACTCATCCGTTCCGAATCCACCAGCGCCTTGTGCAGTTTGAGCAAGGCCAGGCGCAATTCCGACAGGCGTTGCCGGGCGCCTTCCGGTTCCGATGCGGTTGTTGTTTTCTTTTTCATGGGCTAAAATAGCATACTGCGACAATTCCTCGTTTACTAATGGCAGGGACGCCGCGCCGCGTCGTCCGGACAGCGCAGCGCGCTGTCCCTACCTTCAAGCTGGTCCACCCCCTGTCCTGCTCTTTGCCTTCCGGATGGCAATGGCTTCGGTGAACCAGAGGACTTCATCCAGAAAGGCTGCGGCCCGTTTTTCGTAGGCGGCATCGTTGGGCGTGCCGTCTTCCTGAAAAGAGTCGTGCACGCGGGAAACGGACAGATTTTCCGGGATGGGGAAGGCGCCCATGCCAATCGTCACCAGTCGCAGTTGCGCCAGGCAATTGATGCCGCCAAAGCCGCCCGCGGAAACCGTCACAATGCCGACCGGTTTGCGCTCGTATTCGGGCAGCAGGTAATCCAGCGCGTTCTTGAGCACGCCGGGATAGCCGTTGTCGTATTCGGGCGAGACGATGATAAACGAATCCGCGCGGCCGATTTTGTCGCCAAATTCCCGCAGGCCCGGCGGTGGATCATCACGCCGATGCGGGCGTCCTCTTCCTCCAGCGAGATTACCAGGGCGAGGATTTCCTGTTCGGTCAGACTGTCGAACGTTTTCATACATGACAAACTTCTGGCTGTTCAAAATAAACGCCCTCGCCCCGTCCCTCTCCCCGCTTGGCGGGGAGAGGGTGGCCTCTGGCCGGGTGAGGGGATTATCTCTTGATGTGAATTCTCTGGTTATCGAATCCTCTTGATTCATAAATAAGGTGAAAACAACCGGGCGATGGCGTCGCGCAATCTGGACAGCAGCGGCCGTCCATCCACTTCGGCCAGGGTTACTTCGCGGGCGTGCCGGAGTTTTTGTTCAAACACCAATCCCATGCGTTGTGCGAACTCACGTCCGTAGCACTCGACGTTCAACTCGAAATTCAGCCGCAGACTGCGCGCGTCCCAGTTGGCGGATCCGAACAAAACCCAATGGCCGTCCACAATCATCAGCTTGGAATGGTCGAACGGCGGCGGGGTGAGCCAGACGTGGCAGCCGCGTTCGAGCACCTGCCACCACAATGCGCGCGACGCCCAATGAACGAACGGCAGATTGTTTTTGCCCGGCAGAACGATGTCCACCCGCACGCCGCGCAGGGCGGCAAGATTGAGCGCCGTGATCAGCGCCGGATCCGGCAGAAAGTATGGGGTGACAATCTGGATGGACATCTGTGCCTCCGTCAGGGCCGCCAGCAACGTCAGGCGGGCCTTTTCAAAATCCGCGTCCGGTCCGTCCACGATGACCCGGGCGATGACGCCGCCGGCATCGGCCAACTCGGGCAGCCATTCGCTCCCTTTAAGAATTTCTTTGGTGCAAAACGCCCAATCATTGACGAAGGCCTCCTGCAACTGGGTGACCACCGGGCCTTCGACGCGGAACTGCAAATCCTGCACGGGACTTTTGGGCCGGTCGGCGAGCACATTTCCCTGGCGGATGTTCATGCCGCCGGTGAAGGCGGTTTTCCCATCCACGATAAGGATTTTGCGATGGTTGCGGAGATTAATGGTGGCCGCCCGCCAGGGCGTCAGCAGGGAGGCCGGCAGGAACCGGGCGAAGGGAATTTTCGCGTGGTGCAATCTCCGTGTCACCGGCGGCCACGAATAGCGCCTGCCGGCGGCATCGATCAACACGCGCACTTCAACGTGGCGTTTGACGGCGCGCCCCAGCGCTTCAACAAATTTTTGCCCGGCCGGGTCGTTGTCAAAAATGTAAGTCGAGAGCGAGATGGTTTTTTGCGCGGATTCAATGGCGGCGAGCATGGCGGGGAAGGCTTCATCGCCGTTGACCAACGGCTGGATTTGATTGCCGGGCACCAACGGCCGGGTGACGACACTGTTCACCACCCGCGCGAGCATTTTCAGATGTTCGGCGCCCGCGTCTTCCGCTTCGCCGAGATTTTCCGGAACCGGGCGGGTGAGGGTTTTATGCACACCGAGTTGGAGGGCGCGGCGGCGGATGCGGTTGACGCCGAGCGCAAGGTAAAGCAGCGGACCGAACACCGGCAGCAACCAGATGACACCAAGCCAGAGGGTGGCGGCGCGGGAATCACGTTTATGCAGCAGGGCGTGAGCGGAAGCGAGCAGGGAAGCCAGAAAATCGAAGCCCGCAGCCAGATGCGGCCAGAACCGGGATATATGCTCGACCCAATCCATCGTCCGCCTTCTTTATGGCGGAAACAGGCTCCGATGCAAGCACGGTATCTGAAAACGTTGCCGCCGTGGGAGCATTATTCCGCACGGCGGCTCGGTTGCAATTACAGCGGCGGTCTGCGACCGCCGCCTTCTTTGAGGAAATGGAATGGGGCGCTCTGTGAGCGCCGCTACCGCATCAGGCAACCGTGATGTCTTTATCCAGATAAACGTCCTGGATCAGGTTCAGCAATTTCACGCCTTCCTTCAACGGGCGTTGAAACGCTTTGCGGCCGGAAATCAAACCCATGCCGCCGGCGCGTTTGTTGATGACGGCGGTTTTCACCGCGGCGGCGAGGTCGCCCGCGCCCTTGGATTCGCCGCCGGAGTTGATGAGGCCGGCGCGGCCCGCGTAGCAGTTCAACACCTGATACCGGCAAAGGTCAATCGGATGGTCGCTGGTCAATTCCGTATAGACGCGCTCGTCGGTCTTGCCGTAACTGCCGGCGGCCGCGGCCATCGCCTTGTAACCGCCGTTGTTCTCCGGCAATTTCTGCTTGATGATGTCGGCCTCGATGGTGACGCCGAGGTGGTTCGCCTGGCCGGTGAGGTCGGCGCTCACATGATAATCCTTTTCCTTCGTCTTGAATCCACTGCTGCGCAGGTAGCACCACAGCACGGTGGCCAGCCCAAGTTCGTGCGCGCGTTTGAAGGCGAGGCTCGTCTCCACAATCTGCCGCGTGGATTCGGGGGAACCGAAATAAATCGTCGCGCCCACGGCGACCGCGCCCATGTTCCAGGCCTGTTCAACCTGCGCGAAATAAATCTGGTCGAACTTGTTCGGATAGGTGAGCAGTTCGTTGTGGTTGAGCTTCACCAGGAACGGAATCTTGTGCGCGTATTTGCGCGAGACCGCGCCGAGCACGCCGAGCGTGGAGGCAACGGCATTGCAGCCGCCTTCCACGGCCAGTTTCACGATGTTTTCGGGATCGAAGCAATCGGGATTTTTCGCGAAGCTCGCGCCGCCGGAATGTTCAATCCCCTGGTCCACGGGCAGGATGGACATGTAACCCGTGCCGGCCAGCCGGCCATGGTTGAACATGGCCTGCAGGCTGCGCATCATCTGCGGATTGCGGTCGGAGAGCGCGAAGATGCGGTCCACAAAATCCGGTCCGGGCAGGTGGAGCCGTGCCTTCGGCACCGTTTTGCATTGGTGTTGCAGGAGGTTTTGGGCGGAATCGGCCAAAAGTTTCTCAATTTCAGCATTCATAGTTTATCATTCTCAATCATCTCAAGTCTTGGGCGTTGAACCGGTTAAAATACAAACTTCAACGGTTTTGGCGCAACGAACGCAAGCTCAATTTTTTCGTTGCCGGCAACGTAATGTTCGGCGGCGGATGCGGCTTGTTGCTTTTTGTGTTTTAATCACCGGATTTTGCCGTAATGGATGGACTGGTGTTGAGACGCTGTCGGTTCAACGACGTCGTGCTGAAGACTTCATTTAACGGTAGCCAGCCTTCGCAAGCAGTCTGATGGGCTGACGATCGGAATTTCACGGAATTGTCGCAAGGGCAGGAGGTGCTTCTTGTCGCCACTCACAATGTAATCCGCTTCCGCCGCCAGCGCGCATTCCAAAACCATTTCGTCGCCGGGATCCGGCGTTGCGGCGGGAGCGCGGTCAACCGGGAAAACCAGCGTGGCCGATTCCGTCAGCGCATCCGCCCAGCCGGTGAAACCCTTGGTCAGATGTGTTTCACTCGGCGAAAAAAACCCTGGCTCTTGCGCAGGCGAACGTAATCCTTGAATCCCGCCTCCGGACCGATGGTTGGTGCAGGGATTTACGTAATGATTCTGCGCGTGAAAGGTCAGTTCCACCTTTTCCCAGACATGCAGCTCGGCCCGGGCCGGGGTGCCAGGGAGCAGAGGAGCCAGCAACAGAAGGGGGCGGAGGGATTTCATGAGGCGGATTCTTTGGAAGGGAGGCGAAAACGTCAAACGGGAAGCGCCGATTTGGCGCAAAAGATTGCCAACGGCGCAAAACTTTTGCATCCTCGCGGTGATATAAGCTTGGGAAATTTTTGATGTGAAGGGTTTCTCCTATTTTCTAAAGTCGGGATTGCTCGCGCTGGCGATGATTGTTGCCTGTTCGCGGGCGGGCGCCCAGCAATTTATCTTGTCCGTTGTCCCTTCGAGCAATCCCATCCTGGTTGGTAATTCGCTGACTTACACCATCAACTTGACCAACGCGAGTTACGATCTGAACGATGCGGTGGTAACCAATGCTTTTCCAGCTTCAGTGCAAATCTCAAGTGTCCTCTACAGCCAAGGGTCTTACTTCGTCACTAACAACACGGTCTTGTTCGACCTCGGTCCGTTCTATGCACGCCTGCCCGTCCAGCTAACCGTAACCGTCGAACCAATGGCAATCGGGTTGATCACCAACTTCGTAACGGTTGCTTCCGCCTACACGACCAATACGGCGTCCACCAACGTCGTGGTCCAGGTTACCAACGCGGTGAATCAAGCGGATCTCGGCGTGACAATGACCGGGCCGAGCCAATTCGTTATCACCAACGACTGGATGACTTACGGCGTCACGGTCACCAACTCGGGGCCGAATGCTGCGACGGGCGTGGCGCTCACGAACACCCTGCCTCCGGGTGTGATTTCGATTTCTCCGACCACGAACCAGGCTGTCGGCAGCAATATCATTTCGGTCTTTCCGTTGGGAACTCTGGCCAGCGGCGGCAGCACGAATCTGCAATTCACGGTCCAGCCGGCCAATGCCACCAATCTGCTGTTTTCCGTGGCGGTCGGTTCGGGAGTGCCGGACACAAACGCGGCCAACAACATTGCCAGCACCAACATCATCGTGACGAACTATCTCCCCGGCACGCTGGTAGCGCTGACAAATTCCATACAAAGCACGAATTTCGTGACCGGCTTGCTTGAGCAGTCCATCACGGTGTCCAACGCTGGCCTGTCATCCGTTCCCGCGGCGCGGATTGTTGTGACCGGTTTAACCAACCGTCTATTCAACGCCGTCGGTACCAACACTGGCAATCCTTTCGTTTATTACAGCGCTCCCCTTGCGGCGGGACAGAGTGTCGGTTTGTTGCTGCAATATTTCCCGAGAAAATCCTTTCCATTTACGAATTTACAATTGGGGGCATTTGCCGTGCCATTGCCGGCTTGGACTCCTCCCGCCGCGACGAAGGGTACAAACGTCATCAGCCGGATTGTCGAGCTGGCCAATGGCAATATGCTGATTGAATGGCCATCTACCTTGGGTCGGACTTACACGGTGGTTTATAGTGACAACGTTTCATTTTCCAACGCCATGATTGCGCCGCCATCTATTGTAGCACCGGCTAATGACATGGAATGGATTGATTACGGTCCGCCCACGACGGTAAGCGCGCCGACCAATGCCGGCGTGCGCTTTTATCGCGTGCTCCAAAATCCCTGATCTCATGCGACCGCTGCGCCCCGCCATCAATCCTGTAGCAGTGGACGTAAGTCCGCTCCATCTGTCCGTCAGGGAAGTCAGAGCCGATTTACCCGCCTTCGTTTTTCTGCGGCGCGGCAAGCATCGGCTGCTACGCTTTCAATGTGCGACGCGCAACATCTGGTTTGTGTGGTGCCTGTTGGCGGGTTTAATGAGTTATGCGCCGGCAGTTTCCGCCCAGCCGGAATTGTTCGGCGGGAATCCCGATACCAGCGCCTTCCTCCGAATCCCCCCGAACACGGACGACTGGACGCGCCATTTCCGCATCGGCGCGGTCGTCGGGATGAACATCAGCGCCAATTTCAGCAGGAATGGAACGTTCGGTATTTCCGGGAACAATCCGTCGCAGGGGATTTACGATAATGGTTATGTAAAACCGGATCAAAACGGAGACCCCGGCTTTACGAGTAATTGGGGATACAAGGATCGGTCGCAACAATACGATCCCGTCGCGCAAACACTGACCATGAACGCCACGACATCTTTTTCCGCTAGCAGCAGCGGGAAGGAAAGCGGGGTATTTCCCGGTTTCGATATGGCTTACGGCGATAATCTGTGGTACTGGAAGCACGCCCGCGTTGGTTGGGAACTCGGCTTCGATTTGTTGCCCATCAACATTTCAGAGAACAGCACCACGCTGGCAACTCTCACCCAGAATACTTACACCTTTAGTACCGCAACCTTAGGCATTGCCTTTCCGACCACCCCATCTTACCAGGGTTCCGCAGGCGGAACCGGTAACATTATTCCCACCGCCTTTACGCAGAGCACCACCAATGTAAGCGAAACCGTCTCCGGCAAACAAACGCTGGACGTCATGCTCTACACTCTCAGGCTGGGACCGACCTTCTATTGGGATTTGACCGAGCACGTGAGCCTCTCGTTGGGCGCCGGACCGGCCGTCGGCCTGGTGTCGGGCGATTACAAATATGACGAAATGATCACGGCCGGTGGCACCAGCGTCCACAATTCAGGGCAAATCGGGGGAACGGATTTCGTGTATGGCGGCTACGTGAACGCGACGGTGTTGTGTCATGTGACTGACAACGCCGACATTTATGCCGGCGCGCAATTTATGCCGATGAGCGATGCCACCATCAGCGGGGGCGGCCGGATGGGGCGATTGAATCTGGGCGGGCAAGTCTATTTTACCGTCGGCATCAACTGGCCGTTCTGATCGGAGAAATTTGACGACCCTGCCGGGAGTCAAAGCCGAATGTTGTAACCCGGCCTGAGTCGGGCATGGCTGGAATTGCTGCTCACCCTGTTTTGGAACCGGAGGGGGTGGCCCAAGCGTCGAAACGTTCGGATGAATACCAAGCCGGAACGATGCAGTTGGGATTGGGTGGAAGCGACGCCTCCTCGCTTGGCTGTGGCGGCGACGCCCTCGTCGCCACCTGTTTTACCCCAAACCAAACAGTAGTGACTGAAAAAAACGCGACGGGGGCGTCGCGCTCACCCTTGAGCGCCGAGGCGTCGCCGCTACCTGCCTGCGCTCCTGCGGCGTGGTTACGGCTAAGGAGAGGGAACACTGGCTTGGGTGCGCTGGCCTCGGGCATCCCACTATGGAAAACGCGCGGTGCTCACTGAAATGAACCAGGCCAAATCCCCCGACGAGGGACTGGCCGGCCAACCATCCGTATTGCCGCCAGGCGTCGCCGGTTTTTCGTTGATCATTGAAGTATCCGTCCACTGCTTGACCTCCGAATGTCCGTCGCCATAGGATAACACGCTGCCATTGCCGTGCAGCACCGCCGGACTATTGAACCACGTAGTCGTTGCTCTGGGGTCCAGGGCAAAAAATCCATCGTCAATGCTGTAGGGACTTTCTTCGATAAAGACCCACGTTTTGCTCGGACCCGGGCGCGTCATGTTCGCCGACTTCGTGTAGTATGCCCAGCCCGTCACCGGACCACCGCTTGGAGGAGTCCATAGCGCTGTGTTGTTACCTGGAGCATCCATGGGCTGCACGTAGCAATTCATCGAATAGGTGCGCAGGGCGTGCGCGGTGAACGCCCCGCCGCCACGGGGAACGACGGTGTGGTCGGCCGGGCAGTGGTAAACATTGATGTTATTGACATACTGATAGAGCAGGCCCGCCTGGATCCACCAACTGTATTTGGAGCCTCCCGGAAAGTTGCCCGGCATAATGCACGCCTGGTTTGGTGGCTGCATATCGCCCGGACACCAATCGGCATTTGCCCCTCCGGGTTGGAGTTGGGGCTGCTGTCGAGGATCTCCGGCGTAACCTACCCCAGTCGCGCCGTTAAGACCCCGGTTGGGCACCAGATTATCCTTATTGTCGCCCGCATACATGATCCACGCGGTGATCAACTGCTTCTCACTGGCCAGACATTGCATGGCCAGCGCCTTCTGTTTGGCCTTGGCCAGCGCCGGCAACAACATGGCCGCCAGAATCGCTATGATCGCGATGACCACCAATAACTCAATCAAC
>JAJXYT010000168.1 GCA_021780375.1 bacterium | reverse complement strand
TTATCTGCCGTGCCGGCCGGCCAACGGTTTCATTCCCGAACCGCCGAAGCGGCACGTGGACGTGATTTATCTCTGCTCGCCGAACAATCCGACCGGCGCGGCGGCCACGCGCGAACAGCTCGAAGCGTGGGTGAAATACGCGCTGGAACATAAATCCGTGATTCTGTTCGACGCGGCCTACGAGGCTTACATCACCGAGCCGAGCATTCCGCATTCGATTTACGAAATTCCCGGCGCGCGCGAGTGCGCCGTCGAGTTCCGCAGTTGCTCGAAGAACGGCGGGTTCACCGGTGTGCGCTGCGCGTTCACGGTCGTGCCCAAAACGCTCATGGCGCAGACGAAGTCTGGCGAGTTCAAGCCGCTGCATCCGCTGTGGAACCGGCGCATGACGACGAAATTCAACGGCGTGAGCTACATCGTCCAACGCGGCGCGGAGGCGCTGTATTCGCCGGCAGGCCGGCAGCAGATTCGCGCGCTGATCGAACATTATCTGGGCAACGCGGAGGTGCTGCGCAAAGGCGCCAAAAAGGCCGGCTTAAAAGTGTTTGGCGGAGTCAATGCGCCTTACATTTGGGTGCGCACGCCAAAAGGAGTCACGAGCTGGCAGGCGTTCGACACGATTTTGAACGCGGCCAATGTGGTGATCACGCCCGGCAGCGGTTTCGGCTCGAAAGGCGAAGGCTATTTCCGCATCAGCGCCTTCAACAGCCGCGCCAACGCCGAGGAAGTCGCCCGCCGGTTGCCGGAACTGAAGTGGTGAGTTTTTTTTGCATACACAATTCAATCTGGTATTGTGTGTATGTGATTAAACGGACGAATATTGTTCTGGATGAAGATTTGGTGCGGCAAGGCCTGAAGGCCACGGGCATCAAAACGCGGCGCGCTTTGGTGCATCACGCGCTTCAGGAGTTGGTGCGACGTGAAAAGCAATTGGATTTCCTCACGCTCAAAGGAAAAATCCACTGGACAGGAAATCTCAACGCGATGCGTCGCAGCCGAAATCCATGAGGCTGCTCGTTGATTCAACGGTCTGGATTGATTTTTTTGGTGGAAGAAGAACTGCGCAAACGGAGAAGCTGGCGCAATGTGTCCAGGACCGCGACGACATTTGCTGCTGCGGTTTTGTGTTGGCGGAAGTATGGCAAGGCATCCGTGACGAGAAACAATTTATGGCCGTAAAACCGCGGTTTGAAAATTTGATTTATCTGGCAGATGACCGGACGACGTTTGAGTTTGGTGCGGCGATTTACCGCGAACTGCGCCGCAAAGGCGTCACGGTCAGAAATTCCGTTGACTGTCTGATTTCCGCTATCGTCATCCAGCAAGGTGTAAATTTTCTCGAAAATGACCGCGATTACAAATTGATTGACCGGCATTATCCGCTGAACCGAATTTAAAGGGGCGCCGGTAGCGAATGAAATGACAAACCGGGATCAGGCCCAATGGTCCGGCGTCGTGAACTGCAATTTGTGAACCTCATTCTCTGGTTGACGTTGGGGCTGATTCTCGCCCGGCTGGCGGCGGAACTCGGGCTGGCCGCGCTCAATCGCCGCCACGTCCTCGCCCACGCCGGCGAAATTCCCCCGGTCTTCCGCGGCATCATCGACGGACCGGCCTATAAAAAATCCGTCGCCTACACCCTGGCGAAAGGCCGGTTGGGAAACATGGAAGACACCTGGTCCACCATCGTCCTGCTGTTTTTTCTTTTCAGCGGGATTCTGCCGTGGGCGTTCCGCTTTTTCTCGCAGGGATTGGGCCAGTCGGCGTGGGGGATGGCGGCATTTCTGTTTGCGGCGGGTTTGGCCCTGTCGCTGCCCGGCCTGCCTTTTGACTGGTTCGCACAGTTCCGGCTGGAGGAAAAATTCGGGTTCAACACCACGACGCCGAAAATCTGGTGGGCGGACCGGCTGAAAGGGCTGCTGCTGGCGGCCGCGCTCGGTTACCCGCTGCTGGTGCTCGTCCTGAAAACAGTCGAATGGACGGGAACGGGTTGGTGGCTGTGGGCCTGGGCCGCGTTGCTCGCGTTTCAATTCCTGATGCTGGTGCTCGCGCCGGTTTTGATTCTGCCGCTGTTCAACAAATTCACGCCGTTGCCGGAAGGCAGTTTGCGCGAGCGGCTGCTGGCGCTGGCCCGCCGGACCCGGTTCCGCGCCCGGAGCATCCAGTTGATGGACGGCAGCAAACGGTCGCGCCACTCGAACGCGTTCTTCACCGGATTCGGGCGGTTCCGGAAAATCGTGCTGTTCGACACGCTGGTCCAGCAACTGTCCGAGCCGGAACTGGAAGCGGTGCTCGCGCACGAAATCGGCCATTACCGGAAGAGGCACATCCCGAAAATGCTGGCCTTTTCGGCCGTCAGCTCACTCGTTGGTTTCTATTTGATTTCCCTTCTGGCGCGGCAGGAATGGTTTTACCGCGCTTTTGGCTTTCAGCCTTCAGCCTTCAGCCTGCAACCTGCGGCCATCGCGCCGGCGCTGCTGCTGTTCGGGTTGTTGGCGGGCACGGTCACGTTCTGGTTTTCACCGCTCCTGCATGGGTGGTCGCGGCGTTACGAATACCAGGCCGATGCCTTCGCCGCGCACGTGATGAACGAGGCGCAGTCCCTGATGGGCGCGTTGCGCAAGCTGAACGAGAAGAATTTGAGCAATCTGACGCCGCACCCCTGGTACAGCGGATTTTACTATTCGCACCCCACCTTGCTGGAACGGGAACAGGCCCTGGCGGGAAAAACGTGATTAAAATTTTGGAGACCTCGGCAAAACCCGCATGGCCGCAAGATGGAGCGCCGGTCTCCGACCCGGCGCGTCGGGAACATCCACCGTTTCGTGCCGGGTCGGAGACCGGCGCTCCAATTCTTCAAAAGTCTCTTTCGATAAAAACTTCACTGGGGCGGTGCGTTACGCCGCCCGGGCATGCCAGCGATGCCCTGCTTACAACTCGAACCCGTTACCCACCCCGTTTAATCGACCTGCGGCTGCAAGATTTAGTGGACCTCCTGCCAGTTGTCGGCAACGTAACGGAAAGGCGGCAGGAACCATTTGAGCCGTTCGTCGAAGTGAAAGTTATAATGGCCGTTGACTTGAACATCATGCACCAGGAAAGAGCCGACGATATCATAGGTATTTTTGCTGTCGCTGCCGCCGCCGTTAAAGTTGACGCTGGCTTCCGGGGCATAAATCCATGCCGTCAACATGCCGTTGCCTCCGAAGGTGATGGCGGTACAACCCGGAAGGCCGAAAATACGCAAGGGAGGTGCGTACTGGGTGAAATTGTTCACCGTCCCGTTCTGTGTGTCAAAAGTGTCCCCCGAATAGATCTCAATGCTGCTGTTGGTGCAGAGCGTTAATGCGGATTGTGAGCCGAAGCTGGCTCCACTGGGAACATAAAGAACCACGTTGGAGGCATTGACGAACAGGTTGGGGATCTGCGCATTCACCTCGTAATAAATCATGTTCGTTGGCGTGCCTGGCATGAGCGGGTTATTATTAATGACGTAATTATAAGTGGACGAGCTGGCGATGGCATTGGTGCCCACGTAATTGGTAACGGTGATATTGGTGCCGGAAGGAATATAGGTGACCGGGAGCCACGTCGGATTGACGGGAAAATAAGAGTTGGTCGGCGTCGGGAGTATTGCATCGCTGAAAACCACGTTCATATCATCCCGGAGATGGTTCGTGGGAGTGGTTTGAACGCCTGGCGTCGGTACCCAGTTAAGATCGCCGACCGAGCCATTCTTCTGGATGCTGACTGCCCCGCCCGGGCCGGTATCCACGTAGCCATAAATGTCCGCATTGCCGACATCGATGATGCTGCCGTCCGTTCCCACCACCGCTTCGGCCGTGTGATTCGAAAAGGAGTAAAAGCCATAATTGGTTCCGTTGAAAGTCAGATTGGTTTGCCATGCACTATGGAGTGGATCAGACGAGTCGAAACTGTCCACCATGGTGTTATTGCCGTTGAAATCCATGGCGGTCTGGGCGATCAGTCCGCCCGTGACATTCGCATCAGCCACCGTTTGCACAAGGACTTTGCGAACGGCCGGCGGCCCGTACAGATTGGAAACCGTCCCGATGGATAAAATGGTTGGAATCCAAATCGGCCCGTTATTCAAATTAGTGACGGTACAAGTGATATAGACCGTGTAAGTGCTGACATAGTTGGCGCCGGCGCCCAACGTGCGGGTCATGGAAAAGACCTTGCTGTTGGCGGCAGAAGGAACCAACTTCCAATTGTCTTGGGATGCCGCGGTATTAATCCAATTGGTAAACACATTGGTGGTGAATTCATTTTTGTTGACCAGGGCCAGAGCGTCCTCCACGCCCGCCTCGGCCGCCATCAGCGAGGTGTTCCAGGTTTGGGAACGGAAACCCCGCATGGTTTCATCCTTCACAATCAGCAGATAACTGGCCAGGGCGCCCCCGACGATGACGGCGAGGAGGGCGACGGCCAGCAGCGTGCTGGCCTGGTTGGTCTTGAATGGTTGAAAACGAGTTTTCATGCAGCCTCCGGCAGAACAAGGTTGGTTAAGAATGATTGCGGATGACGATTTTGGCGGTCTGGACGCTTTCGGAATTGGTGATGGAGCCGAGAATGGAGCGCGCGCACCGCCAGCTCACGTCGATAAGCTTGGTTTCAAATACATCCGCGCTGGTGTCGGGGAACTGGAAACTGTTGGTGGGAACCTGCGAGTAAACGTGGAAAACGAGGATGGTACAGTTGGTCAACAACATCGTGGTGGTCGTGGTATTGTTCGTCGGGCTGTAGTACGTGCGGGTGAAGGTGGTGGTGCCGGGGTTCCAATTGAACGCGACCGTGCTGCCGTCGGTGTTGCTCAAGGAGATGGCGTTGGGCGCGTAACTGGTCACCACCGCCATGCTGCGAATGTCGCGGCTCATCACGTCGAGGGCATTGCGGCTGTTTTGGTCGAGATCGCGGTAATTGGCAAGCGCGAGATAACTTCTCGAAGCAAAAACCGTGATGACCGTGAGCGAAGCCAGAATGACCATGCCGCAAAACAGCGCCACCATCATTTCCACCAGCGTCCAGCCGGCGCGGGATTTATGAATGGTGCGAAAAGGAACAGATGGAAACGTTTTTTTCATCAGCTTCGGTCATTGTTTGTAGAAAACGTAATTTTGAATGCCCCACCTGGCGACGTAGGTGTTGAAAGTCCGCGTGTGATAATTCGTGCGGCCATAGAACGCGTCCTGCCAGCCCACCTTGACAATAATCTGTCGCATGTTGTTGCTGTAAGTGGCGGCGGGAATCAGGTTCACGTTGGCAATGGTGACCGACCCGGTGTACACCGTGTTATTGGATGAAAAACCGCCGATGCCGGCGGGGTAATAATAATCCGTAAAGGTATTCGGGAGCATTTGGGGGTTGAACAGTTCATTGGAACTCCACGCATACAATCGCAAACCTTCCATGCGCGCCAGGGCGATCTGGGTCGCGCGCAAATTTTCCCGTTCCATCTGGGTAAAGGTGAAACCGGAGTTCAGGCCGGAAAACAGGGCCAGCAGAATAATGGCCGCGATGGCCGCCGAACACATCACCTCCACCAGGGTGAAGGCACGTTGCGCGGGGCGCGGCCCGCCCGCCTTCGCCCTCAAAACGGACGCGGGTTCGTTTATAAATCGAAGCTTCATTTGTATTTGTTTATCGTCCGCCGGCTTCCCGCGTGGTCCTGACCGCCAAAACTTTCCATGTGTCATCAATCAAACTAACGAGTCAGTTATAGTTCTATCAAACCCAGGCACTTTTGGTGCAAGCACCTTTGGGGCTTTTTGAGCACGCTTCGTGCCACCAGACCGGGGCTGATAAAGTGTTGGCCGGCGTTTGTCGGGCACAGGTCTTTGTTCCCATGATTCCTGTCCTGAAACGGGACGCGCCCGGGAAAATGACCTCACCGTTAAAACCCGTGGGGTGGCGTTGCTTTGACGAAACTGGTTTCCCGCAGGTAAATCGGCGCCAGTTGATCGCCGCTCACAAAATCATTTCGTCCCCGGGCAAGCCGGCCCGCGGTCACCGCCGACGGGAACAGGATTTTTCCCTGCGGCAACCAGCGGGTGACTTCCGGGCCAACCCAGATTTCGCCGCTGCCGGCCCGCGCCAGTATTTCCGCCCGGGACATAATCCGTAATGGCCGGGTCTCCTCCCAGCCGCGCGCTGAAGTTTCATACGAGGCCAGGTAAAATTCGTTTCGCTGCGCATCCAGCACGACGTTGACCCGGCCGAACATTTTCTCCGCCTGCGCCTGCGCGGCCAGGCCGTCGGCGCTGCTGATGCCCAGCAATTTTATCCCGCGCGCCAGTTGCCAACCCTGCGCCAGCGAGATGGCCACCCGAATGCCGGTATAAGAGCCGGGCCCGAGTCCGACCACGACGACCTCGATTTGTTCGCGCGCCAAACCCGCCCCGGCCAGGGCCTTGTCAATCAGGCGGAACGCGTTGGCGCCGCCCGCGCCGGTTTCGACGGCCTCCGCCATTCTGGCGGGAGGGCGCCGCTTTGTCGGTGCCCCATCTTCTTCGGGCAATGACGAGGCGCCGCCTTCCCTCAGGTCCAGCACCGCCACACTGCGTTGGGCCGATGAAAATTCAAGCGCCAAAACCGTCATAAACAATCCTTCGCTCCGATTCGTTCACAATTTCGATTTGCGCCTTTTTCAAATCGCAAATCGTAAATCGCAAATCGTAAATTTTCTCGGCCCATTCAATGACCGTCACGCCGTCCGGCTGCAAAAATTCCTCCAGCCCCGCCGCGATGATTTGTTCCGGTGTCTCCAGCCGGTAGAGGTCCAGATGAAACAACCGCCATCGTCCCCCCGCATATTCATTCACCAGGGTAAACGTCGGCGAATGCACCCGCCCGGCAGCGCCCAGCCCGCGCGCGATGCCCTTCACCAGTTCCGTTTTGCCCGCGCCCAGGCCGCCGGACAGCGCAATCACCAGTCCGCGCTCCGCCCTGCGCCCCCACGATGCGCCGAGCGATTGGGTCTCCGCCGGGCTGTGCGAAATGAACGTAGCCATCAATACAGGACAGGCGTCGCGCCCGTCTCCATTTTCAGAGTTTGCGACCGGCGGGACGCCCAGCCGACGCTACCCGGAAAAATGCTCATAGCCATGGGCGTCCAGTTTTTGCGCGCCGGTTTTGTCGCGGAGGGTGATGCCTTCGCCGGCGACCGTTTTCCCGATGCAGCTCAGTTTCAGTTTCGGGAAATGTTTTTTCCAGGCGTCGGCCAGTTTCACCGCGTCGCCGGCCGCCACCGTGAATAATAATTCAAAATCCTCGCCCTCGGACAAGGCGGCGGCCAGCGGCGCTTTCGCGAGCGGATTGTTGCGGGCGATTTCCTTCGCCGCCCGGCTGATGGGAATGGCGGTTTTCAAAAGCTCCGCGCCGACACCGCTGGCCTGCAAAATGTGGCGCAAATCACCGGCCAGTCCGTCGCTCAAATCAATCATCGCGTGGACGGCAACATGTTCCGCCAGCCAGCGCGCTTCGGCCAGCCGCGGTTCAAAATCCAGGTGTCCACCGGCGGCTGAGCCACCGAGCCCGCCGGTCACAAAAATCGCATCGCCGGCTTGGGCGGTCGAACGGAGGATTTGCTTCCCCCGGCGGACGGTCCCCAGCAGGGCGACGGAAATAAAAATGCGCTCCGGGTTGGCCGTCGTTTCACCGCCCACGACGGCCACGCCGTGTTTTTTGGCGAGGGCGTTCAACCCCTCATAAATTTTTCCAACCGTTTCCGGCTTGAACTGTTCCGGCAAGCCGAGGGTCACCACCGCCGCCGCCGGCGTTCCGGCCATGGCCGCGATGTCGCTCAGGCAGCGCGCCAGCGCCTTGCGGCCGATTTTTTCCGGCGGCGTGTCTTTCTCAAAATGAACGCCTTCCACCACCGCGTCGGTTTTGAACAGAAACAGTTTGTCCGGCAGGCCGAAATCGAGCACGGCGCAATCGTCTCCGGCGCCGGTCACGACCGTCGGGTTGGCGGGCAGCGCCGGCGTCAGCCGGGCGATGAGATCGAATTCATTCATGACCGGCCGGATCCGATTTCACTTTGAAAGAAGCAGAGCAGGGCGAGATTCACGGCGTTAAAGAACGCATGAGCGGTGATGGGCGCGAGCAGACTGTCGGTCTTTTCATAAAGCCACGTCAACACCAGCGCCAGCAGGAACAACGGCAAGAAGGCCGCCGCATCCCAGTGAATCACCGCGAACAGGAAGCTGACCCCAACCCAGGCGAGCCGCGGCCAGCCCGCTTGCTTGAGGGCCGGATACAGCATGCCGCGAAAAATAAATTCCTCGGCCACGGGCGCGATGGCCACGGTGAACACGCCCAGATAAGCGCGCAGCCACCAGGTTTGGGCCGTCGTCAACACTTTGACCGCCGTCTCGGGTTCCGGCGGCCAGCCCAGATGCGTGAGCGCATCCATGGCCGCGCTTTGCAACCACCAGGCCACCGGCAAAAAACCAATCACGACCGGCACGGCCGGGAACCAGGCGCGGTTCAAAGCCATGCGGTGCAGACCAAACGCATCGCGCCAGTTCACGTGATGCAGCCGCAAGAAAATAAAAATCAACCCCCACGTCATGCCTTGAAAAGCCAGCGTGCCGAGCAACACCGCCCCGGCCCCGGCCGGCGGTTGAAATGCGGTGAACCCGGCTTTTTGCAGAACGCCGATGAGGGTCAGCCCCACACAAAGGCTGATCAATTGCGCCGCGCAAAACCAGATGACGACTTCTGTCCGCCAGGGTTTGGCTGATAACATGCCGCCAACCTAACGCAACCCTGCCTTGCTGACGACGCAAAATTGACCGCGCTTTCATTTTGCCGCCGCCCCCGGCGCGCCGTATCTTTCGCCTGATGGCTGTCGAGCGTCCCAACCGGCTGGCCCGCGAGAAATCACCTTACCTCCTCCAGCACGCCCGCAATCCGGTGGACTGGTTCGCGTGGCGCGCGGAGGCTTTTGAGCGGGCCCGCGCGGAAGACAAGCCGATCTTTCTCAGCCTCGGTTACTCCACCTGCCACTGGTGCCACGTCATGGAACGCGAATCGTTCGAGGATGAAACCGTCGCCCGATTTCTCAATGAACATTTCGTCAGCATCAAGGTGGACCGCGAGGAACGCCCCGACGTGGACAAGATTTACATGACGTTCGTCCAGGCCACAACCGGCGGCGGCGGCTGGCCGATGAGCGTCTTTTTGACGCCGGATTTGAAGCCGTTTTTCGGCGGCACTTATTTCCCGCCGGATGGCCGACAGGGCCGGCCGGGGTTTTTGCAATTGCTCCGGCAAATCGCCGGGCTTTGGCAGGAACAACGCGGTGAACTGACGGGCTCCGCCGCCGAAATCCATGCCCGGCTCGCGGCGGCGACCGCCGGCTCCGCCAGGTCGAACCTGTTGCTGACGGCGGACGTGTTGCGCCACGCGGCGGCGGTTTTCCAGGCGGCTTACGATTCCCGCCACGGCGGCTTCGGCGGCGCGCCAAAATTTCCCCAACCGAGCGTTCCGTTGTTTTTGCTGCGTTGCGCCAGACGTTTTGGCGATGAGGAGGCGGTCCGGAGGGTTCAGCATACGTGCGAGCGCATGGCCGCCGGCGGGATTCATGATCAACTCGGCGGCGGATTCGCCCGTTACGCGGTGGATGCCGAATGGCTCGTGCCGCACTTCGAGAAAATGCTCTACGACAACGCGCAGCTCGCGCAGCTTTACCTCGACGCCCATCTGGTTTCCGAGGGACGAGTTGCCCGGGTCCCTGACTCCAGGGGAAATTGGGACCTCACCGAGCGCGTCCCTCCGCAGGAAACCTCCTTTGCCGGCGTCGTCCGGGATATTCTGGATTATGTTTTGCGCGAGATGACGCATCCCGAGGGGGGGTTCTATTCCGCCGAAGACGCCGACAGTGAAGGTCATGAGGGAAAATTTTACTGTTGGACAAAAGAGGAACTCTCAAAGCTGCTGACCGCCGAGGAATTCGCTGTGGCGGTCCGCGGCTTCGGCATCACGGAAAGCGGGAACTTCGTTGACCACAGCCACCCGCACCCGTTGCCGGGGCAGAACGTTTTGCGCATCGTCAATCCCATTGGCGGGGACGCGCTGCCGCGCGCCCAGGCCGACCGGCAGGTCGGCCCTGCCGATTCGGAGTTGCTCGCCTCTGCCAAACAAAAAATGTTCGACGCGCGCCGCCGGCGCGTCCGCCCGCATCTGGACGATAAAATTCTCGCGTCCTGGAACGGGCTGATGCTGGGCGCGATGGCACGCGCTTATGCCGTTCTGGGCGGGGAGAAATACCGCGCGGCGGCCGAAAAAAATCTGGCGTTCATCCGGGAAAAATTGTGGGACGAGCCGTCAAAAACGCTGTTTCACCGCTGGCGCGACGGTGAACGCGACCACGTGCAATTACTTGAAGGTTATGCTTTTTTGCTGGCCGGCGTCCTTGAACTTTATGAGGCGACGCTGGCCTCAAAACACCTGGATTTCGCCATCGCCCTCGCCGAGGCGATGATTGTGAAATTTTACGACGCGGGAAACGGCGGTTTCTGGCAAAGCCCCGCCGGCGCGAAGGATTTGATTCTACGGGTAAAGGACGATTACGACGGCGCGGAACCGTCCGGCAATTCCATGGCCGCCCTGGCGCTGCTGAAACTTGCCGCCACCACCGGCCGTGAAGACTTACGGAGTCCCGCCGAAACCACGCTGCGATTATTCGCGCACCGGCTGCAAAATTTCCCGCAAGCCATGCCCTTTATGTTGCACGCGGTGGATTTCTGGCTCGCAGAACCGTGCCGCGTCGTTATTGCCGGAGATGCGAACTCCGCGCTTTTCCAGGAATTGTTGCATGCCGCGCACTCGGTCTATCAGCCGAATAAAATTGTTCTGGGAAATTCAGGCGCGGTCGAAGAATTCGCGCGGACCCTGCCCGCCAGGGGCGACGCGGTCGCTTACCTGTGCGCCGGCAAGGCGTGTCAGCCGCCAACGAATCAGCCGGAGGCGTTGCGTCATCTTCTCGGTTAAATTTGGAATGGGATTGCCGCGCCGGTGAACTGTTTTGGGACAGTTCCGGGAACCGCGATTGCGCCGGTCGAGTCCGGCCTTTCGATTCGTCCACACATTATCGTTGAAAGCTCCGTTTGCAATTTGGTTCCACAACGGCATGGAATTTGCGCCGAAGACCGTGTCCCAGGACGTACATACCTATGAAGTTCTCTTTTGAGGTCGGCGATGTGGAAAAGCACCACGTCGAATTTAATTTCAACCAACTCTGCGGCACCCAGCTCATCCGCGTGGATAACAAACCCGTCCACCGGGCCACCCGCCTGTTAAACGAACCGATCCATGAAGTTTTCGACTTCATGGTCGGCGACGTTGAGCGATGGCCCGTGCGGATTGAGAAGCGGCGCAAGCCCTTGTTCGGTTATCGCAACGTTCTCTACGTGAACCATCGCCTGACCCGGGTGGTTGAGGGATTCTAGCCGCCGCCGGGTTCGTGCGGCGCGCCCGGGTGGGCGCGCGGCGACTGCATTCTGCGCAGCGCCCGGCGCAATGATTCAATGTCACGCTCGTCGGCGGATTTCTGGCGGTCCGCCAGTTCGACCAATTCCTGCACTTCCTCCATTTGCTCCAAAGCCTGTTCAAGCGATTCGACGATTCGCCGCACTTCGTCAATCGCCCGGTTGATGGCGGAAGCATCTTTTCCGGCCGGGGCAACCGTTGAAGGCCTTGGCGCCGGCGGCGCCGTTGGTTCTTCGGCGGACGCCGCCGCGGGCTGATCGGCGGGCGCCAGGGGCGTGGCCGGGCGTAGGCCA
>JAJXYT010000010.1 GCA_021780375.1 bacterium | reverse complement strand
GCCTCGCACCGAATCATAGCTGGCCCTGACCCACTTCAGGTCACCGACTGGTTGCGGAGCGATGATGATTTTATCAAAACCCACGGCATCGGGAGCCGGTTGGATCCCGGCCAAGGCCTTGAAAAACCATTCGCCCACCGAACCAAACATGGGGTGATCGTGTGAATAGATTTGGTCATCGAGCGCCCAATGCTCCCAAAGCGTGGTGGCACCGTTTTCCAGCATGTAGCCCCAGCCCGGAAATGTGCGCTGATTCACAATTCCACAGGCGACATCGGCCCGCCCTAATTCCGTCAATTCGGCCAGCATGTATTTGGTGCCAAAAATGCCAGTGCTGAGATGTCCCCGATGCACCTGCTGAATGTCTTGAACAAGAACGTCCAAGGCACGCTGAATTTCTTCTGGCGGGACCATCCCGAAATAAAGCGCGAAGGCCTGGCAGGCCTGACTGCCGGAGTCGTAACAACCGGTGCCGGATTTCAAAAATTTGTGGTTGAACGCAGTCTTGATTTGTTCGGCCAGAGCATTCGCCTCCGCGGCATCCTGTCCATGACCCAACTGTTGCGCGATTTGAGCGAACAATTTGACGTTGAAGTAATAGAAGGCCGTGCCGGTCAGAAAACGGGGTTTGGGGTCGAGGCTTTCGTGGTCACTGATGCCGTTATCGAGAAGGTTGTTCGTAGCTTTGGAGCGCAGTAATGTGATCCACTGTTTGGTTTTCGCATATTGTTTCCTCATTACCCCTCGGTTTCCATAATATTGGAATAATTGACAGGCCAGGAGCGGTTGCGCCACAGCCCACCCTACCGGACCCACCCCATCACCCAGGGTGACCACCTGTTTGGAATCACCTAAATGTTGATCACTGATGCCGACGAACGGTGCGGTCTCCGTGAATCCGCCATTGGGCCGCTGGGCATCAGCAAAGTCCTGGGCGACCTTGGCATAGAAGCTGGACATGTCGAAATTCAACATTCCCATTTCGCTCGTCACCGCGAGATCGCCGCCGTAGCCAAACTTTTCGCGATGCGGACAATCCGACTGAACGCTAAAAAGATTCGCCAATTCAGTCCAGACGACCATCTTTTGGATCCGGTTGAACAAGTCGTTTGAGCACTCAAATTTGCCGGCCTGTTGGACATCGGCGTTCAGCGCCAGACCCTCGAGCGAATCCAACGATGGTTTGCCGGGAAATCCGGTAACTTCAACATAACGGAAGCCATGAAAGGTGAATCGTGGGGTATATGTCTCTTTGCCTCCGCCTTTCAAAGTGTATTCGTCGAGTTGGAACGCCGTCTTGGGCCGGCCTCGGCCATCATAAACATAATCTTTGCCCCCATCTTTAATTTGCCCTGCTACCGCCGTCATGCCATTCAGCGTGCCGTCAGGATAAAGCAACTCACCGGAGCGCAACCGGACACAAGTTCCTCGCTTGCCCTTCACGTGGAGCCGTGCCCAACCTGCGAAATTCTGACCGAAATCGAAAATGAATACGCCCGGTCTCGGCTCCGTCAACTTGACCGCCTTTAGAATACGGGTAACCCGAATTGGTGGAGCGTCCTGGGTTCTTAAAGGCCCCAGTGAAGGCCGGGTGGCAGCCACCGCCAAATCCCATTTGGAGTCGTCAAATCCCGGCTCGTCCCAGCCCGGTCGTTCCCGGCGCGCATCATAAAATTCGCCCAAATAAACACTGTTGCGCATGACCGGTCCATCGGCCACGCGCCAGGTTTGGTCGGTGACAATTATTTGACTGGTTCCATCGGCGAATTCGACCATCAACTGTAAAATGGCACGCGGATCGCCGGTGGTTAAAAAATCGCCCGGTTTGAGACGTCCCCACAAGGCCAGCGGAAGGGGTTTAAACCAACCGTTTCCCAACATGATGCCCAGGACGTTTCTCCCCTGCTTGAGCAGTTGCGTCACGTCGTAGGTGGAGTAGAGGACTCGCTTGGCGTAACTCGTCCATCCGGGATTCAAGACGTCATTTCCAACACGCTGACCATTGAGACGAAGCTCAAAATAACCAAGGCCGCTGACATAAACCCGGGCACGCCTGACCTTTTCTTTGAGTTCAAATTCTTTTCGAAACAGCGGCGCGGGATGATCATCGAAAGCTTCCTCTTCGGAAATGAGCGGGCGGTGTTGGCGTTGAATCCAGTAAGCCTGCCAGTCACCCGGGTTAAGAAGGGCGGTTTCGAACCAGGCAGGGTAACTGAATGCAGAGGCCTTGCTGTCCTTGTTCCAAATTCTCACCTTCCAATAAACCCGTTCACAGGAACAGAGAAGGCGGCCGGCATAAATGGCATTCAGGGAATCGCTGGAATTCACTTTTCCGCTGTCCCATAAATCGGCGTGACCGCCGTTCAATTTTGCCTCACTGGAGGCGGCCAATATTTGATAGGCGATTTGTTTTTCTCCTCGGCGCCGGGCTTCGATCACCCAGCTCAATCCCGGTTGAAGTTCGTCTATACCCAGAGGATTGACGCGGTATTCACACCTCAAATTCATCAATCGTAAACCCTCATTCTTGCCCTGGCCCGCCGCACGGGCCTCAGACACTTTCTCGGCCGCCCAGGCCGACGCGGGCATCACCAGCAGGCCGGTGGCCGCCAGCGACGTGTTGCGAATAAATTCTCTTCGGCGCATTGTATCAGGTCAATCTTGCTGAATCGGTCTGGAATTGGTCCTGTAATCCAATTCTTTCGCCAGCCGACGTCCCCAAAACGTTTCCGGCCGGGCCGGGTGCATGCCCAAAACAAAAGTCTGCCAACCGCTGCAGATGACCATCATTCCGTTTTCAGTACCCGACGCAAAGTTTCACCAAAGCAACCCGATCGAGGAAATGGGTCCACTTGAAAACCAAGACTGCGCGTTCGCGGAGATAGTTCCCGGATCATCGTTCAAGAAAGAGATTATGGATTGCTTGTCCGATAAAACACGCTGTTCGCGGTCGGCGCAACCACATAGGGTGAAGCTGCGGCGCCAATCACCTGTGTGTAGGGACCGGCAAGGTTAGTGGATGAGAGCAGCGTTCCGGTATAGTTGATGATCAACTGCCCGCCTGAAGATGAAATGTTAATTGTTGGGACCGTCGCCACATTATATATCCGGCTGATCTGCGCAGCGTTAAGAGCATTTGTGTAATATGCCGCCTGAGCGATGGCTCCGGCAAAGTATCCTGATCCAAAATAGTTCTTCTCAAACGTATTGTCGGCACTGCCGCCAAGGAACAAATCACTGTTCGGTTCACCCGTCAGGCTGCCTGTTGTCACCGCGTGATTATGCAGCCTGCCGTCCACATACAAGTCACTGTTCGTCCCGTCATAGACTCCCGCAACAAAGTGCCACTGTCCATCATTCAGGTTGTTGGTCGAGCCTACTTGGGAACCGTTGCCGAGATTCCACAGAATCTGCCCTCCTGTGCTCACCGTGTTCAGGTTTAGAGCCCAGTTGTTTCCCTGACTCATGAGGGTCTGATTACGCTCGTCGGAAGGATAAGTCTTGAACCAAATCATGGCGGTGAATGGCTGCGTGCCCGCCGGATCGAACACCGGATCATAGCCCGCGTCCACGCAGGAAAATACACCATTGATAGGCGCTGCCACGGCATTCTTTCCAAAGACCTCCGGTCCGGGCACGCCACCAGGCACGATGCCGGAATCGTAGGCTCCGTCCACGGATGCCGTGCCATAATTCACGGCTGCGGGATATCCGATGGGATTTGGAGCAACGTAGGCGTTGTCCATCCTGTAATACAAGAGCGGTTGGTCACTGATCACCGTTTGCATGTAATTCGAACCGAAAGTAATGCCGGCGAGATAATGATTCGTAATCTGGGTTGCCGTTAGGACGTTGGTGTACACCGCCGCTTCGTCCAGCAAACCAGCGTAACCGCGGGTGGGCCCGTTAGACCACCTGCCGGTTCCAATGGTCAGGGGTGACCAGTAGTTCGTTGCCATTGGGGTTGTGCCGCTGCCCTGCAAAGCCCCGTTCACATACAAGAGGAGATTGGCGCCATCGTATGTCATGACACAATAATTCCAATTTCCGAGCGAAAGCGAATTGCCCGAGGCATTGATCTGTTTGTAGTTGCTGGCACTGCTGCCCGGAGCATAGGTGTAAGCGGTCAATGTCGGTCCGCCACTATAACCCGGATCGTAGCTCATCCGGATACCCGACCAAGTGCCGCTTCCGTCACCATTTGCGCCAGCATCGCCGATGAGATCAGCCAGTGTCATACTCGAAGAATTAATCCAGCACTCAAACGTCAGCGGCGGCTTGAGATACATGGCAGTGGATTTAAGCGGAACAAAAAGGTAACTTGAACTGTTTCCACCCAGAAAACCGACCGACGAATCGTTATCCCCTGAAGCGGTCAAGGCTCCGCCCTGGCTGAAGGTCACGTTCGGGGCGTTGGTCCCGGCATAATAGGCGGTAGCAACCGAACCGAGTGTGCCCAAATTGGTCTCCATGTTCGCCGCTGCTGGCGCAACCGTTTCCTGGAGCGGCCAATAGCCCACCGGGCCCATACCCAGGACGGCGGCGGCGTAGGCGTTTGTTGGATCGGTAACGGTTGTCATTGTGGACACCGTGCTGGTCACTCCGCCATAGATATTGCTGACGGCCACACCGTAATCGCCAGACGCCGCTGCGAAGGTGTATGAGGATCCAGCTTGTCCTGCGATGGAGCTGGAGTTTTTATACCAAGTGTAAATGAATGGTTCTGTTCCTTGCACTTTCACGGCGTAAGTGTAAGGGCGGCCGGCCAAAGTGGTCACACTTGGTTTCAAATCCTGCACGATTACCGGCGCGCCGCTCAGGATCGTCACATTGACATACGCCGAATTGATCGAACCATACGAATTGGTCACCATCAAGTAGTAGCTGTCACTACTTTGAATATTGCTTATCACCAGCGTGTCATTGGTTTGTCCGGATAAAGCGAGACTGGTATTGGCGTCGTACCATTGGTAACCAAGGGCAGGTGTGCCGGTGGCAACCGCAGGAACAATCAATGTTCCATTCTGGTTTACGGATACGGATTGTGCCGGTTGTTGGACAAAACTCGGCGCAATTCCCGCCCCAAAATACTGGGCTGCAACCTGTGATGCACTTAAAGCTGAACCATAGACCGCAACGTCATTCACATTGCCGTGGAGCTGATCATCGTTAACAGGATTGGTTCCGGACATCCGCGAGCCAATAGTCATGGGATTGGTCACGGCGAGAATACCGCTGCCGGGAGCCAGAGGGGCGCTGCCAGCCAAGATGCCGTCCACACAAAGCGAAATGACGCCGTTCGATTCATCACACACACCGGCCAAATGATGCCATTGGCCATAGGCGGGGGAAACGGTCGAACTTACGGCGTGTGCCGCACCAGAGGCATCCCGCACAAAGAAGCGATACACACCATTGTGAACATCCAAAACGAACTGTTCCCCTCCGCTTCCATATGCTTCTTTGGCGACAATCGCCGCATCCTTGCTCTCCGGCAAACCGTTTTCCCAGGCCTCTACCGTAAAGGCGGCATTTGTGCCGGCTGCCGCAGAAAAGTCCACACCACTGATCATCCCGGCATAGCTGTCGGAAGATGAAAACGTGCCAAACAGAGTGGAGGTTTCCAGCGGGTCCGTAGCCGAGCTGTAGCCCGGTTGCGCGAGGCTGACGTTGGTATAAAGTCCGTTGTTGCCTTGGGCGTAGTCAAAGCAGATCGCCTCTTGATTTCCATTGCCATCGTCAGGTCCCTCGTTCAGGCGCCAATAGCCAATAGGGTCAAGCGCCATGACGGATGAAGGGTACGGCGCATCTATTGAGGCAACCGAGACATTCTGGGTGGCACTAAAAGCTGTACCCACAAAATTGCTCAACAGGCAGTAATAGCTTGCCGAACTGCCAACCTGCGCGTCATTCAGGGTAAAGCTGGCGTTCGTCGCCTCGGCAATGGCCACGTTGTTTGAAAACCATTGATAATAAATCGGCAATGCCCCGTCGGCCGTAACGGAGAAGGTTGGGTTGGCTCCGACCAGTAAATCAAGCTGGTTGGTGTGATCAAACGGTAACTGGCTGATGACCGTCGGACTGGTGGCAATAACGGTCAGGGTTCCGGAAGCAGAGCGAGCTGCATTGTTGACATTGTTGGTTACCAGCAACGAATAATCACCTTGTTCTTGATCAGTCACCCTGGAGAGGGTCAAAGTGGTGGTCAACGTTGGACCGGCCACGGTTCCCGAGGAACCCGTCACCGTGCTGCCATCGGCCTGCAAACCGTCTGTCAGCGGCGTCGAGCCCAAATACCATTGATACGACATAGTCGGCTGCACCGTTTCTGCCGTAGCCGTAAAACTTGCCGTTCCGCCGTAATTCACACTCACGCTACTCGGATTGGAATCAACAAAGGGATCCGTAACGATGCTGACAGGTTGCGAAGCCAGCTTGAATCCTGTCCCGCTTGCCGTTGCCACCAACTGGCAGGAGCCAACGATATCTCCCGCCGTTACTCCCGCCAGCGTCAGCGTGTCGCTGCCCGAACCGCTCACCGTCGCCCCACCGCCTGCCGTGCCCACCCCGTCGCTCAGATCGTTGGTAACCCCGTTCACCACATGTTGCCACCGGTAACTCACCGTCTGCCCCGCCGCCACCGCATCCCCCGTAAACGTTACCGTCCCGCCCGGCGCGCTCTTCTCATTCACCGGCTGATTCGTAAACTCCGGCCCACCCGTCACATACGACCACGTCGTCCCGATCAGCAGGTTCCCTATCATCGTCGGACTTACACCCCCCAAAGATCCACCGCTGCGGCTTTCCAGAAAGAACGCACCCACGTCGCTCATGGCGGTCGTCATTTTATAGGAATTAAAATTGCTCGCAGAGGGCGTCGGCCCGCCAAAGTCGCTGACCGGCGGATTCACCCAAACCGTGTTCGTGTCATTGGTGTTCGACGAAAACCGAAAACATCCCACCACAAAGTTCGCCGTGTTATACACCACTCCCACTCCGGCGTTCCCCGATGAAGGACTGTTGGCCGCAGAACTGTCCGCGGCCAGGATATCATTCCCACCACCCGTAATGGCCGGGCTGTTGATCTTTTGGCCGTACGAAACATAATTGGGACCCGTCGCAGAATATGTATTAAACAGACTCGCCCAGGTCGTATACGCCCCGCCAGATCCCGTCCCTTCATAAACATTGGTCTCGGACAGGAAACCGGCATACCGCCCCACGTTGCCCGACCCCACCGTCGTCCCTTTGCTGGTGCAATCCATCAAGTAAGACACGTAGATGGTGGTGAAACCGTTGGTCGGTCTTGGAATATCCGGGGCAAATTTCAGCACCGCGCTGTTCCCCGCAGTGTTGGCTCCCGAATTGGTTGGCACATACACATTCATGTCAATGTCGCCATCAGCACCCGGAAAACCGGGCGGAAGTATGGTAGCCAGATTCGTAGCGGTAAACACCGAGCCCGGATTGTTGGTCAGCAGCACATCGGTTCCCGTCGTCTTGAAGAACAACCCAAAACCCGAACTCCCACCGCCCCATTGTTCGACCACCGGACCATTGGTGACGTAGAATCCGCTGGTAGCCAGGGAATACGATCCGCTGCTGGCGGCCACCAAATTCGAATATTCGGTGAACGGCTCGTACGTCGGTAACGCATATGCCCTCAGGCTGGCAGCGCAAATAATCAGGAGAATCAGCTTTTTCATAAGTATATCCAGGCGCCTGATCTGGTTGACATGCCGATCGCAGCAGCCCCCGAAGCCAAGTAAGTCCTGTTTTGTACAAAAGGGCTGCATCTGGTTGATTTGCCCCTCACTCTTACAGAGCTATTATGTGATGTCAAGATGTTTGTTTTGTTTTCGTAATTTCTAATATCAACAGATAGGTTGAGCAACATTGGCCAGCGAAAAATTCATATATTTGTTTAGACAAATCATATCATATTAATAATAAATAAGATACATCCATATATGTTGCCCAGGGCTTGGAGATTTTCATATTTTATTCTGGAAGCATTGTCCAGACATTGAAATACTTATTGCGTATTTGAAATAACTGAAAAAATTCAGCCAAAACCTCACAGTTTTAGCTGTCGTTGAATGTGGAAAAACGCCCCAAAGTTTCTGGAAAATGGCAGCACAGCAACCAACAGGCTACACCTGCAAGAGACCCGATGTTTCCGGCTCAGGCCTGTGGTATGTACGTCATCCCCTCTTGAACAATGGAATGGGTTCCTTGATGTTACTTGGTATTGCTGGCGCAGATGAAATTCCGCAAGAAATCTCTCAAGTTTTGGAACTCTCCCGTAAGCTCACCGGCTTGGCTTCCATCTGTGCAAGGCGAGTGCGGCGGCGCCCAACGCACCATTGAAAACACCTAATTCGGAATCAAGAATGGCCGGCACGCCTTGTCTGGTGGCCGCGCAAAATTGATTTACAGACTCTTGCACGAGGTCCAAGAATGGTGCGCCCAAGCTGACTAACGGACCTGCCAAGATGATTTTTTGGGGATTGAAGAGCGCGCTTAACTGACAACATACCCAGCCGAGAGTCTGCGCGACACGCGCAAGGACACCGCTCACACAGGGGTCACCTTTCGATCCCGCATATATCACGTCCTCAAACGAAAAGTTGGAATTGAGACCCCTTAAAAGAGTTTCACCGCCCTTGTCAATTTCCCTGCGCACGGCATTCAAAATTGCGGGTACAGATACAATCTCCTCCAACGCCTGCAATTTAGCGCAGGACCACGACTCAGAGGGACTGCCGGCCCCGGCTTGCATCTGTATTGGGCCGGCTGGGCAAAGCCATCCCCGAATTTCACCCGCAAGATTATTTTCGCCATGGAGGAGTTCATTCTGAGCGATGACACCAGCGGCGATGCCGGTACGGATACCCAGACACAGGAAATTCTCCACTCCGCGTCCCTGTCCGAACCAGAGTTCCGCCAAGGCCATCGAGCGGATGTTGTTTTCCAAAAACACGTCCACCTTGAACCGCTTGGATATCAATTCTCCGAGCGGGATGTTGGTCCAGCCGGGGATATGGGTGTAGGAGAGAGCTATCTGGCGATAGGAATCCACAGTCCCGGGCACACCGATGCCGATGCCAAGAACCCCTTTGATTTGCCCATCAGCCAACTCTTCGATAATATCTTCAATTTTGTCGATAATTTGAGAAACCGAATCGGATGCGACGATCTCTCTCTGGATCTGGCGAATGGGCTTTTGAGAAAAATCCACAATCGCAGCTGAAAGCTTTTGCGCGTCAAAATCAACTCCAATAAAGGAACCGCCTGTTGGATTCAACGCGAGGAAAGTTGGAGGCCGGCCGTGGTTGCGCTCGGATCTTTGCCATTCGACTAGAAAACCTTCGGCGATCAGCCGGTCGACGTAGGCCCCAACCGTCGATGGCGCGAGCTTGAGTTGACCCGCTAACTCGACACGGGACAGATCCTGACGAGCGCGTACCCTGAGCAGAATATCGGCTTCGAGGTTGGCCACTGTCAGATGTTTGTGCCGAGTCACCCGTCGGCCATTCTGACCGTCCCGTCTTGATTTGCTTGAAAGCTGCATGTTCCGAATCGCCCCGCATCGACAGCGGTCTTTTGGCTAACTTATTTTCGTCAAAAAATAAACAATGTCAACCGCAGATTCCTTGCGTTTTAATAAGTCAGCGCCTCAACACGTGGCGGTAGAGCCGGCAGCACCGCGTATCACATCATAGACGAAAATGAGCGACTCTGAATTCGTACAAGACCAAAACATCAAGTCCTGGAACTATTTAAGATCTGGAAATAGCCTCCAACAAAGAATTCTGAGAATCCATCCCAACCGATCCCCAGTTTTGGGGCCAATCATAACGGAAATTACTTCTGTCTTTCGCACCGAAGGCTGGCATGGCCAAATCCCCAGGGGCTTTCAAAAAGGGCCACCGTTCTGAGGCGAATAATAAGTAACTGGTTTTCAACTGGATAGTATTGCGCCCACACTTTGAGGCGTGGACTTCCTCTTGGCTCTCACACCCAAGGAGCGCAAAAATAACCAGATATTGAAAACCGAGATTTATTCCACAATAAAAATAAATGCTTTACATTGCTAAATTGCCTGCGATAATTGGCGGCCGATGTTACTGATCAAACGTCAGTCCATGCGAGCGGACCGTCACCGATATCTTGGAGTCGCAATCCCGGCGAACGCGGGTGGGCTGCTCACAAAGCCATCGGGGTCTGTATTGCTGCTTCGTGAACCCCGGGGGGACTGGTTTGCCTACGCTATGGTGAACAATATTTTGACATCGCGCGGCGCCGCGTTCAGCAGGAGGTGAAGGCGCAAGTCGTGGCAGCGGATGTCAAAATGCCAGCGCAGCCCTTGAAAGCCAGGTGGTGAAGAATTGCGGTAGCTTCGCCAAAAGAGAGGCGGTCTGGTTCACGAGCAAAAACAATAGAACATGATGAGGATGAAAATTATAAAAATGACGAAGGCATTTCTAATTTTAATCGTTCCGGTGGGGGTTGCCGGCTGGTTCGTCTGTGCGGGCTGCGCTGCAGCGCCCCCCAATTCGCTGGCCATGCATAACCCTTCCAGATGGGAGAATGAAATTGCGGCTTATGAGAGATCGGATGCGACTAATCCGCCGCCGCCTGGCTGCATAGTTTTCACCGGCGCGTCTTACATCAGAAAATGGGCGCCGAGACTCGCCACTGATTTCCCGAACATGCAGGTCATCGATCGAGGCTTTGGTGGCGCATGGCTGGCGGACGTCTATTATTATGCGGATCGCATCATCATCCCCTACGCGCCGCGTGAGGTCGTGATTTACGCCGGTGGCAACGATGTCTTTTTTGGGTTGCGGTCGGAATTTGTGTTCGGTGATTTCGTTGCCTTGATGAAGAAGCTTCATCAGGCACTGCCGAAAGCAAAGCTCGTTTTCATCTCCCTGCCGCCCAGCCCCAGTCGCTGGGCGGATACGGCCAGATTCAAAAGGGTCAATGATCTTATCGCCAATTACTGCAACCGGCACAATATCGGATTCGTTGATGCTTTTAAGCTGATGCTTGGACCTGACGGAAAGCCATTGCCAGGCATTTACGACAAGGGGCGGTTGCACATGAATGCAGCGGGTTACGATATCTGGCGTGACGCACTCAAACCTTATTTGATACCATAAATGCAGCGTCATCCATTTTCCACTCGGAACCAACCCTTGATCCCACAGAAATTGCATAGAATATGTCCTCGGTAGTTTCCAAAGAGGGCCTCCTCACGGCGGGTATTGAGACCGTCGTCTTCAACGGTTGGCAGAACAATCTTCGGTTGTGCAATGGCACGGTAGAATTGATTGTGACACTGGAAGTCGGACCGCGCATTCTCGTTTACCGGAAGTGTGGTGGCATTAATCCGCTCAAAATATTCGAAAATCAATCCGGCACAGCCGGCGAACCGACTTGGAGGAATCGAGGTGGTCACCGATTGTGGATCGCGCCGGAGGACAAGGTAAAGACGTATTTTCCTGACAACGCGCCGGTTGCCTGGGAGCGTTTGGGCGCTTTGCATGCCAGACTGCGGCCTTTGCCGGAAACCACCAATGGCCTTCAAAAGGAACTGGACATCTCGTTGGACCCAGTCGGCACCGGCGTTACCATTGTCCATCGCGTCACCCGCTTGGAACCATCGCCCGCCCGGCTGGCTCCTTGGGCGTTGACCGTCATGGCCCCCGGTGGAATTGCCGTCGTGCCCCATCCCGAGATGGGGAAACATCCGCAAGACCTCCTGCCCAATCGCAGTCTCGTGCTCTGGCCTTACACTGATATGAGAGATCCCCGCTGGTGCTTCGGGCGAAAGTATTTGCTGCTGCGGCAAGACCCTGCGGGTGCGCCCACCAAAATCGGGTTAGCCCACCAGTTGGGCTGGTCCGGATACCTTCTTGGCGGCGTGTTTTTCCTTAAACGCTATCCTTGGAACCCTTCAGCCGCATACCCCGACATGGGGTGTAATTTTGAGGTCTTTTCCAATGGGAAAATGGTTGAACTGGAAAGTCTTGGTCCACTGACGCTATTGCACCACTGCCAAACCGTAGCGCACATCGAAGAGTGGGAATTGCATGACACTGGAAAATTGTCGGATAGCAGCGCGTCAGAGGAACAGATTGACGAATTGATCCGTTCAATTCATGGTCCCTCGTCAGCATGAGCAAAGGCCAACATCTCCTCAAGGCTGGAAATTTGCTTCCAGGTCGTCGCCGTCCGCGATTCGATACAGATTGGGGCAAGCAGAAGGAGACACGCCTTCGTGGCTTGCGGTGGCGGATGGCCCTGGAGCTTTTCAAGCCGGGCGAGAAGTCGGCAGACGACGTTTTTCCGTGCTGGACCATAGCGACGTGCAAGTTCTACAGCAGAGCGGGCGGTCCGCAAATTGTGAAACATTTGAACATCAACCTGCCGGCTACGATTAATGTAAGACTGTCGGCCAACATGCCTGCGACTGTGCGTCGTCTCTGGCGCTGCGACGGTAAACACCTTCTAACTCCATGCGGGAGCAAAACGGCCAAGCCAATGCGGCACCTGAAGGCAACAAATCGGCTTTTGGAACGAAACGATGATCCGCGCGAATGGTTTGAGGATTTCTGCCACGCCGGAATGCCGCATCATGTCGCCGTGGCGCCCAACCATGACGCCGTGTTTTTGAAGCGGTGGGCGGGCGCGCCCTGCATGCAGGAGATTTAAGATGGAAACGCGGCTTGCCATCGCTATCGGACTGGTTTTGTATGTCGTTATTACGACGGCAGTTTCGCTCTTCATGGTGCGCCGGGTTCGAAAACCAGCGGATTATATTGTGGCAGGGCGCGGCCTTCCCATTTGGGTATTGATCGGCACCATCGTAGGCACCTGCATTGGAACAGGAGTCATCATCGGTGGATCGAGTCTGGCTTATCAGCATGGCTGGGGAGGCTGCACCTACCCGGTGGGGCTGGGCTTGGGAACGTTTCTGGCGGGATGGTTTTTTGCCAGGATGCGCCGTTACAAATTCATGACTTTGAGCGAAGAAGTAGCTTGCTATTACGACGGCAGCCGGGTGGTCATGCAGTTTTCCAGCTTTACGGTTTTCCTATCGCAGGTGTGTTGGCTGACGGTCCAGATCATGGGTGGCGCGGCGGTCGTGGGAGCAGTGACCGGACTGCCGCCGAAAGTTTGCGTGGTGCTTGCAGGCTTCGCAAAAGCGGTGATTTCGATTCCAGGGGGACTGAAGGCAGTGGTCTATACCGATGTCTTGCAAACAATGATTTTGTTCGGCGGTTTTGGCTGCCTTATTCACGCAGCTCTGGCTGACTCGGGCGGGTTGGCAGGGTTGCGTCATGCGGTGCCAGGCAATTACTTTTCGTTTTTGGGTGCAAGTTCTCTGGGTGGTTGGAAGGTTTTGAACCTGATCCTGGTGTTGATTAGCAGCGTCATTGCCGATCCTGGTCGGCGACAGACGATGTATAGCGCTCGTACCGAAGTTGGGGCAAAGTGGAGCATGGTCGTGTCCGGCTTGGTGGTGATGATCTTCTCGATCGCCATTGGCATCACGGGCATGTATGCATTCCGGCTCAACCCCCATCTGCCGGTGCCGGATCAGGCGCTGCCGTGGCTCGTCATGAACGTGTTGCCACCCTGGCTGGCCGCGTTCGTGGTCGTGGCGATGGTGTCCGGGATGTCCTCTGCCGCCAATGCCACTGCGGTTGCTGCGGGCACGTTCTATGTGCGGCACCTTTATCCTTTGTTCACCGGCAGATACCCGGAACGACCGGTTTTGGTGGTGCGATGGTCTCTCCTTTGCGTGTTTTTAGTTTCTACCACAATGGGATTATTTACTGGAAGCATTGTGGGATTCGTCATCAAGTTCCTGCCACTGACGATGAGCGGACTGGGAGTAATCATCCTTTTAGGCCGTTTCTGGCCGCGCGCGACCTGGCAGGGGGCGCTCGCAGCGCTCGTGACAACTCCGGTCGTCTCGCTGGTGGTGATGAAATTTTGGGATAATCCAACCCTGCCGGCGATTTTGGCAGGTGCGGTGATGCTTGTGATCGTAAGTCTCCTGAGCCCGGCCAAACGCCGCAGTTTTGGTGAAGTGGCCGAGGCAATGAGTTGTGAACGCCGGGCCGTGGAGGAGGCCGGTGCTCACGGCACGGGCGCGGCAGAATCCCCCAAGCCTTCGCAAACTTTGAAGGCAGATGAATGCGTGCTGGCTGCTCCGGATTCATCAGGCAAACAAACGGGGTGATTAACCCATTTTGAAACGAAGTGTGAACACCAACCTTTTTACGGTTCTTCACTCGGACTTTGGCGGGCTGCTGCCGTCCGCCACAGTAGCAGGGAGATGCAGCCGGGCGACCAGCATGGGAAGTTGCTTGGCGCGGGAGGTGGACGCTCGTCATTCCAAGCCTAATCTCTGCCTATTGAGCCCTTCCGTGAAACTGAATCAACCAGTAAATGCCCAAAAAAATTGCGCGGCCAGCCCTGACAGAAGTCAATTGTGAGATAAATGTTAAAAAGAACCATCCACCTCCCATTCGTCCTGATTTGCCTCGGTTCCTTGCTCGCAGTTGCCACGAAGGCAGACGATGCATTTAGTATAATCGGGGCCGAAGATCCCGCCGCCTTAAGAATACCGCAGGTAGCCGGTCCTGAAATCTGGAAAGACCCTGCGCAACCCACGGACGCTCGGGTTCAAGATCTGGTGCGCCGGATGTCGCTGGCCGAAAAGGCTTCTCAATTGCTGGCGGACGCCGCTGCCGTTCCCCGCTTGGGCCTCCCTGCCTACAGTTATCGGAATGAAGGCAATCATGGCGTTTGCGCGCGGATTGGCTTCAGCACGGTTTTTCCACAGGTAATTGGGATGGCGGCAACCTGGGACCCACCTTTGATCCAGAGCGAGGCGGACGTCATCGCCACCGAAGCCCGGGCGCATTTCAATGACTACACCCGCACTCACGACGGCAACTGCGTGATGCACGAAGGCATCAGCTTTTACGCGCCGAATATTAACATCGTGCGCGATCCGCGCTGGGGGCGCGGGCAGGAAACTTACGGCGAGGATCCTTTCCTGACGGCACAATTTGGAGTGGCATTCATCCGTGGTTTGCAGGGGGATAATCCAAAATATGTCAAAGCTCTGGCATGTGCCAAACATTATGCGGTCCACAGTGGCCCGGAACAATTGCGGCATGAGTTCAATGTCGTGCCTTCCGAGACCGATCTCTACGACACATATCTGCCTGCCTTCGAGGCTGCAGTGCGGCAAGGCCATGTCGGTTCGCTCATGGGTGCCTACAGTGCCTTGGATGGCATCCCGGATTGCGCCAATCCTTTCCTGCTCACCCAATTACTCCATCAATGGGAGTTCGGCGGTTTCGTGGTTTCAGATGGCGGTGCCATTGCGGACATCTATGCGCGGCATAAATATACGGGTTCAGCCGAAACCGCGGCTACTGCTGCCGTCAAGGCGGGATGTGATTTGTTCTCAGGCTCTATCACGACCGGCCCCCAAGGGCATTACCCGCACCTTGACTACAAGGTTCTGGGCCGTTTGCTTCAACAACATTTGCTCACGGAACAGCAGATTGACGCGGCGATCAGCCAGACCCTGGCCGCCCGGTTCCGGCTCGGACTTTTTGATCCGCCGACCATGGTGCCCTGGTCCGGCATAACCATGGCTCAGAACGACTCGCCAGAAAACCGGGCATTGGCCCTGAAAGTGGCGGAAGAATCCATCGTCTTGCTAAAAAACAACGGATTGCTGCCACTCGACCGCGCCAAAGTCAAACGCATCGCGGTCATCGGATTCAACGCCGATTCGGCCCCTATGCTCCTGGGCAACTACAATGGCAGGCCGTCAAAGTCGGTAACCTTTCTCCAAGGGATCAGGCAATTGGCGGGAACCAACATCGTCGTCAGTTCTTCTCCCGGTTGCCCGCTGGCCTTGAAAATAAATAACTCCAACCGCCCAACACCGGAAATGACGGCGAGCGCCATTGCAGCAGCTAAACTGGCGGATGTGGTCATTTACGTTGGCGGTTTGGATTCCACCTTGGAAACAGAGGAGCATCGCGAGGTGTGCCAGGGTTTTGATTTCGGCGACCGCACGCGGATCGAACTGCCGCCAGTGCAGGAGACCTTGCTCAAAGAACTGCGCAAGACGGGCAAGCCGATAGTATTCATCAATTGCAGCGGCAGCGCCATTGCGATGCCTTGGGAGGAGGAGCACCTGCCGGCGATTTTACAGGCGTGGTATCCGGGTGAAGAGGGCGGTATTGCGGTGGCGGAAGTGTTATTTGGCACTGTGAATCCCGCTGGACGCCTGCCGGTGACATTCTACCGCGCAACATCTGACCTCCCGCCGTTTGACGATTACTCCATGTCCAATCGCACTTACCGTTATTTCAACGGCAAGCCTTTGTTCGCATTCGGCCACGGATTGAGTTACACCAAATTCCATTATTCCGACGCCAAGCTGGAATTTGCCAATCTCCATGCAGGCGATTCTGCGAACCTTTCCTTTACGTTGAAAAATTCCGGCCCGCGCGATGGGGATGAAGTGGTGCAGGTCTATTTCCAAGCTGCCCATGCCCGGTGGCCTCAACCGCAAATGCAGCTGTGCGGTTTCGAGCGGATTCATCTGGCGAAAGGGGAAACCGCGACGGTAAAGCTGGCAATTCCCGCCGCGCGATTCCGCGCTTGGAACACGGCGCTCCATGAATATGCGGTCAATCCCGGCAAATACAATCTGCTGATCGGAGGGGCTTCCGACGACATTCGACTGCAGGTGCCGTTTCGTTACGTGGAATGAACAATTACGCCATGAACATGAAAAGCCGATTTAACTCCAAATTTATCCGCTGGGTGGTGGCAGGTTTGGTTTCCCTCGTTGCTCTGGCTGTTGTTCCCGCCGGGGAAGCAGATCAAACTGATGCGCCTGCCAACACCACCCATCCGTCCAAGGCAACGGATGCAGGCACACCTGAAATCTGGAAGGACCCCAAACAACCCGTGGCGGCGCGGGTGGACGACTTGATGCATCGCTTGACGCTGGAGGAAAAACTCAGACTGCTGCAGGTGGCCGGCCCTACAAGATTCAACGGCGTTCCCAGATTGGGGATTCCGATCATGATCTCCTCGGATGGCCCACGCGGGCCGCACGGACCGGTTGGCTTTCCCTGCGGCCTCAGCATGGGAGCCTCCTTTGATCCTGCGCTTCTCAAAGAGGAAGCGACCGCCATGGGTGAAGAGTGCCGGGCCAAGGGCATCGCCATGTTATACGGGCCGGCCGTCAACATTGAACGGGATCCCCTGGGCGGACGCTTTTTTGAATATTACACCGAAGATCCCTTCCTGGACGCCAAACTGGCCGTGGCCTTTGTGCAAGGTTTGCAGAGCCAGCACGTTTCGGCCGCCGTCAAGCATTTCGTTTGCAACAACCGGGACTGGAACCGTGATAATTACATGTCCATGGTGGATGACCGGACGTTGCACGAAATCTACTTCCCGGCATTCAAAGCCGCCGTGGAAGATGGACATGCCTTGGGAGTGATGACGGCTGCCAATGGACTGAATGGCGACTTTTGCAGCGACAGCCACTTCCTGCTCACCGACATGCTGAAAAACACATGGGGCTTCCAGGGTTTCGTTTTGACCGACGGCATTGGGACGCGATCAACCAAAAAGGCCGCTTTGGCAGGTCTGGACGTTTCCAACCAGCCCAAGCCCGCGACATCGCTGTTTGGCAGACCGTTGCTGGAGGCAGTGAAGTCGGGCGAGATTCCCGAGTCCGTCATTGATGACAAGGTGCGAAGAATCCTGCGCGTGATGGTTTGGACGGGGCATTTGGATCCTGGCGGAATCAAACCTCAAGGGCCGGTGGACCTTGCGAGTCATGAAATCCTTGCCTTGAAAGCCGCGGAAGAAGGGCTCGTATTGCTCAAGAACGAACATCAAACGCTGCCCTTGAATCGTAAAAGCATTAAAAAGATTTTGGTTCTCGGTCCCAATGCCAACCAAAGGTTTTGCGTGGCGGGTCTGGGAGGCAGTTCGTGGGTGAACTCGCCGGATGAAGTGACCGTGCTGCACGGCATCCGAAACCTCGCCGGCGCCGGGATTGAGGTGGAATCCATTTCCAGAGGTGTCCTGGGAGGATTTGAGCCGATTGCAGAAGAATATCTGCGCACGGACGACGGCCAGACAGGATTTATCGCCAAATACTACAACGGCGATATTTCCGGCAACCCGGCTATTACGCGGGTCGAGCCGAATGTGGATTTCAACTGGGAAATGAAATCGCCGGACGTCAGCAAGATCAACCCGGAACATTTCAGCGCTGTGTTTACCACCACCATCAATCCGCCGGTGACGGGAACCTATACCATTCGCATCAAGACCGACAATCACGCCCTGTTGTTCACCGGTCGGACCGGCGGTGCGCCCGTGGCGGTGACGGACAAGACCAGAGGCATCGGTGAAGCCACCGCCATACTGCAGATGGTGCAGGGGAAACCATGCTATCTCAAACTGGTCTATCAAAAGGGCAAGGGCGATGCCTATCTCAGCTTGGACTGGGCCATGCCGAGACCTTCCGGAATGGAGAAGGCGGAGGCTGACCATCTCGACCAGAAAGTAAAGGCGGCCGACGCGGTCATTTTCGTGGGGGGCATTGATCACAGCCTGGATGCGGAAGGACGCGACCGGCTGAACATGGACTTTCCCCAATGGCAGGAGGACATCATCAATCACATCAGCAAGCTAAATCCAAAGACGGTCGTCGTTTTGATTAACGGTTCACCGCTGAAAATCAGTGGCTGGCTGAATCATGTCCCCGCCGTTCTGGAAGCGTGGTATAGCGGAAGCCGCGCCGGGACAGCCGTAGCCAAGGCGTTGTTTGGAGATATCAATCCGTCCGGAAAATTGCCCTTCACCTGGCCCAAAAGACTGGCAGACAGCCCGTCGCACGCACTGGGCACAGAGGATAAAAATACCGTGGATTACAAGGAAGGTGTTTTTGTCGGATACAGATATTACCTCACCAAGCACGTGGAGCCACTGTTTCCGTTTGGTTACGGCTTGAGCTACACCCGGTTTAAGTATTCGGATTTGAGCGTGATCAAATCAAATGAATGCGTGATCGCAAATGTAAATGTCAAAAATGCCGGTGAACGTGCCGGCGCTGATACAGTGCAGCTTTACGTCCATTCTGAACAACCCACCATCGAGCGGCCCGTGCGGGAACTTAAAGGGTTTCAAAGAGTCTTTTTGAAACCCGGGCAGACGACAAGGATATCGTTTAGTCTGAATCCAGAAGATTTCGCCTTTTACGATGTTCAACACAAAGCCTGGCACGTAACGGCTGGGAAATACGCAATTCAAATTGGTGCCTCAAGCGCAGATGTCAAATTGACGCGAACCATAAGGATGCAGGAACATCTCATGCCAGACTAATTCCGGCCGACGAACCCCGATCATCTTCAAAGCAAGTCACGAACCCTGTCTTCAAATCACCAACAGCAATGACAATAATTCCTATGAAACATCTACGCCACGCCCGGCTCTGTTTCACAGCCTTTGGATTGATGCTTTTACTGGGGATACCGATCTCCATGTGCGCACAACCGCAAGTTTCACGAGATTATCTTAATCCCAATCTTCCCATTGAAAAGCGAGTGGATGATTTGCTAGAGCAAATGACCCTCGATGAGAAGGTCGGGCAAATGTGCATGGCCAGCACCCGCGCCGCGGACGCTGAGTCGCGTGCGAAAGCAGGATCGGTTGGCGCCTTTGTCGGCGTGACGGCCCCCGCCGAAGAAATTGAGCGGCTGCAAAGGGCGGCGGTCCAGGGGTCACGGCTCGGGATCCCTCTTCTGTTCGGGCTGGATGTGATTCACGGATACTCGACGATTTTCCCCATTCCGCTGGCGCAAGCATGCACCTGGAATCCGGAGCTGGTCCGGCATTGCGCCTCGATAGCCGCCCAGGAAGCCTCGGCCGAAGGCATTCGCTGGACGATGTCCCCAATGGTGGACATAGCCCGCGATCCCCGTTGGGGAAGAATTGCCGAGGGGGCGGGCGAAGATCCGTATCTGGGCATGGCGATGGCCAGGGCGCTGGTCGAAGGTTATCAAGGTCCGCAGCTCGGCCCCGACACCAAGCTCGTGGCTTGCGTCAAACATTTTGTCGGCTACGGTGCGGCGGAAGGTGGACGCGACTATAATACCACGGAAATACCAGAACGCACCCTTCGCGAAATATATCTTCCACCATTCAAAGCGGCGGTGGATACCGGGGCTGGGACAGTGATGAGCGCGTTTAACGACCTCAACGGCATTCCCGCCACCGCGAATCCATTCACCATCCGGACAATTTTAAAGGGTGAGTGGGGATTCAAAGGCTTGATCAGGGCAGACGCGAACGCTGACGCCGAGCTGGTCAATCAAGGGATCGCGAGTGATTCGCGAGAAGCGGCCTTCAAAGCTGTTAGTGCGGGCCTTGACATGGCGTTCGACACTTACCGCGATTATTTGGTCGGCTTGGGCCGCGATGGCAGGATTCCCATGTCAATGGTGGACGACTCCGTCCGCCGCATCCTGCGGATAAAATTTGAAATCGGTCTGTTCGAACATCCGTACGTTGACTTGGGCAAGGCGAAATCGGCGCTCCTGCTCCCGGAATACCGGCAAGCCGCCCGGGAAGCGGCTTGCCAGTCAATTGTCCTCCTGAAAAACGAAGGAAGCTTGCTTCCGCTTGATAAAACCATCAAGTCCATTGCGGTGATCGGGCCGTTGGCCAACCGCAAGCCGGATATGCTGGGCTGTTGGCAGGGCAAAGGAACGCCGGGTCCGGTGGTTACCTTGCTGCAAGGCATAAAGTCCAAGGTGTCGCCATCAACGAGGGTCTGGTATGCGGAGGGAAGTGGAATAACGAACATATCCGACAGCAGTCTGTCCAACGCGTTGGCGGCGGCACGAGCGGCGGATGTGGTAATTATGGCGGTTGGCGAAAAGGCAGGTTGGACCGGTGAGGCGGCCTCCCGGTCTTCGCTGGATGTTCCGGAAGCGCAGGAAAAGTTGGTGCAGGAAGTGTCACGGCTCGGCAAACCCGTCATTGAAGTCCTGATGAACGGCAGGCCCTTGACTATTGATTGGGAAACTCAACACGTCCCGTCAATTGTGGAGTCCTGGTTCCTCGGGACAGAAGCCGGAAATGCGATCGCAGACGTGCTGTTCGGTGATTACAATCCCAGCGGCAAACTTACCGTCACCTTCCCCAGAAGCGTCGGCCAGATCCCGATGTATTATGACCACATGAACACCGGCCGGCCGCCCTCCACTTTGCGCTTCACCTCCAAATACCAGGATATTCCCTGGACGCCGCTTTATCCTTTCGGATTCGGGTTAAGCTATACCACCTTTGAATTTTCCAATCTCGAAGTTCGGCATGACCCGCAGATCAAAGATGAGTTCCACGTTGCCGTCAACGTTAAGAACACAGGCAAGCGCGGTGGCGTCGAAATTGCGCAGCTTTACATTCGTCAGCCGTTTGCTTCCGTCACCAGGCCGGTGCAACAATTGGTGGGTTTTCAGAGAGTGGAACTAAATCCCGGCCAATCCAAGACGGTAAGTTTCGCACTCACGCCCTTCGACATTTCATTTTACAACGCAATGATGCAACGCGTTGTTGAAGCGGGAAGTCTTGAAATCATGGTTGGAGGCGATTCCGTTAACGTCATTACAAATGCAGTTCAGATCGAACAATCTCTGACTTTAGGGCCGCCGAGATCCGGGGCATTTGGCAACTTGTAAGCCCCGTTAGGCGGTTTCCCAACCTGATACATCACACTTAAGAATGTCAAAAATGAACGTTTACAGGACCCGTTGCCAGGACAGCAAAAAAATTTTGTCATCCGAATCGCCATTATCTTAAGCCAAATCTTCTCCTCATGCCCAAATTAACTGTCCTCCTGGCTGTATTTCTCGCTGTTGCCTCTGCGGCAGCGTCCGAGTCGCTGGCGCTCTGGCCCCGGACGCCGCCCGGAGAAAACCGGACCAACATCGTCAAACAGGAAACGGCCAGGTTTGGTGGCCGTTTGGTAGGTGGAAAGAGGATATTGCGTGTCAGCAACGTCAGCGTTCCCACCATTACGCTTTACCGGCCACCTTCAGATAAGAACAGTGGCGCGGCCGTGCTGGTCTGTCCGGGTGGGGGCTACGGAATTCTGGCGATTGATCTTGAGGGAACCGAAGTATGCCAATGGCTCAATTCCATCGGAGTGACAGGGGTGTTGCTCAAATACCGGGTGCCTCCCCGCAAAGGACAGTTACCCTACGTCGCGCCATTGCAGGATGCACAACGGGCTTTGGGCCTGATGCGTTTCCATGCGCCCCAATGGCATATTGACCCCAACCGCATTGGCATGATTGGATTTTCAGCCGGAGGCAATCTCGCGGCGCTGGCCAGCACGCGGTTTGAGCAGCGCACTTATTCGCCAGTGGACCAAGCAGACCAAATGAGTTGCAGGCCGGATTTCGCCATGCTGATTTATCCCGGTCGTTTGGTCCAAAAAGAGGGGCCCAAGCTGGCACCGGAAATAATTGTGACCTCCAACACACCGCCCACGTTTCTGATCCAGACCGAGGATGACCCCATTCATGTCGAGAATTCCCTGTTCTATTATCTGGCGCTCAAAGAGGCAAAAGTTCCGGCGGAAATGCACCTGTTTGCCAAGGGCGGGCATGGATATGGATTGCGCAAGTCAAACCTGGCCGTGAGTTCTTGGCCAAAACTGGCCGAAGAATGGATGCGCAGACTGGGGATTCTCAAATCGTCATGATTTCCAGGAAAGAAGGCTGACATGGCGAATTCCAATATTTTAATGTCCGGCATGTACACTGCGGCGTATGGCTACAACGACAAATCAATCACTGGGAGGAGGCAAACTTGTCAACCGCATAAGATTTTGCTGCCCAAACAAGCTGTTGAGGGCCAACCTTGACCACGAAGCCGATGGAATACGAGATGAACAACATTTATTAAAATTGTGATTTTGGGGGATGTATGAACGAATTCACGCGCCGAAATTTTCTAAAACAGGCCGCCATGGCGGCGGCAACGGCGCCGCTGGGAAGTGCCACGGCCATGGTTGGCGCTCAGATGGCGGAACACCCAGCCAGCGTGCCACGAAAACGACCTAATATTATTGTGTTCCATTCGGATCAGTTTCGTTGGGATTGCATTTGTGCGGCGGGCCACAACCCGATGGATTTTACGCCCAATTTGGACGCCATGTATCGCCGTGGGACGGTGTTTCAAAACTTTATCACCAACCAGCCCCTGTGCGGGCCGTCCCGTTCCTGCCTGATGACCGGCCAGTACGCCACGACCACCGGGGTGTTTAGAAACGGGCCGGGACTGCGCACGGACGCCGTGACGCTGGCCACCCGGCTTACGCAAGCCGGCTATACGGCCAACTACATCGGCAAATGGCATTTGGCGCCAACGGGTGAGGGTGCCGTTCTGCCCAAGTATCGTGGGGGGTTTTCCGGTCTGTGGGTCGCGGCCAATCTTCCGGAGAACAGCACTCAGCCTTACGACAGTCAATTCTGGGATAACGATGGAAAACCAGTGCGCTATGGCAAAGAGATCTACCGCGTTGATTTTCTGACGGCCATAGCAGAAGACTTTCTGAAGCAAAAACACGAGAAACCGTTTTTATTGGTACTTTCACAGCTTGAGCCTCACCAGCAAAATGGTCCCTGCGGCGATGACGACGTTTTCGGTTTTGTTCCTCCAAGAGGTTACGAGAAATACTTCCGCAGCCCTTTTGTGCCTGCCGACTTGCGGTTTTTCCCCGGAGACTGGCCCTACGAACTGGCAAACTACTATGGTGCCGTTAAAGCCATCGACGAATCGCTTGGGCGCATTTTCAAGACCCTCAGGGAACAAGATCTCGAAGACAATACCATCGTTATTTTCATGAGCGATCACGGATGCCACTTTCGGACGCGTAACAGCGAATACAAACGCAGCCCGCATGAAAGTTCAGTCCATGTACCGCTGATCATCCAAGGGCCTGGCTTCAACAACCGGCAGACAATTTCTGAGTTGGTGAGCATGATTGACGTCACCCCTTCGATACTGGATTGTCTGGGCCTGCCGATTCCATCGTCAATGCAAGGACGAAGCTTTATTCCGCTGATGAACGATGAAAAAGCGCGGGCGGAATGGTTTAATGAAGTTTTCATTCAAATCAGTGAGTCGGAAGTGGCCAGGGCTCTGCGAACCCCGGAATGGACTTACGTGGCACTGGCACCAGAGGCCGATCCGGCACGTGATCCGGGCAGCCTGCATTATCGAGACCACCAGCTCTACAACAACCGGGCCGACAGCGCGCAATTGGTCAATCTGGCAGGCCGCCTCGACACGAGATGGCCGGACAAGAGGCTATTGCATTATGTTGGAAACCGCTCCATGAAAGAGATAACCGACCATCTGCGCCAACGTTTGATTCAACGCATGGTTGAGGCAGGCGAGGAACGCCCGAAAATTGATTTCTGGCCATATTATCCGTAAATGGTGGCTGTAGATATGTTTGATGTCAGAAAACCCAGTATTAACTATTTGATTTGATGTTGTCGCTATCTGCCAATGAAGAATCTGTTCGCTGTGACGCGGGTAGTAGGTATTTCACGTTCCAACTTCTTGAAAATTGGCTGCCGGGCAACTGAGTATGGCAGTCTGCTACAGACCACACTCCATCCTGCCAGCCTGGGGAAGCCCTAACCAAACCAACAGACGCCTGATATCTATGAAATTAAAAGCTGTTCTTACCGCCATATCAGCGTTCTTTTGCCTTGCCTCCACCTCCAGCGCAAAGGATTCACCGGCCAAGTCTCAAGTTTCCTGCTGGGAACCAGCCATCCAGCACTTCATGCGCATGGACCACACCAATCCGCCACCGCAACATGCCGTCCTCTTTATCGGCAGTTCCGCTATTCGTAAATGGAAGACGCTCGCCAGCGATTTCCCCGGCATCTCCGTCATCAATCGCGGCTTCGGCGGTTCGGAAATTCACGATTCAACTTATTACGCCAATCAGATTATTTTTCCCTATCACCCACGAGCCATCGTGTTTTTCGCCGGCGCCAATGATTTGGCCCGCGGCATGTCACCGGATGAAGTGGTCGCCGAATACCAAAGCTTTATCGACATAATCCACGCGAAGCAGCCTGACACGCCCATCATCTACCTTTCAATTGACCCCAGCCCGTGTCGCTGGGCAAACAAAGCCAGCATCCTGGAAACCAACCACCGGATTGCCACCATCGCCGAGAAATCCAGGAACCTGGCGTTCGTGAATATTCTTTCGCCCATGCTCGATGCGAATGGCAATCCGCGTAAGGATTTATTTTTGAGGGACCGATTGCATCCGGACGAAAGAGGCTATCACATCTGGGCGTCACTGATCAGACCATATTTACAGCCGCCTCCATCCAACCAGTGAAGCGGCCAGATTGGCGGCCCGTTAAAGTGCGCCATGGAAAGGTGTGGATCCCCGGCCACGGCGCTGCACTGTTAACAAAGGGAGAAATGAAAGGCATTTCAACCGACCTTGGTCTACGATCCACCCCCGCCGCGCCGTCCGTGGGCAGTGCCGCGAGCGGACAAAGTATTGCTTCGCAGCTTTGATGAACGCCTTTAAAAAGTTGAGGTCAGGGGTCTGCCGCCCCAAGAGATTGACCCTGATCCGGTTATGCCGCCGCGCCGGCGCCGGATTTGAAAGGGTGGCGCCACCGGGTGGAAGGCCCGATTAAATTCCGTTCTTTATCACATGAAAACGCCATCCGACAAAAACCGACCCAAACAGAATTGCCCCTGCTGTGGGCAAACGACCACGAAACAACAGCGCTGTCAATTGTTTGAAGGATCTTCTCTCATCGCGATGATTTTTCGAACCTGCGCGAGGTAATTCTGGATTTTTCCGTGTGGATATTTTGTTTGGCAATCCTTCAAAAACAGATCACCAAACTGCTCCAGGGCGAAATCCTCTTTCCACATGTCCTTTGGCAAATTGTGGAAAGCGTCAGCCAGATCGGCCGCCTGCTCCGCTTTACCGCTCCATCCCAGATGGCGGATCTCTATAAAGGCGAAGTGCATCAGTTCACACAGTTTCTTCCTCTGAGCATTGGTCACACGCATATCGTTTTGGCTTTTTGGAGGGGCAGCGTACGGCCGGAGGACGGTTCCAGCAGTAAAATGTGGCCGGCGTGCGCTACAAGCTGAGGGGGCCGTCCTGATTTCAAACAATGATGCGCCGAAGCGAAATCAGCGACTCTTTACGACCCATGCATGGATCGGGAATCCAGCCGCGCTGGTCCGCGTCCACAATACCCATTAGTTGAGCAGTTGCGGCGCGGGGCCAGCACGGTCCCTGCGTCAACTCAGGCGGAATTCGCGCGTGCATTTATGGCTCTTTCCAGCAGCCGTTGCCAGTGGCGGATGCCGTTTTCGCTCATTTCGGTCGCGGCCAAGAAACCGGCCTCGGCGGCAAGCAGCAGCCTTACCCTCTGGTCGTCTTCCATCCCCGGGAACACTAGGTTGGCGTAGTCAGCAGCCCACGTAGCTGCCAGCGGTTTTAGGTCGACAGCCTGGGTGAATTGGCCTCTGAAGACCAGGCCGTTCAGAGATTCTCTCAGGTCGGCTACAACCGTGCTGCGTCGTGGGGACGGCGGCAGCTCGTCCGGCGGCGGTGGCCTTCTCCGCGCCGGTGCGCGGCGCGGCAGTCTTTGCTCTGTGGGCAATGTTTCTTCGTCAGGTATGGTGTCAATGTTTTTCATATGTCTTGTCTCCTATGTTTTGTTTTGACTGTTATTAGCGGCACATTGTCGCTACCAGGAAGAAGAACCGAATCTCCGCTGGTTATGCGTACGTGAAAAATGTGTACAAAAACTGCTGTACAATGGGTGGCTGGCAAATCGCAGTCTCAGCGAAAAACTCAGGGACAATCTATAGCTTGGCCACCAACGGGTCATTGGCGTTCGTCAGATTTCTGACGTAAGGCGGCGAAGGATAACGCCTATGGCGACTTCATTCGCAGCCCGCGGGCATTTGTTCACGACTATTTTCCCCTGTTCACGACTTCACTTACCTGTTCGCAACTTCATTTTCAGGGGACACGACCTCAATTTGCTGAATTTGCATTCCGCAAAAAGCGTGTATATTTCGCCCATGCTCGCAACGCCCGAATTGATTCGTGAAGCCGCGCAAATCCCGCGGTTGGAGGAGCTTCTTCCACGCTGGCGGGACGTGCCGCTCTATCGCCATTCGCTGGCGCGAGCGGGGCGGCCACGCCCTGGTTTGGAGTGTTTCAAGGGCCTGCCGCTGCTGGCGAAGCGCGACATGCGGAAGGGCTTTCCACGAAATTTTCTTTCCGATGGGCAGTTGCTCGAATCGTTGCTGGAGAAAAACCTGGTGGAACTGGAACACACCTCCGGCACTTCCGAGGAGCGGCTGCCGGTGATTTTCGGCCGCGGCTGGTGGAACGCGCAGGAGGAACGCGCGCTGCGGTTGAATGGTTTTGTTGCCCGGGTGCTGGACGAATATCCCGACGCCCGGCGCGCCACGCTGGTGCCGCCCGCCTGCAACGGCCTGACTTGCCCGACGGTCTGGATGTCGCGCGAACAACGGACGCTGGGCCACACGCTGTTCGTGAATCTGGCGCGCATTCCGTTTCTGCTGGGCGACGCGGACCTGGCGCGCATGGCGTCGGAAATCGCCGGATGGGCGCCGCAATTTCTCGACCTGGACCCGGTTCACGGCGTCCGCTTCGCGCTCTACTGCGAGCAGCACGGCCGCCAATTCCCGTCGGTACGGTTTGTGTTGTGCAGCTATGAATTTGTCAGCGTAGTGCATCGCCGGATTCTGCAACGCGTCTTTGGCGTGCCGGTCTTCAACCTTTATGGTTCGACCGAGACCGGCCATCTGCTCATGGAAAATGAGCGCGGCGAAATGAAACCCAGCTATGACACGGCGTTTCTTGAAATCGTGGACGCGGATGAAGACGGCATCGGCGATCTGGTGGTCACGACCCTGACCAATGATTACATGCCGCTGCTTCGCTATCGCATCGGTGATCTTGCGGAACGGATCGAGCGGCCGTACGCCAGTCATTTTGTCGTTCATGGCCGGTCGCGCGACGCGCTGACGGCGGGCGACGGGCGCCGCGTTACCACCTGGCAGGTGGACCAATGTTTCGCCGGAGCGGCCGGCATTGCGCATTATGAGTTGCGACAGGATCAGAACCGCGATTGCAGTTTACGTTTCGTGCCGGACGGCGCCGGACCGGAGGGAAGGGAATGGGAGCGCCTCACCTCGAGGCTGGGAGCGTTGCTGGGAGGCCGTGAACAGATCAAAACCGAAGCCATGCCGGTTTTGGTGCCGGCGGCTTCGGGAAAATTTCGTTTGACCCATCGCGCCGCCAAGGCCGAGAAATGACAGTCCGGCAAACGGCAGGCTTTCAGACACCAGGAATCAGGGGCACCGATCTGCCATCGCAGAATCTTTGGCGCTAACGGCGTTGACAAAATAAAATTCGGACACAATCCTGCCGCCGCCGATTTTCCTATGAAGCTCAAATTATTTTTTGCGCTGGTCATCAGCGTTGGCCTGTTCTCGTCTTCAGCAGCCGTCGCCAAATCGGTTCGCGTGGAATCGGCCGCCGGCATCAGCGTTCAATTGGACGCATCTTCCGGTCATTATGAAATCGCGTCACGCCGGCCGGATTGGAGATTTGCCGGTGAGCTTGGCACGCCGGCCGAAAAGGCAGAGGCCAGCCACGGCACCGACCGCATCGGGGCGTATCAGGAAATTCACTTTTCGTGGCGGGCGGGCGGACCGGTGACGGGTTCCATCCGTGTTTACGACCAGCGGCCCGTCGTGCTCTTCACGCTGACGTGCGATCAGGCCGCCGAAAAATGGCCGGTGGCTTTTCCGCAATTCACGACGTTTCCCGCGAAGCTGCATCATTTCAGTTTCGGCGAGAAACCCTTTGCGCCTCCGCATTTCGACCTCGAAACCAACGGCACGCCGTGGCTTTTGTTCGACAATCACGCGAACGCCGCGCTGATTTCGCCGGCGGATGATTTCCTGTTGGCGACGATGGCCGGCGACGGCATCCACGAAATTGCCAGCACCCTGAACCCTGGAGTGCATGATTTGCCGGCGCATTTTTCCCACACCACGTTGATGGCGTTTGCGCCGGGCATTCACGCGGCCTGGCAAACCTGGGGCGGCGCACTGAGGGCGCTGCAAGGCAAGGTGCCGCCGGCCAACGACGCCGACACGGGATTGCGCTACCTCGGGTATTGGACCGACAACGGGGCGTTTTATTACTACAATTACGATCCGGTGCTCGGTTACGCCGGCACGCTGGAGCAGCTCGTGGCGCGTTATCACGATGAAGGCATTCCCAGCCGCTATCTTCAACTCGATAGCTGGTGGTATGAAAAGACATTTACCGGCCCTGACGGCAAGGTGGGAACAACAAAAAATGCCCGCTTGCCGGCGGGAGAATGGAATCGTTATGGCGGTCTCCTCAAATATGAAGCCGATCCGGCCATTTTGCCCGGCGGACTGGCCGGGCTGCATCAAAAAACCGGTTTGGGTTTGATCACACACAGCCGCTGGATTGATCCCGCCAGCCCGTACCGCAAGGAATACAAGGTTTCCGGCATCGCGGCGGTGGACCCGAAATGGTGGGACCACATCATGGGCTATCTCGCGGCCGGCGGGGTTTTTTGTTACGAACAGGATTGGCTGAGCGAAATTTATTATCATTCGCCTGAACTTCAGACCACGCCGGGTCTTGGCGACGCGTTCGCGGACAGCATGGCGCGGGCGGCGCGGGAGCGCGGCCTCAGCCTCCAGTATTGCATGGCGTTGCCGCGCTTTTTCCTGCAAGGCTCGCGTTATGCCCATCTCACCAGCATCCGCACAAGCGATGATCGCTTTGGCAGAAGCCGCTGGGATAATTTTTTGTACGTTTCGCAACTGGCGCGCGCGGTGGGCATCTGGCCTTGGACGGACGTGTTCATGAGCGGCGAAACCAACAACCTGCTCATCAGCGTCCTTTCCGCCGGCATGGTGGGCACCGGGGACGCCATCCGACGGGAAAACAGGGAAAATCTTCTGCGCGTAGCCCGGCCGGACGGAGTGCTGATAAAACCGGATGAATCGCTATTGCCATTGGATTCCGTTTATGTCGCCCAGGCGAATGGCCGCAAAACTCCGATGGTGGCATGGACTTACAGCGATCACGGCACGCTGCGCACTGCCTATGTGTTTGCCTACAACCGCCAGCAATCCGATGCCGAAGCCAGTTTTGTCCCGGCGAAATTTGGTTTAAGTGGAAAAGTGTGTGTCTTGGACGCGCGTTCGGACAACGCGGTTTTCCAGTCCGCCCGCAAACGCGTCGCACTTTCGTTCAAGCCCGGAGGCACGGCTTATTACATGATTACGCCCGTGGGCCGGTCGGGCCTGGCGTTTTTCGGTGACGCGGGGAAATATGTGTCCAATGGACGCCAGCGGATCGCCGCGCTGGACGATAGCAAGGGAAAACTGACGGCGACCATCAACTTCGCGGCTGGCGAAAAAAACGTGCTCCTGTTCGGCTATGCAAAGCAAGCTCCAAAAGTCGTCGCCCAACGCGGATCGGTCGGGAACATCGCTTTTGATCCGAAGACCCGCCGCTTCGACGCGGAAGTCATGCCGGCGCCGGAAGTGATTCGGTCCGGTCGCGATCCAGTGCAGACGGCGGTGGTGGTGTTTGAAAGCAAGTGATGGTTTGTCATAGGGTCATTGGACGAAATTGAGTTTGGAACCTTCGGTGGGGCGAGCGTCCTCGCGAGCCGGACGCGGCGCGCCGAAGCGAAGCGGCGGCGGCTCGTCAGCAGCCTTCCTCCACCAAACCGTGCCGCTACAGGCACAGTCGTAGCGCTTGAGATTTTCCACGGTATCGCATATCCGTTTCCCATGCTCGTTGTTCACATTCATGTTCATGTCAAACCAGAATGCGTCGAGGCCTTCAAGCAGGCGACGCTGGCAAATGCGCGCGCCAGTCTGAAGGAACCGGGCGTGGCGCGGTTTGAGGTCGCCCAACAACAGGATGATCCGACCCGGTTCGTGTTCGTAGAGGTCTATCGCGAGGCCGCCGCCGCCGCCGCGCACAAGGAATCGGCGCATTACCCGGTCTGGCGGGACGCCGTCGCGCCGATGATGGCCGGGCCGCGCCAGAGCGTGAAGTTCAATAATGTGTTTCCCGGGGATCAGGAATGGTAGGGCCGGCCTGCCGGCTGGCCAGGACGCACGGCTGCGCGTCCCGACCGCCAAAATGTTGCCATGAAATTTGAATTTGCAACGGCGACCCGAATTATCTTTGGCGCAGGCACGCTGAGCGGAATCGGCGCCCTGGCCAGGGAATTGGGTTCAGGCGCCTTGGTGGTGACGGGGCGCGATTCGGCGCGGGCGGAAAAATTACTGGCACTGCTTCGCGAGGTTGGCGTCCGTGCGGTGACTTTTTCCGTTTCTGGCGAACCGGAACTCTCCACGATTGAGCGAGGCACGGCTTTTGCGAAAAATGAAAATTGTGATTTTGTCATCGGCGTTGGCGGCGGCAGCGCGCTGGATGCCGCCAAGGCCATCGCGGCGATGCTGGCGAACGAGGGTGAGTTGCTGGATTACCTGGAGATTGTCGGTCGCGGCCAGGCCTTGAAAAAACGAGCTTTGCCGTTCATCGCGATTCCGACGACGGCAGGCACCGGTTCGGAAGTGACGCGCAACGCGGTGTTGTCCTCGCCGGAACACCAGGTCAAAGTCAGCCTGCGCAGCCCGCTTATGCTGGCGCGCCTGGCGGTGGTTGACCCTGAACTCACCCATGATTTACCGCCGGCCCTCACAGCCAGCACCGGTCTGGACGCGCTGACGCAACTCATCGAACCGTACGTCGGCGTGCGGGCGAATCCGATGACTGACGGATTATGTGTTGAGGGCATCCGTCGGGCAGCGCGTTCCCTGCGGGTCGCCTTCGGGAACGGTCAAAACAAGTCCGCCCGTGAAGACATGGCCGTCGCGAGCCTGTTAGGGGGGCTGGCGTTGGCCAACGCGGGTCTCGGCGCCGTTCACGGGTTTGCCGGGCCCATTGGCGGAATGTTTCCCGCGCCCCATGGCGCGGTTTGCGCGGCCCTGCTGCCGGAAGTGATGAACACCAATATCCACGCTCTCCGGCAACGCGCGCCGGACCGTGCGGCGTTGCGACGCTACGATGAGGTGGCGCAGTTGCTGATCGGTAAAGGGCCGGTCACAGCGGATGACGGCGTGGAGTGGATTCGCCGGCTGGTCGCCGATTTGGAGATTCCGCCGCTGCGCACTCACGGCATTCGAACGGAGCACATCGCGGACATCGTCACCAAAGCAGCGAATGCCAGCAGCATGAAGGCAAATCCCATCGTGCTCACGCCGGAGGAGCTGGCCGAAACACTGCACCTCGCGTTGTGAACTAATCATACCCCGGTGAACCGTCGGCCTTTCCTCTCTTGGCCATTAAATCAACCGAGGCGGCTCCGGCTTCGTCAGGGCAGCGTCACCGTTCGATAGAACCGCTGGTCGGCAGCCATCAGACGGTTGTCTCGAAATGGCACAAGCGTGTTGGTCGCCAGAACGGTCGTCAGGTTCTGCCAATCGAGTAAATTCGCCGACGCCTGCACCAGATACCGCCAATCCGGTTCAGCGCCGATGGCGAACTGGACGGGCCCGTTCGGAGGCGCGCTGAGGCCGGATAGCGATGCCGGCGGTGGCGAACCCGGCGGCACAAACTGGAAATTTTTGATGACCAATTCCACTTCCTGGCCGTCCGCCGGCGGGCGACCGAAAAGCAGCCATAGATTGATTCGCGCGTTTTCATCGCCGGTTTGGGGCACGGCGGCGGCATTGGCAAATGTCCAGGCGCCGATCACGTTGGTCGGGTTTGGATTTGGCGAGTAACCGCCGCTCTGACACTGAAAACTGACCGAATTGCTTTGCCAGGTGAACAGATGGGTCGAATCCGCCAGTCCGGCCGGCACCCGGTAGCGTGAGTAATGGCCGCTGAGCGAATACGGCTGGACCGTGAATTGCGCGTTGTTGGTGTCCGCCGCGAAACCGCGCGAGCATTCGACATCCATTTCCCGATCCGCATACGTCGGGTCGTCACTCCAGGTAAACAGGCCGAGCACGACATTGGTGTCCAGGTCATCCACGCGGGAACCCAGTTCAAACCGGTAGCTGCCATAGCCAAATGTCCGCGCGGAAACGATTTCAGCGCATTGCCATTGATTGGACCGGTGGGTGATGCGCAGGTGCAGCCAGCCCTGCGCGTCCGTCCAGACGTTGTTGGTGCTGTCGGAAAAATAATTTGGCCCGGGGCCGAGCGGGTTGGTGCCCGAACTGGCCTTCACCCACCAGTTGTATCCCGAAAAACCAATCCAGCGAACGCCCGGATATTCGCGCGTGACCACGGCGCTGGCCATCGCCTCGGAAAAAATGTTGGTGGGTAGAAACGGTTCCCCCAGCACGCAAGGGTGATCGTAGTTGGTGCTGACCAGGAGGGCCGCCATCCGGGTGGCGTTGGTATCCGCTCCGCCGGTGGTGATGTCCGCGGACCAGCTCCCGTCGGGTTGGATCGCGGTGAGGGCGAGAGCGCAGGTAGGTTTGGAATACCAGCCATAAGGCGGAACATTAATGAACACGGCGACCCGGCACGCCGTCGGGTCCGCCCCCCACACCACGCCGGCCAGGTTGTCGCTGGAACCATAAGCCGGCAGGTTTGTGATAAGGATGCCGGTGGCGGGGTGACCCTTGCCGGAGCAGCCGGCCAGGAAAAGAACGGCGGCACATTGCGCCATCAACGCGCCGATTTTCCGGAGCACGACCATAAGCCACGATAACAGCTCCGGCATAACCGGGCAAATCGAACTTCATTTCATCACCGTTCGCTTGAGACCAACCAATATGCTATTTTCCCGAAATGCGAGTGCAGATTAAAAAGTTTCCCGCCGGGTTGCTGGCGTGCGGGCTGGTGCTGTATCCCGTTCATGCTTTGTGGTCACAGCCTTCGGCCGCAACGCCAGCCAACCTCCCGGCAACTTCCACCAACCATCCATCCTCCACCACCATGCCATCTTTTAAAAAGCCGTCACCCGCCGAGCTGAAGAAGAAATTAACGCCCGAACAGTTCGCGGTCACACAACAGGCCGCCACGGAACCGGCGTTTCATAACGCGTATTGGGACCATCACGCGCCGGGCATTTACGTGGACGTGGTCTCGGGTCAGCCGCTGTTCAGTTCGCTGGACAAATTTGATTCCGGGTGCGGCTGGCCGAGTTTCACGAAACCGCTTTCCCGCCAGGAGGTGACCGAACATTCCGACCATTCCTATGGCATGGACCGCACGGAAGTCCGTTCCGGCGCGGCGGACTCCCATCTCGGGCACGTGTTCAATGATGGTCCGGGACCGACGCATCTGCGTTACTGCATCAACTCCGCGTCGCTTCGTTTCATCCCGCTCGACCAAATGAAAACGGAAGGCTACGGCGCCTGCCTTGAACCTTTCATCCAGGCCGGTCTTTACCCGCCGACAAACAAGTAAGCTGACCCTTCGTCGTGTTCCGGTTGTCGCGCAACCGCGCGATGCCGTTCTTCGAATTGTGTTCCCGCAGGAAGTGAATTTTTTCGGGGAACAATTTTATCCGCAGTCTCTCTGATGAGTTAAGCGGAGATCAAGCCCGCGCAAGTGAAACGAAAAACTGGCATCGCCAGAATTGAAAGGTGAATTATGTCAAATGATCAAAACAGCACCAGCAAGCCGCAACCATTTTCTTCAACGGAACCAGCTCAACTCAATGCCCGCCGCCGCACCTTTGGCCGTCGCACCTTTATGAAGCGATTGGGTCTGGCCGGAGTCGCGGCGCTGCCGGCCGGTGGCCTGCTCCTGAGCCGGATGAGTGCCCGGGCCGCCGCGGGCAATTCCCGGCTCACGTCGGGCGATGTCGCCATTCTGAGATTTTTGGCGGCAGCCGAAATTCTGGAAACCGATCTCTGGCAGCAGTACACGGAGCTGGCCCCGGGCAACGAAGCCTTTCAACTGGCCTTGGAGGTGCTGGACGGTGATATGCCTACGTACGTCAACCAAAACACCCGGGACGAATTCACGCACCAGAATTTTATCAATCATTATCTGATGTCCAAAGGCCATAAGCCAGTGAGTCTCGAACCCTTCCGCACCCTGCCGAGCAGTCAGGCCACCGGCGCGAATAAATCCGCCAAGCGGTTGACCAACCTCATGAATTTGACGGTGGACACCACGAGGTGTTCCCCCAACTGCCGATTGCGCCCGACGCGACGCCGGACGGCGTGGATCACTCGGATCCGCAGGACACGAATCAAATCATGCCCGCGCCGTGCAAATTCATCAGCCCGCAACTGCCGTTGTGCTCGGTCATCCGGCCGGTCTCCACAGCACAGGCCGGCGCGCAAGCGGCCATTGCCGGTCTGACGGCTTCCGGATTGTTTAACGGCCAGAACCGGGCGTTCTTCAACCGGCTGGCCGAGCTGGCGGAAGAAGCGGACGAAGCCCGCCGCGACGGATAAATTTGCAACCAGCGGTCAACTGATCCCCAATGCTGGTTGCCGGAGGCGGCTTTGGACGGAATGGTATTCTTGCATCTCACCGTCCAAGGCCGTTCTCCTTTCACGTTTCTAGTTCAGCGTCGCCTGTTTGTTTGAGATCGCGCTGCCGCCGGCGCCATTGAGCACATGCCGAATGCCGCTGTCACGCCGCCAGCCGAGCCGGAGGATCACGAGGTGGTGCATCTGCACACCGGGAACAGTCGGAGTTTCGATGGCGTTCTCCGCAAAAATGCCGCCGGCATGAAACACACTGTAAACGCCAAGCCCCCAGGCTTCATGTGTCCTTACCCCATCGGCCACTTTGTACGAGGCAAAGCCATCAACGTCTCCCTGCCGCCAGGCTGCCTGGCTCGGCGGATCGTATGGCATTTCGGATTGATAGAAATAGACGCGGCCGCCGTTACCGTTCCAGACCGTCTGATAACCCTGGCAATGTTGAACAAACAATCCGTACAAGGTGACGTTGTTCCCGTTTACGGTCAGACCGGTGACGTTTTTGTTCAAGTCCCAGCCCACACCCCGGCCGTGGTCCGCGCGCCAGAGCCAGAAATTGTCGCCCACGACATTGTTGCAGTTGATGGTGACCATGTCGGCAGCGTTTCCAGCCGCCGCGCCGCCGACCCGGCAGAAAATATCGTAAAAAAAGAGCGGGTCCGCCGCGTGAGACGCTGAACTGCCCGGCGCTCCGACCTGCAACAGCGTGCCCGAGTTGTTTGTTCCCGCCTGGAAAAGGATGCCTCCCACTTTTACGCCATCCACATCGGAAACCGTGAGTGCCGGGGTTCCCTGGTCCGGCACCAGCGTCGGGTATCCCAATCCCAGCACCACCGTGTCCGGCCGGGTTACCTGAATACTGCCTGCCAAATGATAAATGCCCGGCGTGAGCAGCAGATTCCTCCCCTGTTTCAGCGCCGCGTTGATACTGGCGGCATCGTCCGTTTCCGGATGGGCCAGATAGAATTGGCCGATCGGCAGAGGCGTTCCCGGGGTTGTGCCTTTTGACCAGGTGATTCCCCGCGTGCCGTTGGTTTCAAGATTGGGGACCATGACAAAGTAATTCCCATCACTGTCAATGAAGAGGTATGGCTTTTCCCGAATCAGCGGCGTTTGGGCGATCACGGTGTATGGTTCCTTTGGCCAGGCTCCCGCCGGCGGGTTGACCACGCCGACAAACACCATGTTCCACGCTCCTCCCGTCCAACCGCCCCAGTCATCGTTTCGGGAAAGCCATTGCTGCTGAGTCCCCGAATTAACCCGGCCGTCAATTTTACAATCTGCCATGAAACCGCCGCTGGACCAGCCGCCATCCGACAGCACCAGATTCCCTTTCACATGCACGCGGCGCAAGGCGGTGCCCTGTGACACCGCCCAGACGTTGGTCTGCTGATCCAGCGTCGGCGTCACCGAGAGATTTTCCACCGCGCGCCAGAAATTAATCGTGGCATTCCCGTTCCGCCAGGGCGCCTTGGAACGCACCGCGCCGGTGATGGCAACGTCGTCGGGTGATTTTCCCAGTCCCAGGACTTGCAGGTAATAACCCGCCTGCACGTCCAGATGATAATTTCCGGGTTTGAATAAATACGCATAGCGGTTGGAGCCAAATTCGCTGTGCGCTTGCTGGCTGAATATCGCGTCCAGCCGGCTTTGCATATTGGTCATGGCCGGGTCAAAGATCAGAACGTTCGGGCCAAAATCCGGAATGGCTGGTGGACTCGAAGGGGAAGGATCGGACACGGTTTCAGAAAGGGAAATGCCACAGCTGAAGAGAACCAACGCAGCCGTCAACGCGGCGAATGAAATGCAATTCATCAATTCCATCTTAGCCGGATTTCGTTGTGGATTAAAATAACTATTTCCCATACCGGACCCGGGTTGGCAACCAACTCAACCAACTCACGGTAACGTCCAATTTTGGCACCCGAATTACCGAAGGGGAGCGCGAGTTGTTTCAACTCTCAGCAGATCCGACCATTTCAGCTGCTGCGGATTGAGGACAATCCGCGCTCCATCTAATTAGGACACCACCCAACTCACCTTTTGCGTGCGCCGGGACGAAGTTTGTGGTTTAATCCGCAAACTCTGATGGACGACACGAATTCATTGATCGAACAGCGCAAGGCCAAGCTCGCCGCCTTGCGCGCCAAGGGCATTGACCCGTTCAAGAACAAGTTCACGCCGACCGAATCCTGCGCCGACGCGCGAAAGAATTACACCGAGGGCCGGGAAGTGGCCGTGGCGGGCCGCATCAGCGCGCACCGCGACATGGGCAAATCCATGTTCATTGACGTGCGCGACCAAAGCGGACGCATCCAGGTTTATGCGCAGAAAAACGTCCTCGGCGACGAGCAATGGCACATCTTCACACACCTTGATTTGGGCGATTTCGTTGGCGTTCGTGGGACTTTGTTCACGACTAAAACCGGCGAGATTTCCATCAAACTGGGCGGCACCGCTACAAAAAGTGGCGCCGCCGTCCCGGCTGCAGCAGGCGAGACGCCTGCGCTACCGTTCGTGATTCTGGCCAAGGCGTTGCGCCCGCCGCCGGCCAAATGGCACGGACTGGAAGACACGGAAATCCGCTACCGCCAGCGTTACCTCGACCTGATGGCGAACCCGGAGGTGAAGGACGTTTTTCTCAAGCGCAGCCGGATTATCACCGAGATCCGGAACTTTCTGCAATCGCGCGGTTTTGTGGAAGTGGAGACGCCGATGATGCAGGCGATTCCCGGCGGCGCGGCGGCGCAACCGTTCAAGACGCATCACAACGCGCTCGGCTGCGATTTTTATCTGCGCATTGCGCTGGAACTGTATCTCAAGCGCCTGCTCGTCGGCGGCGTGGACAAGGTGTTCGAGATCGGCCGCAACTTCCGCAACGAAGGCCTCTCGCGCAAACACAATCCCGAATTCACCATGTTGGAAGCATATGAAGCCTTTGGTGATTACGAGAGCATGATGGATTTGGTGGAGGGCCTCGTCTGCCACGTGGCGGAAAACGTGCTCGACACGCTGTTCATCGAACACAAGGACGTCGGGGGCAAAGTCACGAAAACGATTAATCTTACTCCGCCGTGGCGGCGGGTGAAGTACAAGGACATTGTTCGCGAAAAAGCCGGCGCCGATTGGTTTGAGATTTCCGCCAAGGAACGCCGCGAGCGTGCGGTCAAACTCGGCGCGGAAATCGGCAAGGAGTACGAGGATTTTGAAGTCACCCAGGCCGTGTTTGAGAAACTCATCGAACCGACGCTGATTCAGCCGACGTTTGTCACGCACGCGCCCAAGGAATTGATTCCACTGGCCAAACTTTCGCCGGACGACCCGACAACCGTCGAGGTTTTCGAGTGCTGCATTAACGGCCAGGAGATTGCGCCGGCTTACACCGAGCAAAACGATCCGATTGAGCAGCGCGAGCGGTTGGAGCATCAGGCCGGCGGCGAGCAGCAGAAGCTGGACGAGGATTTTCTGGTTGCGTTAGAGCACGGCATGCCGCCCGCTGGCGGCATGGGCATGGGCATTGACCGTTTGTGCATGATGTTGCTCGGCCAGGAAAGCATCCGTGATGTGATCCTGTTCCCGCAATTGAAGCCGAAATGATTTCAAAACGGCAGGTTGCCAGCAGCCGTTGCAAGGCTTAATTTTGTCATGTATGACGTTGACCATCTCCTCTGAACGGCTTGGAAACCTGTGCGTGACGGAACAGGACGCGCTGGTGGACATTGCCATTGGCCTTTACAAGCGAGAGGAGATTTCGCTCGGAAGGGCGGCGGAAGTTGCGGGCATTTCTTCAGTCCAATTGCTTGGCGAACTGGGCCGGCGGCATATTCCCATTAATTACGGGCCAGACGACCTGCGAGCAGATGTTGCGGCGCTGAACGACAAACCTTGAGGAAACTTGAGGACATGAGCGTTGTCAGCGACACCACTGCAATCACCACTTTGCTTAAAGCCGGACAGTGCCGGTTGCTTCAGGAATTGTTCGACCGTGTCTTTGTGCCTCAAGCGGTTTGGGATGAATTAATGGATTTCCACCGCGAGCTTCCCGATTTTGTGGAACTTCGCCCGGTGCGACATCCCGGTCAGCGGCTGCCCGGCATGGAAACACTTGGCCGCGGCGAGGCGGAAGCCATTTTACTGGCGAAAGAATTGAGTGCCAGATTGCTGGTGATTGACGATCTCAAGGCGCGCATGACAGCGAAGCGATTAAACGTTCCATGCATCGGCCTGGTCGGTGTGGTGATTCAAGCGAAGCGGCTGGGTAAAATTTCCTCGGTTCGTGACCTGCTTAAAATTATTGAAACCAAAGGCGGCTTGTATTTGTCGGACTCGGTCTTTGCCGAAGCTCTGCGCCTGGCCGATGAAATTTAAATCCTGACTCTTCCTGATTTGCTCCATGTTGACTGTTGCCGGACTTTCCAAATCATTTGGCGGGCGCGAGTTGTTTGACGACGTTTCGCTCACGCTCCAATCCGGTGAACGCGTGGCCATCGTCGGGCCGAACGGCGCGGGCAAATCCACCTTGCTGAAAATTATTCTGGGCAAGGAGGAACCGGATGCGGGCGAGGTCACGTTCATTCGTGGCACGCGGTTCGGTTATCTGCCGCAGGAGAGCGAGCCGGCCGGCAACGAGGCCGTCCTCGACATTGCCGTGCCGCATGACCACGAGCATGACGGCCAGTTCGTTGCCAAAGCGAAACAGATTCTCGCCAATCTCGGTTTCAAACAGTCGGACTTCCTGCGTCCCGCGCGCGAGCTGTCCGGCGGCTGGGTGATGCGGGCGCACCTGGCGCGGCTGCTGGTGCAGGAGCCGGACGTGCTGATGCTCGATGAGCCAACCAACCATCTCGACCTCGAAACACTCCTGTGGTTCCAGGATTATCTGCGGCATTATCCCGGCGCCATCCTGCTCATTTCGCATGACCGCGAATTTCTCAACCGCCTTTGCACGCACGTCGCCGAGTTGCGCGCGTCACGCGTGCTGCGTTACACCGGCAACTACGATCAATACCTCGAACAACGCGCGGCCGCGGAAGTAACGATGGTCGCCACGGCCAAGGCGCAGCAGCGCGAGATTGACCGGATGCAACTGTTCGTGGACCGATTCCGCGCCAAAAACACCAAGGCAGCCCAGGCGCAGAGCAAGCTGAAACAAATCGAGCGGCTCAAGGAGGACATGGTGGAGACACCCGACGGACCGGGCCCGACGGTGGAATTCCGTTTCCCACAACCGCAGCGCAGCGGCCATCGCGTCATCACGCTGAAGCACGTGATGTTTGGTTACGCGGCGGAGCGCCGGGCACCGGCTCGGCACGAAGCTGGTGATGCGACCCACGCCGAGGCGGTGCTCGGCGTTCCAATTGCGGACGCAAGGCTCATTTACGAAAACCTGCATTTCGAGGCCGAGCGCGGCCAGCGCATCGTGCTGGTCGGGCCGAATGGCGCGGGCAAATCCACGTTGCTAAAACTGCTGGCCGGGGTGCTGCAACCGCTTTCGGGTGAACACCGGCTGGGGCACAATGCGAAATCCGGCTACTTCGCCCAGCATCGCGCGCAGATGCTCAATCCGAAACACACCGTCCTACAGGAGGCGATGGAAACGCCGCAGCGCGTCACGGAACAATTTGTCCGCACCGTGCTCGGCAGTTTTTTGTTCCGGGGCGACGACGTGTTCAAGCCGGTGAGCGTGTTGAGCGGCGGCGAGAAAAGCCGGCTCGCGCTTGTGAAGCTTTTGCTGGATCCGCCGAACCTGCTGTTGATGGATGAGCCGACGACGCATCTCGACCTGGCGAGCGTGGACGCGCTCATCGAGGCGTTGCAACCCTACGAAGGCACGTTGATTTTTATCAGCCACGACGTGCATTTCATCCGCGTGCTGGCGAACCACGTGGTGCGCGTCGAGAGCGGCCGGCTCCGGCATTTCACCGGCGGCTACCAGTATTACCTCGACAAGACGTCCCAATCCGCCCGCGCGGCGCTGACCTCCAGTTCCGGGGGGACGGGTTCCACGAGTCTCCACAATGAGTCAGGGCGTCGCATAACTACACCGTCTGCCGCAGCGCCAGCGGTTGATCGCAAGGAGCAGCGCCGCATCGAAGCCGAGCAACGGCAGGCGCGTTCGCGCCAACGCCGGAAAATTCAGGAACGCCTCGCCGCGCTCGAAAAGGAAATCGCGGAACTGGAAACGCGCGAGAAGGCATTGACAGCGGACCTGGAAAAGCCGGAGACCTACGCCGCCGGCAGCCGGGCGATGCAGGTCAACCGCGAACTGATGGAAGTTCATAACCGGTTGGCCACGGCGAACAGGGAATGGGAGCAGGCAGGCACAGAGTTGGCACAGTTCGAGGCGGAAACCTCCATAAAGTGATTTTGTTCCTGCCGTTGAAGCCAAAATAGTTTTTCAACCGCTCATCTGCTTTAAGAGCGAGACCGGTCGGGTTGCCAGTACTGGCCCAGCAGGAATCGGAAGCGCACGGATTGGCGTTTGGCTGGATTCCGGTTCGCGTTGATGGTAAAGGGTTATCCGGGTCAATTCCAGTTTTGTTCATACTTTACCTCCAATCGGGTTTGCATCATTCAACGACCGGTTTGTCTGGATGAATCCATCCGTTCCCGAATGGTAGAATTCCGCCGAAGAAAACTTCACTTTGGCGCGCCGCGGCGCTTCCGTCTCGCTCCGAGTTTCCTTTCCAATTCGGCAACCCGCTTGAGCAAATCCGGAAGATGCCGGATGGCGATGAATTGTCGTTTCATCTCCTGGTCCGGTTGGGCCGGCGTGCCGAGCCACTTTTCGCCGTCGGGAATGTCATTCATCACCCCGGCCCGCGCGGCGACGATGGCTTGATTTCCGATTTTCAAGTGTCCGGCAATGCCGACCTGACCCGCGAGTACGACGTAATTTCCCAGCTTCGAGCTGCCGGCGATGCCGGCTTGCGCCACCAACAGGCAGCCCTCGCCGATTTCCACGTTGTGCGCGATTTGCACCAGGTTATCAATCTTCGTGCCTTTGCCAATGATGGTGGAGCCGAGGGCGCCGCGGTCGATCGTCACACCCGCGCCGATTTCCACGTCGTCGCCGATGACGACGTTGCCAATCTGCGGCACTTTGCGGTGGAGGCCGCCGTCCTGCACGTAGCCAAAACCATCCGAACCAATCACCGTGTTGGCGTGAATGCGGACGCCCCGGCCGATTTGCGCGCGCGGATAAACCACAACGTTCGGGAACAAATTGACGTCCTCGCCGAGCCGGGAGTCGTCGCCGATGAAATTGCCGCCCTGCAAAACGGTCCGCGCGCCGATGCGCACGCGGTCGCCGATAACACAGTGCGGACCGATGTGCGCGGTGGAATCAATTTGCGCACCGGGTGCGACGACCGCGCTGGGATGAAGGCCTGCCGCGAAGGTCCGTTCCGGAAAAAAAAGCGCCATCGCCTTGGCGAAGGCGATGCGCGCGTTGGCCACGCGAATAAGGATTTTTTTTGCCGAGGTAAAGCGTTTATCCGCAATAATGGCGGTGGCGGCGCTTTTCTCCGCGCGCACGAAAAAGTCGTCATTTTCGGCAAAAGTGAGGTCGCCCGCCCTGGCGGAATCAGCCGGGGCGAAGCCTTTCAGGGTTGCGGCGGCGTCCCCAACCAATTCACCATCAAGATGTTTTGCAATTTCTGCTGTGGTAAAAGCCATTTGATTGACTTGTCTGTCGCGGCTCACTATAAAGACGCGCGTACCCAGTTCAACCCCAACTTTTATGGCGAGAACTTTTCGCGTCGGGCTGATCGGCTACCGCTTCATGGGCAAGGCGCACTCGAACGCCTGGCGGCAAGCGCCCCGTTTCTTCAATCTCAAGGCCAATGTGGAACTGCACACCCTCTGCGGACGCCACGCCGCCAGCGTCCAGGCGGCCCGGGCGCAACTCGGCTGGCAAAACGCCGCGACGGATTGGCGGGAAGTTGTCGAGTCGCCGTTGATTGACATCGTGGACATCGGCGCGCCGAACGATTTGCACGCGGAGATTGCCATCGCGGCCGCGCGGAATGGAAAACACGTACTGTGCGAAAAGCCGCTGGCGCTGAATGTGAAGCAGGCCGAGGCCATGCTGGCCGCCGCGCAAAAAGCCAAAGTCGTCCACATGGTTTGCCACAATTACCGGCGCATTCCGGCGATCGCGTTGGCCCGGAAGATGATCGGGGAGGGCGCGCTGGGGAACATTTTCCATTTTCATGCGCGCTATGCCCAGGACTGGCTGGTGGACCCGGAGTTTCCCATCAACTGGCGTCTGCAAAAGGAAACCAGTGGCAGCGGCGCCAACGGCGACATCAACGCGCACCTCATTGATTTGGGGCGTTACCTGGTCGGCGAGTTCAAGGAGGTTTGTGGTCTGCTCAATACCTTTGTGGCGGAACGGCCGCTCGCCGACGCGCTCGCCAAAGGGGCGCGAAAATTGGGCAGGGTGACCGTGGACGACGCCGCCCTGTTTATCGGCCGGATGGAAAATGGCGTGCTGGCAAATCTGGAAGCCACCCGCTTCGCGGCCGGGCGCAAGAACCACATTGAAATTGAAATCAATGGCAGCAAGGGCTCGCTGTATTTTGATTTCGAAGACATGAACCGGCTGAAATTTTTCAACGGCGATGATCCGAAGGACCGGCAGGGTTTCCGGGACATCCTTGTGACCGAGCGCGGGGCGCAGCCGTATGCGGGCAACTGGTGGCCGCCGGGTCATATCATCGGTTACGAACACACGTTCGTGCACACGGTCGCCGATTTCATCAATGCCTGCGCCGAAGGCAAACCGGTACAGCCGACGTTTGAGGATGGCCTGAAAAATCAGCGGGTGCTCGCGGCCGTCGAGGAATCCAATCAAAAGGGCCGGTGGGTGAAGTTGTAGGGCCCGGGCGGGTCATGTTCAGTCCGCCAGCACCTGGTGGACAATATTGAGGAGGTTTTCGTTGGTAAACGGCTTGGCGAAGAAGGCATCGGTTGCAATGCCGTTTCCGCCTGCTTGCGCAAGGCCCGCCCTGCCGGCTGCGCCAAGCGCGGCGGCCGGCCGGCGCCAGCCGGCTTGGCCGCTGTTTGAGCACGTAATCCACCGCGCCATTTCTGAGGCTTTCCACGGCGGCTTCCTCGCCAATGGTGCCGGAAAAGAAAATAAACGGAGTTTCCGGGCACACTGCACGCGCCGGTGACAGTGCGCGGAGACCATCAAACGACGGCAGGGTGTAGTCGGAAATAATCAGGTCGTATTTATCCCGCCGCAGGGCGGAGTCGAAATCGTCCCGCGATTTGACGGGCACGACTTCGCGAGGCAACCCGTCAGCCTGCAACATTTCACGAACGAGAATGTGGTCGTTCTCGTTGTCTTCCAGGTGCAGGATGCGCACCGGGCGCTGGACGAAATCGGTAGCCATCAGTTCGCGCGTTTGATCGAACCCGGCGGCGGTTCATTAATAATGGCCCGGGAAAAGCCGATTTCCTTTATTGATTCAACGAATTTCTGGAAATCCACCGGCTTGACGACGCAGGCATTGACGCCGGGTTGATAGCGGTTCACCAGGTCCTGTTCCTCTCGCGACGAGGTAATCATCACCACCGGCACATGTTTGAGTGCCGGATCGCCACGCATCTGACGCAGCACTTCGAGGCCATCCACCTTGGGCATTTTCAAATCCAGCAACACCACCACCGGCAGACCGTTGGCGTGACCGGCAAACTGGCCCCGGCGGCAGAGATAATCCAGTGAATCGGCCGGTCGTTCATCTCGCCCTGCAAACCGTGAATGGCTTCATGCACCAACGCGTCCAGCGACACCCGGGCGTGTCGCAATTCGGCGCGGCTCATGCGTGAAAACACCAGCAAATCGTCGATCAGCATTCCCATTTGCCGGGCGGAATCGGCGATGATGTCCAGGTACCGCCGTCCGCGCTCGTCCAGCTTCTCGCCGGCCTGCTTGTCGAGTAATTTCACGAAGCCATCAATGTGGCGCAAGGGCGCGCGCAGGTCGTGCGAGACGGAATAGGAAAACGCTTCCAGTTCCTTGTTGGCTGCCTCCAGCTGCGTGGCACGGTTCTGCAGATCGGCATTGAGTTGGGTGATATGTGCCTGGGTCCGTTTTCGCTCCGTGATGTCGCGGCCGGCGGCGTAAATCAACCTTTGCGGCACGGCGGCGCGCGCGTTCCACGCGAACCAGCGCCAGGAACCATCCTTGCACCGGTAAGCCAGCCAGCCAATCACAATCAACGCCGCCACCGACGCAACGAATCCGGCCAGGATTTTATTTTCGACAGAGCCCTTCATGCAAAACCCGCTGTTAAACAAGAAATTACCTTCCCCGATGCGCATCTTTACAGAATATAATTTTCAATCGTGAAAAAGACCAGCGGACTCGACACAATACGTTGTGACAATTTGGCTTGCCCGTACCGGTTTTGACGCGTATTAAAAGGGCAATCGGAGACATGCCCGCGTGGCGGAATTGGCAGACGCGCTAGATTCAGGTTCTAGTGAGTAACATCGTACAGGTTCAAGTCCTGTCGCGGGCACCAACTGCCGGAGTGATGCGTTTTCTTTTCCTCCCATGTCCTTTAAATTCATCCGGAAATCAGTTCGACACTGAAAACCGCTCAAGCTAATCTCCCTTCAAACCATGAAAGTTCTGTTTTTGAACGGGCCGAACTTGAATTTGCTGGGACAACGCGAGCCGGAGGTGTACGGACGTGAGACGTTGGCTGACATTGAAGCCAAAGTCCGCAAGCGTGCCTCCGATCTGAAAGTGACGGTAGATTTCCAGCAGTCCAACCTGGAAGGTGAATTGGTTAATTGGACTCAGGGTGCCAAAGGCAAATTTGACGTGATCGTGCTTAACGCCGCTGCCTATACGCACACCAGTATTGCGTTACGGGATGCCATTGTGGCGGTGGGAATTCCTACCATCGAAATCCATCTTTCAAACATTCACGCTCGCGAAAAATTCAGGCGAAAATCCATTATAGCGCCAGTTTGTTGCGGGCAAATCAGCGGATTCGGTCCAAAATCTTATTTATTGGCGCTGGAAGCATCCGTTGACGTTAACGTTTCTAAAAAAGCCGACTAAATTGCCTGTTTACGGCAAAATCATTTTTAATTTTGCCTCTTGACCTTGGTGCAACCGAGTAATAGAATGTTTCAAATTGGTAACGAACACAAGGCAGAGTCGTAACACGGCTGCTGCTTTTTTGCTTATAGCTAAAAATCGCATTTTTAACAACTTTAACGAAATCGAACCGTGGATCTTAAAGATATTAAGGCGATAATTGACCTGATGAAGAAAAACTCCATCACGGAGTTTGAACTGGAACGGCAGGATTCCAAGATCAGGTTGAAGCGTGGATTTAATAGTTCCACACCTTCACCGGCTCCCTACGAGGATCCGGCGACACTGCCTCCGATTCAGCCGGTCACTTCGGCTCCGCCTGCGGTTCCGCCTGGAAATGCGCCAGCGGTGGCAAGCGGTGAAGTTGAGATTAAGTCCCCGATGATTGGCACTTTTTATCGTGCGCCAGCATTTTGTCGAACGCTTCGACGAGCAATTCGACGCTGCGTTTGGTGGCGGCTGCATCGTCCATTTCGAGATGCTCCTGCAGCGTCTCGATCAGCTGGGTGCCGATCGTGAGCACCGGGTTGAGCGAGGTCATCGGATCCTGGAA
>JAJXYT010000108.1 GCA_021780375.1 bacterium | reverse complement strand
AAAGTCCGGCGTCGATTAGCAAACGATGGATACACTCGGTGAATTCTTCAAGCTTTCCTGGCGTGGCTTTGAGCCAGCCGCGCGAATAATAACAGCGGAGTGACGGTAGATCGAACGATACACCGGGTAATCCGCAACACAACGCTTCTGCCGCCGCCATTCCACCACTGTCATAAATCGCCGGATGCACCACCACCCGCGCCGATTTTATGATTTTGTATTTTTCAATGCCATCACGGAAGCCGAAAAATTCTACGTTCTTCAGAATACCGAGTTTTTCTGCTTTGGCTTCGCACAAAGAACCGAGCGGTCCGGATCCGATCACCGCCAGCCGCGCGTCCGGCTTCTTCACCATCAACAATTTCCATACGTCCAACAACTCGAGCAGTCCTTTCTGCGGATGCAAACGGCCAATGAACACAGCGTCAAAGGCTTTTTCCTTTGGCTCCGGCACACCCTGTGGGACGGACAGATCGACCCCGCCCTTTATAGCGAAAACAGATTCTGGCGCGCGACCCGCTGAAATTATCACATCACGATCTGGCGCACCTGTGGTCAAAATCATCTCTGCTTCCCGGAGCGTACGCCGATACATATATTGCTGGAAAGGCCAGTAGGCGGTGAACCAAAACCCGGGTCCCGGTCCCCTGGAAAACCACTTCGGCGCAAAGAGGTAAAATCCCACCACCAGCGGTACGTGGGGGTAACGTTTTTTAAGCCGCATGGCCGGAACGCAACTTGGCTGAAATTCGGATGTCGCCACGATGAGATGTTTTTCATCTGGTGAAAATTGAATGCGGCGCACCCGCTGGTTCCCCATGAGCATCTGCATAAGCCACCAGAATGGGCGACCGAACTTTTGCAAATGGTCCGCAGGCCAGGTAATATGTTCAATGCCCTTTAGACCATACCAGTCGCACATCTGTCGCGCACCTTCGTTGCCATAGACAGTAAGTTTGTGTTCTTGGCTCCAACGTCGAATACATTCCACCATAATACGGTCCCCCCCACTCATCGAAATCGGAGGCGGCACCATGGCATTGGCTATCCAATGAATATGCATGAGTAGAATAATATAATGGAGCAATATTATTGCCGTCAATTGACAACTCGTCGACGTCTTGGAAAGATCCAAATCTCCAGGTGAAGGCTACAGGGGACACCCAGCCGCCAGTTTTGTGAATAATGTCTGGCTTCGCCCAATCCCAGCATCTGCTTGGTATATGACGATTGCTGGTGGGCCCCACCAAAAAATGCTGGCTCGATTGTGCCCAATTCCGGTAGTCTTCTTGAACGAGACTAAAATCAGGTGGCAAATGCGAAGCACAAGGAAGTTCGGGAGCTGAAGTCTTTGCACCATTAATGAGAAATTCTCTATGAGCGAACCGCACACACCCTATCTCGTCAGCCTCGTTGTCATTAATTACAACTGCAAACCGTGGCTGGATCGCTTTTTCTCATCCCTGCGGGCACAGACAATTTTTGATCAATGCGAGACGATCGTGGTGGATAATTCTTCCAATGACGGCTCGGCGGCAATTTGCGAACGGGAGTTGAAAGGATGGCGCAACGGACACTTTCTGCCCACCGGAGGCAATTATGGATATGGCGGCGGATGCAACTTCGGCGCGCGGGCGGCATTGGGCAAATATCTTTTTTTCCTGAATCCCGATGTCTGGTTTGAATCCGACTGCCTTGAGGCGCTCGTGCGCCAGGCGGAATCGTCATCGGCCAGGGTTTTTGCGGCCGCCGAGCTCGGCTATGATGGCGGGACTTTTGCGCCCGAGACGCACGATCAAGGCTGCCCCGGATTTGACATCTTCGGCTGTCCCCTTCCGCATGTTCCAAAAGACAAGCTGGAGCACCCCTTCGCTGTAGGGAGTTTTTTTTTCGTGGATCGGGAACTCTTCCACAAGCTGGGCGGCTTCGACGAGGAATTTTTTGTGTATGGGGAGGAATTGGACCTGTCCTGGCGCGTGCACATCGCCGGGGAATCCATGGAAGTGGTTCGTGCTGCCGCTGTGCACCACGCCCTTGCTGGCAGCACTGATAATACGGGCAGAACGACGGAATTCCGCCGTTTCTACGCAAATCGCAACCAGCTTATGACCATCCTGAAGAACGCTCATGGCCCGCTGCTCCTGCTGGCGTTTAGCCATTTGGTCCTGATTGGGGCTGAATCCATCGCCGGGGCGGTACTGGCGCGAAAACCTTCATTCATTGTTGCTTCCCTGTTCAAGCCCCTGGCGGATTGCTGGCGCTTGAGAAGTTACATTATGGTGCAGCGTCAAGTCATCCGTCGCTACCGCCAACGAAGCGATTGGTGGGTAGCTCGCCACTTTTTGAGGCTCGGCTTTGGCCATTGGGAATATATCAAGCGTTTCCTGAAATGGAAAATTACCATTGAAGGATCGGCGCTGCCGCCGGGCAGCCGGCGGTCTTCCGCAGGAAAATAACCCATTGCATTTTCATGAATCGTGATTGAAACCACTGTTGCTTGCCTGAAAATCGCAGGCTGACGCAAATGCTCAAAATTCTGTTGACCGGCGGCGAAGGATTGCTGGCTCATGCCCTGCGTGAGTTTCAACCAAAGGACTGTGACTTGATTTGTCTTTCGCATTCGGATTTTGATTTGACCGAGCCGGCGCACATGCAGGAGCAGTTGGCTGCGATTGCTCCGCAAGTCGTCATCAATACCGCCGCTTACAACCAGGTGGATCGTTGTGAAATTGAGCGCGGCCTTTCGTGGGCGGTCAACGCCGCCGGCCCGCAGCGACTCGCGGAACTGTGTGCGCCGACCGGCATCTGCTTGGTCCACTATGGGACGGATTACGTTTTCGACGGTGAAAAAAAATCCCCCTACCTTGAAACGGACCCGCCGAATCCACTGAATCATTACGCCGCCGGAAAACTCGCCGGCGAACAGGCGGTCTTGCGGGCATCACCGAATCATCTTGTCCTGCGCACAAGTTGGGTTTTCGGCGGGCATCCCACGCAAACGAAAACCTTTGTCCACACGGTACTGCGCGCGGCGCGGGAAGGTCGTGAACTGAAGGCCACCACCGACCAGACGTCGGTACCGACCTTTGCGCCCGACCTTGCGGCATGGACGTTTGAACTGGTCCGCCAGGGCGCCAGCGGGCTGGTTCACGCGGTCAACGACGACGGCGTAAGCCGTTACGACTGGGCACTTGCGATTCTGGGAGAGGCAGTCCCGGCGCGACTGATCCGCGATGTGCCTCCAGTTGAAAGAGTGACGACCCGGTTTTTCAATTCCACCATGCGCCGCCCCACCAACACCGTGATGAGCAACGAAAAGTTGACAAAACTGCTGGGTCACCGGCCCGGTTCATGGCGTCCGGGTTTGCGAAAAATGCTCGCGCAAATGAAGTGATTTCCAGTAGTCTGCGCGGACATGACCACAATCTGGCAGCCGGTTGAAGTGCGCGGAGTTTTGGAGATTCCCGGCCTGCCCGGGGTGCGTGTTGAGGCCTTGCCGGTTCTCCCGGATCCGCGCGGCAGTCTCCATGAACTGTATCGCTCAGATGAAATTCCGAAGGGATTTAAACCGGTAATGGCATGCTGTTCCTGGTCAATCCCGGGAGTGACCCGCGGTCCGCATCAGCATGTTTATCAGGACGATTATTTCGTTTTTGCCGGCCCGTCGGATTTTCGCGTTTATCTGTGGGACGACCGCCCTGGTTCGGCCCGGGCCGCCAAAGGCTGGTTCATCAACACGGGCGCGAGCGCGCCTTCGCGTATTTACGTGCCCCGCGGCGTGGTTCACGCCTACCGCAACGTCGGCAATATGCCGGGTATTGTCGTAACGGTAACCAGCCTGCTCTTCAAGGGCGAAGGCCGCCGGGATCCGGTGGACGAAATCCGGCACGAGTTGAATCCGGATTCACCTTACCGCCCTCCCCAAGCATGATTCACGAACGAAGGCATTGCCGCACCTGCGGTTCGAACAACCTCCGGCTCATCCTCGACCTGGGCAGGACGGCGCTGGCCAATGACTTTCTTAACCCCGAGGAAGTCGCAAATTATAAAATCTCATTGCCGCTGCGCGTCGTGCTGTGCCCGGATTGTTCATTGGTACAACTGGCTGATACGGTTGACCCGAAGATTCTCTATTCACGCTACGCCTATATCACCTCAACCTCCCGGACGATGGATGCGCACTTGAACGACCAGTCGGCGCACCTCCTGTCCGTCGGTCATTTTGGCGGACGTCCCAGGATCCTGGAAATCGCCAGCAATACGGGTGCATTCCTCAAGAAATTCAAGGAGCGTGGCTGCGAAGTTCTCGGCGTGGAACCGGCGCAAAACATCTCGGAAGTCGCGGTGCAGGCCGGCATCCCGACCCGGGGCGAATTTTTCGATGCCGCCAGCGCCAAAAAAATAAAAGAGGCGTGGGGTGAGGCCGATCTGATTTTGGGCCGGCACGTTTTCGCGCATATTGACGACTTGCGCGACTTGCTCATCGGTTTGGAGGACGTTTCGCACGAGGAAACATTGATCGCTTTCGAGGTGCCCTATCTGGTTGATTTCTTTGAGCGCACCGAATACGACACGATTTACCACGAGCATTTGTCTTACATACCGGTTCGCGCGCTCGAAGCCCTGGTCCAGGATTCACCATTTATGTTGTCCCGGATTGACCATTATCAAATTCATGGCGGCTCGATCCTGTTTCATCTGCGTCACCGCGCCTCAAAGGTCACGGCCCACGAAAGCGTCGCGAAGGCCCTGGAAGTGGAACGTCGTATGAGGCTGGCCGAACCAGCCACCTGGAGGGAATTCACCGAACGAGTTGATCACATCCGCACTGAATTGCCCACCCTCATCCGCAAACTCAAATCGCAAGGCAAACCGATCATCGGCTATGGCGCGTCCGCCAAAGGCAACACGCTGCTCAACACCTGCGGCCTCGGCACAAGCGAATTGGACTATATCATTGACAATACGCCCTTCAAGCAGAACAAGGTCGCGCCTGGTTCATGGCTGCCCATCCGCTCCCCCGACCGGTTACTGCTGGACCAGCCGGACTATGCACTGCTGCTGGCCTGGAATTTCGCGCCGGAAATTCTTGGCCGCGAATCCGAATTCCAGAAACGTGGCGGGCGTTTCATCGTCCCGATCCCTGAACCCAAAATCGTCCCTTATCCGGCGTAATCCCCACGACCGGACTCTTTGAACCCTGCCCTGGCGCCTCTCATTCCAACCGGGCAGAGGGTGCCAACCTAAAATGGCCCGATGGTTTTTTCAGCACGTGGGAGGGTAATCCGGGTGTCGGCCGGTCTTGCCGCACAACCCATCGCGGAAACCCTGAAACACGGCTTGCAGTTTTGGCCCGCGCCCCGTTTCCAGGCAGGTGATGCGTCCCAACTCCAACACGAGCCAGACGGCATCGCGCAAAACCCATCGGGGAAAAGCGGTCAAATAACGGCGGTAAAGCAACAGGCGGTTTCGTATGTTGTAATAATACCGCCAGGCCGCGTGAATGCGGAACGACAACGGATATCCCAGCAGGTTCCGGGTTTGTTTTGTGCCCAGTTCGTGCTCCAGAACGACCTGTGCCGCGTTCAAAACTTTGAATCCGTGTTTCTGCATTCGCAGGCAGAAATCCACGTCCACATAATCAATAAACAACGCATCGTCATAAAAACCCACCGGCTCAAAAACCTCGGCCCGGATCAGGCTGCCGGACGTGATCGCCCCCCGGACAAAAGAAAACAGCGGCTCTTCCCGGTTTGGCGGTTGTGCCGGGGAAGCCGCTCCGGTGGACCATTTGCCGGGAGCGACCATTCCGACTTTCTCCGTGGCCGGACACGCGTTGTAAGCACGCAACAAATCCTGAAAAAAATGGTCCGGAATGGCGCTGTCCTGATCAAACGTGGCGACCCATTGCGAACCGATCTGCAAGGCACGACGGATGGCGATATTCAGCGCCGTAGCGATGCCCAGGTTCGCCTCGTTCCGGATAAGCTGAACTCCGGCCAGGTTGCCGGCGGCTTCGACCCTTTGCGCAGACGGACCCTCCGAACCATTATCCACCACGATCACGGTCGGCACCTGACTGAGAATTCTGCGCAGATTTTCCAACAACGCGCCCTCCGGGCGGTAAGTAACGACTACCGCCGAAATCGCCGGCAGTTCGTCGGGGACAATTGACGTTTTCACCTGATTGAACCGGAAAATTAATTTTTGTTTCACCCGGAAAACCTGTTTTCGGACGCAACCTGGCCAAGCCGCATTTCAACTGCAACACGACCAATATTAACCATGTCATTTACATCTCTCATCAGAAAATTCGGCAGCTTCAATAATTTCCCCCGGTTGTGACGCGAGGCATCGCGGGTTCCCGGTGCGCCCGTAACCGGTGGGCCGGCCATTATCTCACGATCAGACGAGGGTTGGATGGCGACGAGATTTATTTATGGCAGATCAATATTGCCTCTTCGCCACAATTGGGCTGTTTGTGCAAAAGCAAAGCCTCGCGATACTGAATCAAGCAACTGCGAAGCGCCCGGAGCATATTTATTTCATGGCCGGCGCGCGATACCGTCATTTGTTGCCTGGCTTTGCGAATTCCAAAACTGGCCCCGACGATAATATCAGCGTTGGCCGCGGAACTTTTGACCAGGACGGTTTTAAAGGAGGCTTGGCGGGCGCAATAGCCCAAGGCGTTGAGAGAAAAAATCTGGAGATGACGGGGCGGTTCCAATCCTCTCCAGCAATCCCGGAACAAAGCATGCCCCAAACTTTGCGCATTGGGAGTTATCGCCACCAGGCGACCACCCGGCTTTAAAACCCGGTTGACCTCAGACAGCAAGCTCACGGGTTCAGGCACATGTTCGATGACGTGATTCATGGTGACCGCCTCAAAAGAATTGTCGGGAAAACGAGCTCCGGCCAAATCGTTGTGCAAAAGTTCAAATCCCAACTTGCCATATTTGTCTTTGGCGTTCGCAATGGCCTTGTCATCAAAGTCCACACCCGAAACGGACCAGCCCAACTGATACATCCGGTATAAAAAATCCCCGGAACCGCATCCGACGTCCAAAATTCGCCCCGGGGGAAGCCAGTCATCCAAAAACATATTTAGAAGTTTCCTCTTTTCTTGAGCCAAACCCAAGGCACGCGACGAAAGCCATTTGGCTGATTCGTAGCCATTGAGGAAAAACGATCTTAACTTCGCCCGAAATCCCGAGAACGCATCCCTGCCATCATGCGTATAATAGTTCTCATACAACAATTGCAGATCTGCCTCCCTTGCCACCGGATCCAGCCAACACAAGCCACATTCGGCATTGGGACAGCGCCTGAGCCGCCATTTTCCCGGAGCCCGGAACAGGTTATCCTCCAGGTCTTCATACAGCAATTCTCCCGCGCTGCCACAAAGCGGGCACAAACGGCGAGACACAGTCTGGATTTCCATGGCGGACGGCATCGGTTTTTAACTTTGATCCAGCACCGGCAAAATTTCACGGAGTTGCGGTGAAAAGTCGAGCGTCAACTCGCGCCGCGCCGGAAGGGTCGTTTTGAATCGTCTTTACGGACAGTGATCATCCCGGTAAGTTACTCCGAATTCTAATTTACGTAGAATTTTATCGAATTATGCCAGTCGCCATTCCTTCCACGACACGTTCCAAGCGTCGGGATTCCTTCCTCATTATTGCGTGCCTGCTCGTGCTTACGTTAGGGGCGCTTTTTTATCAAAGTTTCGTTCCCGGCGAAGTCATTTTTTCCAATGACGGCCCGTTGTGCGGATTGATTGAAGCGCAAAACCGGTTGCCACAAATTTTTACGGGCGCGTGGCGGGATCTCAATTCCATTGGTGAAAATGGTGGTATGGCGGCTCCTTCTGTCAGCACACTGCTGCGTCTTGTCACCGGCGAGGTCGGTTACGCCAAATTCCTCGTGCCGGTTGCCCTGTTTATCCTCGGGATCGGCGCCTGGGCCTTTTTCCGGCAGTTAAAACTCACGCCCCTGGCAGCCATTTTGGGAGGCCTGGCCGCGGCGTTGACTTCCACGCTTTTTTCGGACGCCTGCTGGGGCGCGGCTGCTCATCAAATTGCCATTGGCATGGATTTCCTGGCCTTGGCCTTGATTGTCTCCAACTCACCGGCCACACCACGGTTCGTTCGTTGGCTGCGGCTCGCCCTGGCAGGATTTGCCGTGGGCATCAACGTGGTTGAAGCCGCGGACATCGGCGCCATTTTCAGCCTGTTTGTTGCCGCCTTTGCCCTGTTCCATTCACTCGCGGAAGACGGCACCCCCATGAAAAAATTTGCGCGAGGTCTCGCCCGCATCGCGGTGATCGCGGCGTTCGCGGGTTTCTTTGCCTATCAAACCATCATCTCGCTGGTCGGAACCCAGATTGAGGGCGTGGTCGGTACCGGTAAGAGCGAAGCAGCCAAGGCAGCGCATTGGGACTATACCACCGAATGGAGTCTTCCCAAGATCGAAACGTTCGGAATCTTGGTTCCCGGATTATTTGGCAACCGGATGGACACCCCCGATGGCGGAGCCTATTGGGGCGCGGTCGGGCGTTACCCAGGGTGGGACCGCTATTTTGCCGGTGGTGAAAAAGGCTCGCCGCCGCCAGAGCCGTTGCGATTTACCGGCACGGGTAATTATGCCGGCACGTTGGTGCTTTTGGTGGCGTTGTGGGCGATCGCCCAATCGTTGCGCCGGCAGAATTCCGTATTTTCCGCCACCCAGCGGCAATTTCTCTGGTTTTGGACCGCGGTTCTGGTGGTTTCGCTGCTGCTCTCGTATGGCCGTTTCGCCCCTTTCTACATACTGTTTTATAAATTCCCATTCCTGCATCTTTCCAGTATCCGAAACCCGGTTAAATTCCTCTTTGTGTTTTCCTGGGCCCTGGTCACCGTTTTCGCCTATGGCATCGACGGGCTAAGCCGGCGCTATCTGGAAATTCCTGCCTCCGGGCCCGCCTCACTCTCTGGCCGGCTCAAGGCGTGGTGGACAAAAGTCCGCGGCTTCGAGCGAAATTGGACTTCGGCCTGTATTGTGACGTTGATCGGCAGTCTGCTGGGGTGGTTGATTTATGCGCTGCAAAAACCAAACCTGGTCGCTTACCTGAAAACGGTGGGCTTTTCCGACGACAACCTGGCCGGCCCCATGGCCGCGTTCAGTATCCGGCAAATCGGTTGGTTCATTTTATTTTTCGCGTTGGCCATAGGATTGCTCACGTTGATTCTCAGCGGTGTGTTTGCCGGACGCCGAAGCAAATGGGGTGGTATCCTTCTAGGCGTCTTGCTCGTTCTGGATCTGGGCCGCGCCGATTTGCCCTGGGTTGTTTATTGGAATTACCCGCAAAAATACGCGAGCAATCCCATCGTTGACATTCTGCGCAACCAACCCTATGAACATCGCGTCGCCATTTTACACTCCAACTCACTCTTCGAAAATCTCTACGGCATCGAATGGTCCCAGCAACTTTTCCCTTATTACAACATCCAGTCACTGGACGTCGTTATGATGCCGCGACCGACCGAGGATTTGGCCAGGTATCAAACCGCGCTGACCCCGTCGGGCGCGCCCGACACGCTGTATCTTGTCGCCCGCCGCTGGGAATTGACCAACACCCGCTACTTGCTCGGACCGGCCGGCTATCTTGAGTCGTTGAACCAGCAACTCGATCCGATACAACACCGCTTTCGCATTGTTCAGCGATTCAGCATTGTGCCCAAACCGGGGATTGAAAACCCCACTCAGTTATCAGAGTTGACTGCGGTTCCTGCTCAAAACGGCGAGTATGCCCTCTTCGAATTTACCGGCGCGCTCCCCCGGGCCAAATTATATTCCCACTGGCAAGTCAGCACGAACGACAACGTCACGCTCCAAACGCTCGCGAGTACAAACTTCGACGCCTGGAAAACGGTTCTGGTTTCCACCCCGCTGCCAACGCCACCGGCGACGAATACAACCGATAACAGTTCCGGCACGGTCGAGTTCAAAAGCTATGCCCCGAAAGACCTCGTGTTCAACACGCGCGTTGAGAGACCCTCGGTATTGTTACTCAACGACAAGTACGATCCGGCTTGGCACGTGTTCGTGGACGGCAAACCCGCACCCTTGCTTCGCTGCAATTTCATCATGCGTGGCGTTTATTTGACACCCGGCGCACAAATCGTGGAATTCAAATTTTCGCCTCTCTTGGGTCCACTTTATATCAGCTTGTTGGCCACCGGCGTGGGAATTCTTTTGTGCGGATTTCTATTTTTTTCAACCCGACGGACATCCACCAGCTAAACTTGTCTTGCCGGAATCACTTGCAGTTGCGTCGCGCTTGCCGTCAAGCCGGTAATCAATTCGCGCGGGAACATCAGGATCAGCGGTCACCCGATTGCGGCGCCAGCTTTCGCCTCAATTTCCAGAGCCGTGCCGGACAAACAGATTACGTCAACTTTGGCTATTCGCTGAGTCGCAGGCGGAAGAATTGATTGGTCCCGGTCATCTGAATGGATTCCAGATATTCGCTGCCAACCTGGATCGGAGGATTGGGCACGGGAACCCAGTTGGCGGGAGACAGGCCGGGGGACGTTTCCAGAACAAAACCCGGCGCGCTCACCGGCCAGTAAATCAACACAAAACTGCTCGAGGTCGTCACTCCCAGTGACGGCGGTGGATTGACTATCAGTACGGCGTTGGAGCTAAGGATGAAATTGACCGGATTGGCCACCAGCACCGCATAAGTGCCCGCTTGATTGGGCTGGACGTTGGTTAGCATCAACATGGCGTTGGTCGCGTTGGCGATATTGGTCTGATTGAAATTCCATTGATAACTCAGTGGTGATGTGCCAAAGGCGGTGACACCGAAGCTGGCCGTGCCTCCGATATAAACCGCCTGGTTGGTGGGTTGGGTGATAATCATCGGAGGCGTTAATACCGTCAAGGTGGCATTGGAACTGAGCACTGAACCGCCCGGATTGCTCACCACCACCGCGTAAACGCCGGCATTGGTCAGTTGCACATCCGGCAAAACCAACGTCGCGTTGGTCGCTCCCACTATGTTCGTGGTGTCAAAGCTCCATTGATAACTCAACGGCGGCGTCCCGCTTGCCGTTACCGAGAAGCTCGCTGTCTGCCCCACTACCACCGTCTGGTTGGTCGGCTGGGAAGTAATAGTCGGCACCGTGGGCGTGAAACACTTGCCCGCACTGCCCGCCAGGTATATGGCCGCAATCTCGTTCGACGACAACGCCCGATTGTACAGGCTCATCTCGTCCATCTGGCCAGGAAACTTGTCCGTAGGACTGGACACCGACCCGTAATACGTCCGCGCTCCCAATAACAAATTGGTAAAACTGGTTTGCGGCGTGAAACTCCCGAGGTTCGTCCGAAGGATTGCCGCGCCATTGACGTAGATCGCGGCCAACCCCGAGGCCTTGTCATAGGTCAATGCCACATGTTGCCAAGCACCGGCACTCACCACATTGGGGCCGGAACCCAATGGGTGTTGCCCGCCGCTGCTGTCAACCAAGTTGGCATACACGTTCCCCGGCGAAATCCCCGTCGGCAGGATTGATAGGTAAAAATGGACACCGAGATCAGCAACGTTGAATGACCCAAGCACCCGCTCGTATTCAGCCAGCGGCGCGGCGTTGGCCACACTCGTCGGATTGATCCATCCTTCTATTGTCAGCCCGCCACCCAAACCTACGTTCAACGAATTGGAGGAGACAGCATTAACCAGCAGATACTGGTTGACCCCATTGAAATTAAAGGCTAGTCCCACTTCGCCATTGGTGAAACTCGCCCCGTTCTCCAAAATCCCGTTGTTCCCGCCCATGATGTCGTACGCATTACCCTCCGCCGGCCACCACGCCACTATCCCCAACGGCAAAGGATCACAGGGCGGTGGCTGATTCACCGTCAAGGTGGCATTGGAACTGAGCACTGAACCGCCCGGATTGCTCACCACCACCGCGTAAACGCCGGCATTGGTCAGTTGCACATCCGGCAAAACCAACGTCGCGTTGG
>JAJXYT010000105.1 GCA_021780375.1 bacterium | reverse complement strand
CTTTCCCCCAATTCGGTGGTTATCCACAAAAGCGGCGTTGAATTTCGCAGCCCGGTGCCATTCAATTTGTGGACGGAGATGACGATTGCCCTGCAATCGCCCCGGGAGGAAAGCCCCATTCAGTGCAGCGGCGTGGTGATTGCCTGTTCCGGCAACAAACACGTCGGCTACCACGTTTCCCTCCTCTTTACCGGCATGTCCAAACAGGCTCAGTCCCGGCTGAATTCCATGGCCTATTCTGAACTGGGCGCGGGTTAGAGTGCCGAATTTTCATAACCACGGGCACTTTTTCATTAGCCTCCGTGATTGATACGGAGGCTGACTTTTTTTACCCTGATGCACATGAAAATTTTACTGACGACCACTTCGTTCCAGGACACACCCGGTGCGCACCACGATTTACTCGCCCAGACCGGCTGGGAAATCATTCGCGCCCGCGGCCCGCTTAACGAGGCCGACACGCTCGCGCTGGTCGGCGATGCCGAAGGCTATATTTGCGGCGACGACGCCATCACCCGCACGGTGCTGGAGAAGGCGCGCCCCAAGCTCAAGGTTATCAGCAAATATGGCATTGGCGTGGACAAGATTGACGTAAAATCCTGTACCGAATTCGGGATTCCCGTGCTTTTCACGCCCGGCGTCAACCATACCACGGTCGCCGAGCATACGTTTCTCCTGCTGCTGGCGCTGGAGCAAAATTTTCTCTACGGCGTGGACGCCAGCCGCCGGGGCGAATGGAAACGCAGGACCGGCCACGAAGTGCTGGACAAGACCATTGGCATCGTCGGCTTGGGCCGCATCGGCAAGGAAGTCGCCAGCCGCGCGAAGGCGTTCGGCATGAAAATTGTCGGCTTCGACATTTATTGGGACGAAAAATTTGCGAAGGAACACGGCGTGAAACGCGCCGCCACGCTCGACGAGATTTTTGCCGCCAGCGATTACATTTCGCTGCACACCAACCTCACGCCGGAAACGCGCGGCATGATCAACGCCCAATCGTTCGCCAAAATGAAAAAGGGCGTTTTGATTTTGAACTGTGCGCGCGGTGAAATTGTAAATACCATCGACATGGTGGAGGCATTAAAATCCGGCCAGGTAGGCGGTTACGGTGCAGACGTGCTGGACAAGGAACCGCCGCCGGCCGACCATCCGCTGCTCAAATTGCCAAACTGCATCGTCACGCCGCACATCGCGTCGCGCACTTACGAAAGCGTCGTGCGCCAGGCGACGACCTCCGTGAAAAATCTCATCCTCGCCATGCGCGGCGAGAAACCCATCGCGCAGGTCAATCCGGAAGTGCCGGTGAAGAAAGTGGTTTGATTTGAAATGAACATTCAACTATCAACATTTAATACCAAACGCTCAACTTTTTCGGGCGGTGGTTTTTGGATGTTGAGCGTTGAATGTTGAATGTTGAATGTTTCCAGTTTTTATGCCCGAAACCTATTACATCGTTCCCAGGGAAAAACATGATGCGCTCGTAAAGAAGGCATATCTCAAACGCGGTTATGACGCCGCGGAGGCCGCTGCCGGCGCGCGGTTCTGTTCCAGCGCCTCCTATTACGGCATCCGCACGCATAACGCCATCAAGGCATTGCACCTGGATGAATTGTTCGGCAGCAAGGTCGGCCGCTGGAAACCCGGCGCAAAAATCGAGAAACTGCCGTCGCGCTTCGCCGCCGCTGAAATCTGGAACGCGCATTTCAAACTCGGCCAGGCCGTGGCCTACACGGCGATGGATACCTGCATGAAGCTCGCCGACAAATTCGGCGTGGGCATGGTGAGCGTGGACAATGCGACGCATTATCTCTGGGGTGGCGGCTATGTCATGGACGCCGCGCTCCAAGGCTATATCGCCTACACCAACTGCACCTCGGCCACGTCCGAGGTCGTGCCGTTCGGCGGCAAGACACCGACGATGGGCACCAACCCGCATTCCTGGGGCTTTCCGACGCAGGACGCCATCGGTTTTCCGATCGTGATTGACTGGGCCACTTCGACGGTGGCGATGGGCCGCGTACAAGTGATGAAACGCGAAGGCAAACAGCTTCCGCCCGGCTGTGCCGTGGATGCCGAGGGCAAGGAAACGACGGATCCGAACAAAGCGGTCGCGTTGTTGCCGTTCGGCGCGCACAAGGGTTACGGCCTCGGTCTGATTGACGAACTTTATGCCGGGTTTATTGGTGGTGGATTGCCGGAGATTCGTGGCACAGCGCGCGGAGACCAAGGCGAGAAACGTGGTTCAACTTTCTACTTTCAAGTCATCCACCCCGAAGCGCTCAAGGGCAAGGACTATGCCAAAGGCCGTTCGCAAATCGAGAATGTGAAGGCAGTCATTGCCGACATTCTCGGTCACGGCAACGAGAAGTGCCTGTTGCCGGGCCAGCCGGAGGCGCGGGCGGGCGAACTTTCCAGGAAACATGGTGGTTTGCTCTTTACCAGGGCGGAAATCGAGGAATTCGGCCATCTGACGAGGGAGGTCGGCGAGCCAGCCTGGAATTTAACTGAATTCAAGTCCGTACAGGTATGAGTTTAAACCAATACACTGACAAAACTATGGCAATTCAACTTCGTGACAAATCACAATGTAAATACGACATGCTGGCGCTGGGCGAAATCATGCTGCGGCTGGATCCGGGCGAGGGCCGCATCCGCTGCGCCCGGGAATTCAAGGTTTGGGAAGGCGGCGGCGAATACAACGTCGCCCGTGGCCTGCGCCGGTGCTTCGGCCTCAAAACCGCCGTGGCCACTGCGTTTGCCGACAACGACGTCGGCCGGCTGCTGGAAGATTTCATTTTACAGGGCGGCGTGGACACGGACTTCGTCAAATGGGTGCCGTTCGACGGCGTGGGCCGCACGGTGCGGAACGGCCTGAATTTCACCGAGCGCGGCTACGGCGTGCGCGGCGCGGTGGGCATTCCCGACCGCGGCAATTCCGCCGCCAGCCAGCTTAAGCCGGGTGATTTTGATTGGGACCACATCTTCGGCAAGGTCGGCGCGCGCTGGCTGCACACGGGCGGCATCTTCGCCGCCTTGAGCGACAGCACGCCGCAACTCGTCATTGAAGCGGTCAAAAAGGCCAAGCAATACGGCACAATGGTCAGTTACGATTTGAATTACCGCCCGTCGCTCTGGAAATCCATCGGCGGCCAGAAACGCGCGCAGGAGGTCAACAAGGAAATCGCCAAATACGTGGACGTGATGATTGGCAACGAGGAGGATTTCACCGCCTGCCTCGGTTTCGAGGTCGCCGGCGCGGACGAGCACCTGCTGCACATTGACGTGGGGGCATTCAAGAAGATGATTGAAACGGCGGTAAAAGCATTTCCCAACTTCAAAGTCACCGCCACGACGCTGCGCGCGGCGAAGACGGCGACGCGCAATGATTGGGGCGCCATTTGCTGGATGGACGGCAAATTTCACGAATCCAGGAAATATCCGGATCTCGAGATTTGGGATCGCGTCGGCGGCGGCGACAGCTTTGCCAGCGGCCTGATTTATGGTTTAATCACGACCGGCGATCCGCAGAAAGCGGTGGATTATGGCGCGGCGCATGGGGCGCTGGCCATGACGACGCCCGGCGACACGAGCATGGCCTCAAAGGCCGAAGTGGAAAAATTGATGAAAGGCGGCAGCGCCCGGGTGCAACGTTGAACCAGGTTAAATGAGTGATTGGATAAACAGGTGAATCGTCGAAGGGCAGCGTTTTACTCATATAACAAATTACGGGTTGCGAATCACGAACATGAAAACACCGACTGAATTATTTTCACTCAAAGGCAAAATCGCCGTCGTCATCGGCGGCACGGGCGAATTGTGCGGTGCCATTGCCGAAGGGCTGGCGGCGGCGGGCGCGAAGGTGGCGCTCGTTGGCCGTGACGCCGTCAAGGCGCAGAAACGGCTGGACAAAATTTCAAAGGAGGGCGGCCAGGCGGAATTTTTTCCGTGCGACACGACTTCCCGGCCCGGCCTGCAAAAATTGCTGGCGGATGTGGTCGCCAAATTCAAACACGTGGATGTATTGGTCAATGGCGCGGGCGTGAATTCGCCGACGCCGTTTTTCGACATTTCCGGCGAGGAATTCGACAAAATCATCACCGTGAATTTAAAGGGCCTGATGCTGGCCTGCCAGATTTTTGGCAAGCACATGGTTGAACGCGGTTCAGGCAGCATCATCAACGTCGGCTCGGCCTCCGGCTTGAATCCATTGTCCCGGGTGTTCACCTATTCGGCCTCGAAAGCTGCCGTGCATAATCTTTCCAAAAATCTGGCGCGCGAATGGGCGGCGCAAGGCGTGCGTGTGAACATTCTGGTGCCCGGCTTTTTCCCCGCCGAACAAAACCGGAAAGTGCTCAGCCCCGACCGGGTGGCCACGATCATGGCCAAGACGCCCATGAAACGCTTTGGCGAAGCACAGGAGCTGGTCGGCGCGGCGTTGTTGCTGGCGTCCGACGCGGGCAGCTTCATCACCGGCACGGAATTGGTCGTGGACGGCGGTTTCGACGCGATGACGATTTGATTTTGGGAAAAGTTAAATAAGTAACTGGTTAAATGAGTGACGGGTCTGGCATTCCTCGCTGATTTAACTAATTTAACTTTTTTAACCAATCGCTCATTTCACCAAATCACAAGTCCGTGATCGGTTTGTGTCGCGGCACGAGCGCTTTCATGATGCCCCAGGCGATGAGATAACTCATGGCGCAGATGATGAACATAATCAGGTAGGCGGTCTGCGGGTGGCTCTTGAATGCGTCCGTGAGCACGCCGGCCAGCAGTTGCACAATTGAGCCGCCGATGGCGCCGGCCGTGGTACCGATGCCGGTAACCGAGCCGACGGCTTTCTTGGGGAACATATCGGAAACCGTCGTGAACAGGTTCGCCGACCACGCCTGGTGCGCAGCGGCGCCGATGGCGATCATGGCCACCGCCAGCGTGGCGGCCATGCCGCCAAAGCGGGCGACATCGCCAAAATACTGCGTCAGCACCACCACCAATGGAACGATGGCAATGAGAAACATCGCCGTCATGCGTGCTTTATAGACCGGCATCCCTTTCTTGACGAGCGTCAGCGGAATGCTCCCCCCATAAATGCTGCCGAAGATGGCAACCCCAAACACGATAAACGTCGGGAGGATGACCTGCCGCGTGGTCATGCCAAATTGCTTTTCCAAATAATCCGGCAGCCAGAACAGGTAGAACCACCAGATGCCGTCGGTCATGAACTTGCCGAAAAAGAACGCCCAACCCTGGCGATAGCCGAAGAGCCTCCACCAGGCCAGTTTTCCCTTGTCCCCGTTCGCCTCTTTGGCCACCGCTTCATCGTCAACGTGAATATAATCGTATTCCGCCTTGGAAAGCCGCTTTTGCTTGTGGGGCGTGTCGTAGAGCCAAAACCAGAAAAACAGCCAGAGGAAGCCCGACGCGCCGGTGAGAATGAACGCCATCTTCCATCCGAGTTCGTGGCTGAAACTGATCAAGATCCAGGGCACGACCAGCGCGGCCACCATCGCGCCGAAGTTTGAACCGCTGTTAAAAATGCCCGTCGCCAGGGCGCGTTCGCGCTTGGGAAACCACTCGGCGACCGTTTTGATGGACGCGGGGAAATTACCCGCCTCCCCCACCGCGAACGCACTGCGAATCATGAGGTGCATCGTCACCAGTTGTCCGACGAAGGCGTTGGCGATCCCGCACACCGACCAGAAGATAAGCGACAAGGCCAGCCCCAGTTTGGTTCCGATGCGATCAATGACCCAGCCCATCAAGAGCGTCATGCCGCCGTAAAACATCGTAAAGGCGGTGGTCAAAAAGGAGAAATCTTTGTTGGACCAGCCAAACCCGCCTCTCGAAATCTCCCGGGGATAAGCGTCATCCAACAGCAGCCGGTTAAGATGTTCGAGCGCGACTCCTTGAGGATTCAGCGCGAGCAATTTCTGCGTTTCCGGGCGCAACGTCACACCGGCAAAACGCCGGGCATCATAGATGGACTTGCTGCGAATAAGCGCATTAAGATTTTCGACAAGGTTTGTTTGCAGCGGAAGCGGGTTGGCACTTGAATAATTCTCCAGCGCGGCCAATGTCGAAGCGGACAGGTTGGTCTTGATATAGGCGGATACTGCGTCTGCCGACCGGTTTAGTTTGGTGGCAAAAGACGGCAGATTGAGATCCCGCGCCGAGAAAGTTGAGAAATCCGCATTCTGTTCCGCCGGCACACAGAAGACATAGTCCTTCAGGTAGCTGATGACCTGCCGGTCCAGGTAATTGAAGGTTGTGGCGAAGAACAACAGCGCGCAAATGACCCAACGATAATTGCTGAAGCCTGGCGGGGGTTGACTCGGGGAATTCATGCGGTTGACGGTAAATATCCCAAAATTAAAGGCGGCTCAAGGGCTAAATCCAACTTTACAACCCCCCGGGGCTTGTGTAAAGCTGCCTCCATTATGTGGAAGAAAATCTTGCCGGTTCTGCCTGTGTTGTTGCTGACGGGTTGTGCCACGACGTTTACCAACCTGACGCCGCTGGAACAACCACGCAACGCCAACAACCTCTATCCCGTGGAAGTCGCCTTCCAGTCGCAACAACAATCATTGCGGTGGGACTCCCTCCATCCCTACTTGGTCGCCAACGGCCAGCTCTATGACATGCGCCCGACGCCGCTCATCACCAACCGCTGGGAAGGTTATGTGCCCGTGCCGCCCGGCGCCAACAGCGTCAGCTACCGCTTCAAATTCGAGTATCTCTACAATGACCTGGGCAAGCCGCCTCAACACGACAGCGCCACTTCCCGGGCGTTTAACTTGACCATTCTCGGCCAGTAACCCCGCTCAGTGCCTGGGCCGGAGAAGAATGGCTTTCTTTTCGGAGCCTTCGACCTCGACGCTGTGGGTTTCCACCTCGGGATCGTCCTTGAGGGCCTGATGCACCACGCGGCGGTCAAACGCCGTCATCGGCTCCAATTCCACGGTATCACCCCAGCGCCGGACCTTTTCCGCGGCGTTTTTCGCCTTTTTCACCAGCGCTTCGCGCGCCTGCGTGCGATAGCCGCCCACGTCCACCATTACTTTTGGCGCGGTGGTGTCCTGCTGAAACAGCAGCCGGTTGGTAATGTACTGGAGGTCGGAAAGCGTTTGTCCCTGCCGGCCGATGAGCCGGCCGGCGTCATCGGTTTTTATTTCCAGCAAAAGGCCCTCTTCCAGTTTGTGTTCCTCAACGGTGGCGGTGAAACCAAGGGTTTCCAGAATTTTTCCCAGCGTTTCTTTCGGTTGCGCAGGCATAGGTTGGTTAAATGAATAATTGGTTGAATGGGCAATTGGTTTAATCGCTGAAATGGACGACTCATTTAACGAATCACCACCTTATTTTTTCTTTTTTAGTGGCGGCGTCAATGCCGGAGTTGCCCCGGCCGGGGCCGGAGTTCGGTTCATTCTGGTGACCTTGGTCTGAATCACGCTCATCAGCGTGCTCATCGTCATGTAAAGCGCCATGCCCGAGGAATAATTGTAGAGAAAGACCAGAAAGATCAGCGGCAGGTAACGCATCATTTTTGCCTGGGTCGGGTCCATGCCGGGCGAGGGCGGTTGAAGATGCGCCTGCCACACCATGACGCTCACCATCAACAAGGGCAGCAGGTTGAACGGGAAATTCAACCCCGGAATCATGAACAGCGTGTCCGGTTTCGACAGATCCGAGATCCACAGGAAATGCGCGCCCCGCAGTTCAATCGCGCTGCGCAGCATCGTGAAAAAGCCGAAGAACACCGGCATCTGAATCATCATCGGCAGACAGCCGCTCATGGGACTGACCTTGTGCTTGCGGTACAGTTCCCACTGCTTCTGGGTGAACTTCTGCATGTCTTCCTTGTATTTTTCCTTGAGCGCCTTTATTTCCGGCGCCAGCGCCTGCATTTTTTTCATGGAGCGTGTGCTCGCCGCCGTCAACGGCCAGAATATCCCCCGGAGGAGGACTGTGATCAGCACCACGATCCAGCCGTAACCCAACGTGGTTTTGTCATGCAGCCAGTTCATGCATACCAGCAGCGCCTTCGCGAAAAAAGTTCCGATGCCCCAAAAGCTCATGTAGCCCGTGCCGAAATTCATCGCCAGGTCGGCATGATTCTGGAATTGTGCGCCGATGCGCGCGAGGGTCCGGTATTCCTTCGGGCCGGCATAAAGCGTAATCTGCCGCACGATCTCCTGGTGGGTTCCGAGGGTTTGCGCCGGATAAACCAGGGCGGTTTGAATGCCTTCCGGCAACGGCATGCCCGGCATCCATTCAACATTGGTGTAGGGCGGCAAATAAACCGGGCGCGCAATCACCTGGACGGCCGGCGTCTTCGGCATCGCCAGCAGCGCAAAAAACTGGTTGTACGCGGCCGCCCAGACCACATTGCTTGACCCCTCGCGGTATTCGGATTTGGGAGTGCGGGGAAAGAAAAACAAAAACGTGGTGTTGGTGCTGAAATAGGACAGGTTGATCTGTTGCTCCTTTGCCCCGTCATACCACATCGTCCCTCCGTACATGGGGAAAGTGTTGTCGTCCGGCCCCATCGGCGTCGCCGTGCCAATGACCCATTCCTGCGTCGGCAGCGGCAGTGATTTGTCCGAGGTGTTGTCCAGCCACACCGTCACGTTGATCAAACCATCCGCGCCGATGCGAAATTCCTTCACGATGCGCAGCCCGTTGGGGAAAACCTTTTCCGCGTGAACGCTGTCCCCCATCTTGATCAAGTTGAAATTGCCGTCGCCGACCAGACTGGATTCGCCCAGTATCGCCATCACCGGCACGGACGCGCGCGCATTCAGCGTGGCGACGCCGGCCGACGCCGACTTCTCCTTCCAACGGGCGGAAATAGTCTCCGGGTAATCCAGCAGTTCGACCGACTTCAATCCGCCGCCGCGCGAAGTGAACGTGTAACGTTCATGCGCATTGGTGAGCACGATGGTTTGCTCGGGCACATTGGTGCCGAAGGGAAAACCGGGGGGCACAGCGGAAGTGGTTGCCGGGGCGGCGGGGGCGGCGCTGGGCGCGACGGCGGCATTCGAACTTTGAACGGTAACCGGCGCGTTGGCGCCTGCCGGCGACGGGGTCAGGTGCGAGTAATATTTCTGTTCCGTGACAAACCACACACCCATCAGAACGACGCAGAGCGAGACAACGATGATGCCGGTGCGGTCCATGATTAGATTTCGAATTCCGAATTCCCGCCTTCGCCTCCGGCTTCGGCGCGGCAAGCCTCAACCCAGGCCGCGTCGGAGCGCAGCGGAGACGGGCGAATTCCGAATTCTTTCCGGGGCGCCGGATCGTGTCCGCCATCACCCCACGGATGACAGCGGCAAATCCGCCTGACCGCCAGCCCGCTGCCGGCCAGCACGCCCTGCGAACGGATGGCGTCCATCGCGTATTGCGAGCAACTGGGCGTGAAACGACAGCCGCCGGCGGGTCCGAACAGGAAAACGAGCAGGGGTGAAACCGTCCAGCGATACAGTCGGATGGTGAAGATCAAAAGGGATGAGGGAACATTCAACAGCCAACATTCATCCCTGAACATCCAATGACAGCCGGAGCCCCCCCCCATTGAGAGTTGGAGGTTGGAGGATGAAGGTTGAATGTTTTTCACTTTCATTTCAGCAAACCCGCCCGCCGCAGCGTCGTCAGGAAATCCTTTTCGACCTCGACAAATTTTTTTCCGGCGATTGAATTCCGGGCGACCAGCACCAGTTCGACCGGGTGCGCAAACTCGTTCTGGTGCTGGCGAAAACTCTCGCGCAACAACCGTCGCGCCCGGCTGCGCACCACTGCACCCCCGATTTTGCGGCTGGTCACAACCCCCAGTCGTGGCCTCGCTCCTTCCGGCAGCGAATGCCAGTTGGCGATGAGGCAACCCAGCGCGAGCCGCTGTCCTTGCTGCCGCACGCGCGCAAAATCGCGCTGTTGCTGAAGCCGCGCCGGGTGGCGCAACCTCCGGCGTCCGGCGTCTGGGGACGAGGCGGGCATGGGCAGGCGCACATCAGACAGGTGTCAGACGCTTGCGCCCCACCCGGCGGCGGTTGTGCAGCGTGGCGCGGCCGCTCTTGGTGGACTTGCGGGCAAGGAATCCGTGCTGCCGTTTGCGCCGGATTTTTGACGGTTGATACTGGCGTTTCATAAATCAATTCGATTCGCGCCTTTGGCGCGGGAAAAAACTCCGTCTGACGGAGCGCCGAGATTAGCAAGGAAACGCCTTCTGTCAAGGCGCGGTTCGGGCGCGGTTCGGGAAATGATGGCTGGCGAACCTGCCCGAACACACGCCAGATGGAAAAAACTCCCTCTCCCCGCCCAAGCGGGGCGAATTGCGCGAAACAAATCGCACCTTGGATCCCTGAACCGTTTTCTCATCCGTCCCGCGGACATCTTCTTGGGGGTGAGGGGATTTGAGTCTGCAAACATTGGCCTCCTCACCCCGCCCCTCTCCTCCCTCCGGGGAGGAGAGGGAGAAAAACGATGCGTGTGTCGAAATGCACCGAATGTTGGCGGCGGCGGCGCTCCAATCGCCGTAAGGCGGTGCTATTCAAGTCCACGTAAAGCGTCGCCGCCGGGGCGTGCATATCAGGAAACGCCAGAAGCGCCGCTGCCCACAGTGTGTCACGAATCTTCATAGCTACATTCTTTTGAACTTCTATTGTATATCATTAGTTTTACTGGTAGGTCAAGGATAAAAGGGCGGCCCCAAAGCGGTGGCGGGCCACCGCACTCCATGACGCTTCGCGCGGAAGGGAAGCCTGTGAAAACACGGCAGCGTCCTGGACTGCGCCAACCCTTCCGCGGCGCGCCAGAGCGCGCCAGCGCGACGGCGGCTGGCGTTTCGTTCACCGGCCATCCAGCCGTTGGCAGCCCGTTAAGGAAGTAGCCGCCGAGGTGACGAGGTGGAAACACACCTGATTTTTCGATGAATTCCGCCTCCTCACGTCGTCGGCTACAATCCAGCCGGCGCTTTTGGACGGGCGGTCAGCGGCGCTGTCGGTTTTGTTTGTACATTCTGCATTCTTCCTTCTTATTCAATTCGCTTCCGCCTTGCGCACCGTGTTTTTGTCTGCGACAATTCAGCGGCGGGCGCGAGTCAACGATGCAACAAAATTACCCCAAACATTATTGCGGTGTGTTCGGCATTTTCGGCCATCCGAATGCCGCGGAACTCACCTACTACGGTCTCTACGCCCTCCAGCATCGCGGACAGGAAAGCGCCGGCATTGTCACCTGCCATGACGGAAAATTTTTCAAGCACCACGGCATGGGCCTGGTGTCGCAGGTGTTTAACCCAAGGCTGCTCCACGATCTGGTCGGCAACATGGCCATCGGCCACACGCGCTATTCCACCACGGGCACGTCCAATCTGCGCAACGCGCAGCCGCTCACGGTGGATTGCACGCGCGGCCAGATTGCCATCGCCCATAATGGCAACCTGACCAATGCCGCGCAGCTCCGCGATGAATTGGAAAATCACGGGCTGGTGTTTCAAACGAGTGTGGACAGCGAAATCATCATCATGATGCTCGCGCAACCGTCGCTTAACGGCGTCGAAAACACGCTGGTGCAGACGCTCCGCCGCATCGAAGGCGCCTATTCGCTGATTATCATGACGGAAAAGGAGTTGATTGGCGCGCGCGATCCGTTCGGGTTCCGGCCGCTGGCGCTGGGCCGGGTAAATGGTTCCTGGGTGCTCGCCAGCGAATCGGTGGCGCTGGACCAGATTCAGGCGGAATTCGTCCGCGACGTGGAGCCGGGCGAAATCGTTATCATCAACGAAAAGGGAATCGTCAGCCTGCAGGCGTTTCCCGAGCACCAGCGCCGGGCGTTTTGCATTTTTGAATACGTTTATTTTGCGCGGCCGGACAGCAACATCGGCGGGCGCAGTGTTTATGATGTGCGCAAGGAAATGGGCCGCCAGCTCGCGCGCGAACATCCCGTCCAGGCCGATCTGGTGATTCCCGTGCCGGACAGCGGCGTGTGCGCCGGGCTTGGCTATTCCGAGCAATCCGGCATCCCGTT
>JAJXYT010000055.1 GCA_021780375.1 bacterium | reverse complement strand
AATCCGGCGCAACGGCTCGCCGGCAGTTTCCTGTTCCTGTTTGAACCGTCCATGGACCATAAACCTCATCGTTGTAGCGCGGTCGTCCCGACTGCGGGGAACCCCGGCGTCCCGCCGGGTGATCTTTCCGACAGGGAGACGCCGTCGGAACCCGCAGTCGGGACGACCGCGCTACGAACCGGTTCGTGGAATGCCTCGCCCCACCGGAACAGGCGCCCTCGACAGTTTTGCCGGCAACGCTTAGATTTTTTGCATGCAGTTGCCGCCCTTGATTCTGGCTTCCGCGTCGCCCCGGCGCGCGGAATTGCTGCGGCAGTTGGAGCTGGATTTCCAGGTCATTCCCAGTGTCGCTGCCGAGGTTTTCGATGAGCATTTGTCGCCGCTGGAACTCTGCCAGCTCAATGCGCATCGGAAGGCGCGGGTCGTCGCCAAAAAGCATCCCGACGCGCTGGTGCTGGGCGCGGACACGCTGGTGTTTCTCGCCAATGAAATCATGGGCAAGCCCGCCGATGTCGCCGAGGCGCGGCGGATGCTGGGCCGATTGCAGGGCCGGACGCATCAGGTCGTCACCGGCGTCAGCCTGATTCATTTGCGCGCGCTGCGCGAGCGGACCTTTGCGGTCAGCACCGACGTCACGTTTCAGCCGCTCACGGCCGAGCAAATCAACGGTTACCTTTCGAAAATGAACCCGCTGGACAAGGCGGGCGCCTACGCCATCCAGGAGCATGGCGACACCATCGTCTCGGAAATCTCCGGCTCGTTCAGCAACGTGGTGGGTCTGCCGCTCGAAATGTTAAAGGAGGAAATTCTGGAATGGGGAACGATTTGACCGGGGCGTGAAACCAAATCCAAGCTCCTCTAAAAGGGCTTGACATGACTTATTCTTTATCTAAGCTGAAGGCAAAGAGCCGGCTTGGCTTTTAAAGGCCAAGATGATGCCGTGGAAACGAAATTGAAATCCACCATTCGGGCCGCGCGACCTTTGTTTGGCGAACTGGTCTGTGTCGGAGCCGCCTTCCTGATTTCCACCAGCGCTCACTCCCAGAATCTGTTTGCGTCCGTAAACCACTATATCATTGAATGCAACCCCGGTGATACTTACAGCACCTTTGGCAACGCGGGAGGTAGTTTGGGTACTCAAATTCTTGGAATGGCTTTTGATGGCAGTGGTAACCTGTTTGTGGCCAGTGCCGGTGGCGGCGTTGGTGCAATCTACAAATTTACGCCGGGCGGAGCGGAAAGTACCTTTGCCACCGGATTGGATGGTCCCTGGTCGTTGGCCTTCAACAATGCAGGTACGCTATTTATGGGAGACGCCAGCGGAAAAATTTCTGAATTCACACCGAGCGGGGTTCAAAGCACCTTTGCCTCCGGTTTGGATACGCCTTATGCAACGGCACTCGCTTTTAATAGCGCCGGAGATTTGTTTGTGGGGGAGTCCTATAATGGAACGCCCAACAGCGGCTATATTGATGAAATCACGCCGAGTGGGGTGGTAAGCACTTTTGCCACCGGGCTGGAGAATCCATATGCACTGGCGTTCAACAGTGCAGGCGACCTGTTTGCGGCCGATTTCAATACCGGAATTATCTATGAATACGCGGTGAACGGCGCGCGCCGCATTTTCGCCTCTGGATTGAGCAATCCGGAAGGCATGGCTTTCAACAATGCCGGTAATCTGTTTGTATCGAATAGTGGCGGCAACAATATTTATGAGTACACGCCAAGCGGTGCCAGAAGCACATTTTTCACTTTACCCCCAGGGTCTCTGGCCATCGATGCACTGGCTTTTCAAGGTGAAACTTTGCCGGTGCCTGAGCCTTCGGTTTTTGGGCTGCTGACTGCTGGCGCCGCCGCACTGTTCATTCGCCGCCGCCAGTCGGCTGTTTAGTCAACTCCTGCCAGAGCAGAGCGCTCATTCGCTGGCCGTTTTCAAAGCAGTCCAGATCGAATTTCTCGTTCGGCGAATGGGCGTTGTCCTCCGGCAGGGCAAGGCCAAGCAGCAACGTGTCCGCGCCGAGCACTTTCTTGAAATCGTTCACAATCGGGATCGAGCCGCCTTCGCGCAACAGGACCGGCTCACGGTGAAAGGCCTCGCGCAGCGCACGCAGCGCCGCTTGTGCCTGCGGACTGGTCGGCGAGACGCGATACGCCTCGGCGCCGTGACCGGCCTCAATTTCCAGCCGCACCGTTGGCGGACAGATTTTCCCGAGATAATCGCAGACCACCTTGCGAATTCGCGCCGGTCTCTGGTCCGGCACGAGGCGGCAGGTGATTTTGGCGCGCGCCCACGCCGGCACGATGGTTTTGCTGCCCTTGCCTTGATAGCCGCTGGTGAGGCCGTTGATTTCAAAGGTCGGCCGCGCGCTGCGTTGCTCCGTCGGCGTAAAGCCGTGTTCACCGAAGAGTTTCGGGACGCCGAGCAGCGTCTTGAGCCTGGCGTTGGTGAGGGGCAGGCGTTTGAGTTCACGGCGCTCGCAGGCGGAGAGCGGCGCCACGTCGTCGTAGAAACCGGGAATGGCGATGCGGCCGTTTTTGTCGCGCAATTGTGCCAGCAACCGGGAAAGGGCCATGGCCGGGTTGTCCACCGCGCCGCCGAACGTGCCGGAGTGCAAATCGCGCGCCGGCCCGTGGACGGTGATTTCGAAGGCGATGATGCCGCGCAGGGCGCAGGTGAGCGCCGGATGATTTTTGTCCGGCATACCGGTGTCGGACACGACGACGGCGTCGCAGTTCAGTTCGTTCCGGTGCGACTTGAGAAATTTTGCCAGGTTCGCGCTGCCGACTTCCTCCTCGCCTTCGATGACGAAGGTGAGGTCGCAGGGCAGGGGCGTGCCGGTTTTGAGATAGGCTTCGACGGCCTTGAGATGCGCCAGATGCTGGCCCTTGTTGTCGGTGGCGCCGCGGGCGAAAACGGAGCGGCCCGCCAGGCGCGGTTCGAACGGCGGCGATTTCCACAACTCGAGCGGCTCCGGCGGTTGCACGTCGTAATGGCCATAGACCATGAAATGCGGCCGCCGCTTGGCGCGCTGCCCGGCTGCGGAGGCAGGTGTCCGGGCGATGACGATGGGATGACCCTGGGTCGGGCAAACGCCGGCCTCGAGTCCGATCTGGCGGCAATGCTTCGCCAGCCAGTCGGCACAGGCGCGCAAATCCTTTTTATGTTGGGGCTGGGCCGAGACGCTGGGGAGGCGGAGGTAATCGCACAACTCGGCCACAAAGCGGGCCTGGTTGCGTTTCAGATAATCGAGCACCAATTGCATGGCGCCTAGCTAAGCGATGAATGCCCCGGTTGCCAAGCAGAACCCGCAAAAAACTGTTGTTCGCCGGAAATTATTCATCAATATGAGATCAGTTCGTCTCTAATCCCATGAACGACGGTGAGTTATGAAGGTGGGGTGGCAAGGCTGTTCTGGCAGCGTTACTGCTTCACACTACACTAACCGTTAACCGTTAAATCGAAAAATTTATGACCGACCCGCAACCCATTGGCGCGCCGAAAAAGATTCTGGTGGTGGATGACAATCTGGTCATCCGCAAGGTCGTGGAAATGAAGCTCAAAGCCGGCGGTTACGAAGTGGTGACCGCCAAGGACGGTTCCGCCGCCGTCAGTTCCATTCACAAGGAGAAACCGGATTTGATTCTGCTCGACATTCTGTTCCCGCCGGACCTCATGGAGGGCGGCATGTCGTGGGATGGATTTGCGATCATGCGCTGGCTTCACAATATGATGAGCGGAGCCAACGACGTTCCGGTCATCATTATCTCGGGCACCGATCCGGCGAAATACCGGGACCGCTGTCTGGCGGCGGGAGCGACGGCGTACTTCCAAAAACCGATCAACCTGGATGAGTTGATGGCCACCATCCACTCGGCCCTCGGAGAAACCGCCCCCGCCGCGTAAACGGTCCAACGCCTTACGGGCCCTGGCTGACCGATTGCAAATACCGCCGCGAGTCTCCCAATGTGACGACGCATGAATCTCCTTCTCCCCGGGGGAGAAGGGCGGGATGAGGGAGATCGTTCAGCCAGACATCGGCGTTTATCCGCGTCTATCCGCGGTCAGGGGTTTGTCTTTTTCGCTTTCATGGCCGTTCTTTTGATGGAAAAGCGGATCCGGATAGTTTGGTCTGGCAGTTGACCGGTGGTTGTTTAATTTGACGCCGTTACCTGAAACCTTTCAACCGACAGGTGTCTTATGCGAATTGTGGAAATCCGGGAAAAAACCGTTTCGATGGCCTCAGCGATTACCAATGCGTACATCGACTTTTCGAAGATGACCTGTTCGGTGGTGGCGCTGATCACCGATGTGGTGCGCGGGGGGAGGCCGGTTGTCGGATACGGATTCAATTCCAACGGACGTTACGGCCAGGGTTCGTTGATGCGCGAACGGTTCTTTCCCCGCCTGCGGTCAGCCGACCCGAAGACCCTGGTGGATGAGACGGGGGCGAATCTGGATCCTTTCCGCATCTGGGAGGCGCTGATGAAAAATGAAAAACCGGGCGGACACGGCGAACGCTCGGTGGCGGTGGGCACGCTCGACATGGCGGTATGGGATGCCGTCGCCAAGATCGCCGGGCAACCGCTGTATCGGTTGCTCGCCGACCGTTATCGCGGAGGCAAGGCCGACGACCAAGTCTGGGTCACGCCAACTGGCGCCCGATTTAGCTGGTTTTAACAGGCGTTCCAATGCAAACTTTGAAATGATCAAAACCAAGCCCGCCCGCCGGATTCGTTTGCAACCCCTGGAAACCGGCCAAGTCTGGCGAGTGGCGGGATTAAATTTCCAAGTGGGCCTCATTGGCAAATGGCTGGTACATTACAAGCTGTCCAAGCCCGACGCCGTCAGGGTGGCCAACTCCGTTGGCGGCCGAAGCACCATCGAGAAATATCTCAAAAAAAACAAGGCCGTGCTGGTGAAAGGATAGCTTCCCTCCGCGTGGAAACGGTGATGGCAGGCCGGAGAAGTTTTGCGCAACGCCATAATAAGCTTTCCCGCTCTTGTCCGGAAGGCCATACTGGGGGAACGAGTTAATCCGCATGCCAAAAGTTCTCGATTTACCGTGTGCCGGCAAACCATTCGCGCTTAAAAAAAGCGGCCGGGTGGTGCCGCAATCGCCGAGCTGGCATCAGCTCCTTGGTGCTCGGATGATTTGGGTTGTCGTCAAACTGGTTTCTCTGACCATCCGCCACCGGGTCAACGATCCCCACGGCTTCATGACGCGCAAGGACATTCGCCAGGTTATATACTGCACCTGGCACAACCGGCTGGCGCTCTCCATGAAATTGCATTCGGTTCTGGGGCTTCGTCATCATCAGGCTGCGGGGCTGGCCGGACTGGTCAGCGCCAGCCGGGACGGCGCGTTCCTGGCGGCGATCCTCGGCCAGTTCGGGGTGCAATCGGTTCGCGGCTCCAGCAGCCGGCGCGGGCCGCAGGCGCTGCTGGAATTGGCGACCTGGACCGAACGCGGCTACGACATTGCCATTACCCCCGATGGACCGCGGGGTCCCTGTTATCGGGTGCAGGACGGAGCACTGGCCTTGGCGCAGGTGACCGGATTGCCGGCGGTTCCGGTGTCGTATCATGTGAACTGGAAGGTCCAATTGAAAAGCTGGGATCGTTTTCAAATCCCGCTGCCGTTTTCGCGTTGTGAAATCACCATTGGCCGGACGTTGTCGGTGCCGCGCGAAAGCTCCGAAGCGGGCCGTGAATTGTTGAGGCAACAACTTGAAACGGAAATGCGGGCCATCACGCGTGATAACTGACGGGGGCGGGGAAGAGCAGCAGAGGTTGACACGGACTGGACGAATCAACACAAAGCCAAACCTTTTTACCGCGGATGGACAGGGATAAATACGGATTTAAACGCCACGGAGATGGAATCAAACTCCCGTGAATACTTTTGGCCGCACGGGCCAATAAGCGCCAACGGAAAACCCGCACCGGGAGTTAAAATGGCTGAATTGAGAGGAGCAATGAGTGATTCGGACCTGGTATGTCAATTGCGTTCAGGAATTCACAGGGAACTGACGCAGTCTGCCCGGAATCTGCACGCGGCTTCATTCTTCCAGTCCCGGCCGGTGGATCCACCTTCCGGGCCGGGGCTTGTTTTATGACGGTTGCACGACCGGCGCCGGCGTCACCGTTGGCTGTTGTCTTTCAGTTCCCAGACTTGCACTCGAATTTGGTGGTGCCGCTCCGCCCAGCTTATAATCGCCGCCGCCGTGGGAGCCTGCAACAGCCCCAGCGCGCCGGGATCTCCAATCAGAATGAGATGCCGCACATCCTTGCCCGCCTCTTTGGCCAGCAACGCTTTGAATATCTCCTTTTCCAGCACCGGTGGTGTGCTCAGGATATTAAACTCCATTTCCATGATGGTGTGCTCGTCCTCCAGCCAAAAATCCACCGTCTGACGGCTGGCCTGATTCAGGGATTGATTGACTGCTTCAGCGCCAAACTTCTGACCCACGAGAAACTTCAAATGGTTGATGACTTCATTGACAAACGGAGTGGCCGCGCCGGCACGTCTCAGGGCGAACATGCGATAAGCGTCGGCGCCTTCCTGGGCCAACTGGAATATGTGTTCGGCCCTGGTCATAGCGCCCGGCTTTCCGGCCGGCCGGCATCAGCGGATGGCGCCTGACATTTTTTCCGTTCTCCGTTGCCGGGCGGTGAAAGCAGGGGACAAAATCTCACGTTAAAAATCATAACCCGGATTCATAACGCTGTCGAGCCATCTAACCGGAACGCATGCAACCGAAACGATGAATTTGAATGCCAGAACGCAAAGGCGGAGGGGCGTGACACGGATTACACGAATTATCACGAAGCCAAATCGTTTTAAGCGCAGATGACGCAGATGGGCGCAGAGTTGGGAACAGCCCTGTGGGGTTTATAGTTTGGCTCGCCCTCACCGAATCACCACGCCCGGGCGTATTGAGGTGGAATCGCCAGCGCATTTCTCTGTCCCAGGACGCGCGCCGCTTTCAACGGCCAGTAGGGTTCGCGCAGGAATTCCCGCGCCAGTAAAACGATATCCGCGCGGCCGTTGCGGATGATTTCATCGGCATGAGTCGGTTCGGTAATCTGGCCGACGGCGGCGGTGGCGACGTTCGCCTCGCGGCGGATGCGTTCGGCGAACGGCACCTGATAACCGGCGCCAACGGGAATGTTCGCGTGCGGCACCGTTCCGCCCGAACTGCAATCCATCAAGTCCACCCCCGCGGCCTTCAATTGCCTGGCCAGGGCGACGCTTTGTTCGATGTCCCAGCCGCCGTCCACCCAGTCGGTGCAGGAAATCCGGACGGTCAGCGGCAGCTGGTCCGGCCAGACGGCGCGAACCGCGCGCGTGGTTTCCAGCAGGAAGCGAATGCGGTTCTCAAAACTCCCGCCGTATTTGTCCGTGCGCCGGTTTGTCAGCGGCGAGAGAAATTCGTGGCTCAGATAACCGTGCGCCGAATGCAATTCCAGCCATTCGCAACCGGCGGCCAAGGCGCGTTGGGCGGCGGCGACGAAATCGTTTTGCGTTTTGTGAATATCGGTTTCGGTCATCTCCCGCGGGACTTTGTTCAAAATGTCGCCGAAGGGCAGGGGGCTTGGCGCGAGGGTTGGCCAGCCGCCTTGGGCGTCCGATATCTGTGCGCTGCCGCCCCACGGACTTTCTGCGGACGCCTTTCGGCCGGCGTGGGCTATCTGGATTGCCGGAACCGCGCCGTGTTGTTTGAGGAAACGACTGATGCGCGCGATGGGTTCAATGTGTTTGTCCGCCCAGAGGCCCAGGTCGCCGGGTGTGATGCGGCCCTCCGGTGAAACAGCGGTAGCTTCAATGATGACCAGTCCCGCGCCGCCGACGGCGCGCGAACCCAGATGCACCAGATGCCAGTCCGTCGCCACGCCGTCCGCCGACGAATACTCGCACATGGGCGACATGCCGATGCGATTGCGCAGGGTAATGGATTTGATGGTCAACGGCTCGAAGAGATGTGTTTCTGTCATAAATAGCGCGACAGATTATACCAGGTTGGCGGGCATGGCGAAAGCCGTCAAAGGATGAAAGAAGGGCTTCCAATTCTTGGTTTTCAAATTTGTGCCGTCTTGGAAGCTGTGCTAATCTGCGCGTGAAGTTCAGGTCATTGTTGATTTATTGAACAAGCCAGACAAAATTTCCGAGCGCGAGGTGACGCCTGAAGCCGTTTATTTCAACCGGCGGACGTTCATTCGGGCGGGCATCCTGGCGGCCAGCGCCGTCGCCACGGGCGTGGCTTATCGGCAGCTGAATCCGGTTGGACATGGCAAGGTTGATACGCCTGTCATCCCGGGTCTCGTCAAACCAACGACTACCGAAGCGGCCAACGGCTTCCGCGTGGATGAGCCGGAGACGTCGTTTCAGGACATCACGCATTACAACAATTTTTACGAGTTCTCGACGGACAAGGAAGGAGTCGCGCCCGCCGCCGCCGGTTTCGACACCAAAGGCTGGCAGGTGTCGGTGGAAGGGTTGGTGAACAAACCGAAGGTCTTCGCGCTCGATGATTTGTTGAAAATCAGTCCGCCGGAGGAGCGGATTTACCGGATGCGCTGCGTTGAGGCGTGGTCCATGGTGATCCCGTGGGCGGGTTTTTCGTTGTCGAAGCTGCTCGACGTGGTCGAGCCGTTGAGCAGTGCGAAGTATGTCGCCTTCCAGACCTTGCTGGACCCCAAACGAATGCCGGGACAGCGAAGTGATGTGCTCGACTGGCCCTATGTCGAAGGTCTGCGAATGGACGAGGCCATGCATCCCTTGGCGATTCTGGCGAGCGGACTTTATGGCCGGGCGTTGCCGCCGCAGGATGGCGCGCCCATTCGGCTGGTCGTGCCGTGGAAATACGGTTTCAAAGGCATCAAATCCATCGTCAAAATCAAATTGGTCGAAACGCAGCCGCGCACGACCTGGAGCGAGTATGCGCCGGACGAATACGGTTTTTACGCCAATGTGAATCCGCACGTGGATCATCCGCGCTGGAGCCAGGCGACCGAGCAGCGCATCGGCGAATTCGGGCGGCGGCCGACGCTGATGTTCAACGGTTACGAGGACGAGGTCGGCCATTTGTATGCCGGCATGGATTTGCGGAAATATTTCTAACGTGACAGGTGACGAGTGACAAGTGACATGAAAATTTCCCGGCGTCCTAAATGCGGACCCAGATTTCCGTCGTGGAGCGCGAGTTGTCTCAACTCGCAGCAGAATCGACGATTTCAGCCGCTGCGGATTGAGGACAATCCGCGCTCCCGGCGAATTAGGGTACTACCGAAAAATTTCCGCGCCTCCAGACCGCGAATCTTGCCACCTGTCACCTGCCACTTGTCACCGTCAGGCTAATGAAAGAAAGCGACATTCGTTTCATCAAGCTTCTGATTCTGGTGAACGGGCTGGTGCCGCTGGCCTTGCTGGTTTGGGACCAATCCCACAACCGGCTCGGCGCCAATCCGCAGAATTTCCTCATTCTCACCACCGGCATGATGACGCTGATTTTTCTGATCCTCACGATGGCGGTGACGCCGTTGCGCAAAATCGCGGGCTTGAACTGGCTGATTCAGTTTCGCCGGATGCTCGGGCTTTACGCCTTCTTTTACGGCTGCCTGCATTTCCTGTGTTTCTTCAGCCTGGACCGGGCGTTCAGCGTTTCCAGCACGCTCACGGAGATGCTGAAGCGCAAATATCTGATTCTGGGCAGTACCGCGCTGATCGTCATGATTCCGCTGGCGATCACGTCCACCAATGGAATGATCAAGCGGCTGGGCGGCAAACGCTGGCGGGTGTTGCATCGGCTCGCCTACGTCGCCGCCATCGCGGGGGTGATTCATTATTACATGCAGGTGAAGGCGGACACGCGCCAGCCGCTGGTATTTGCAGCGGTGCTGGCGGTTTTGCTCGGCTACCGGCTGATGGTTTATTTGAAGCAGCGTAAACCGCCCGCGCCAACGCCGGCGGTCAAACCAGAAGCGGTAATATGAAACCTTGCTCGCTTGTCGTTAATATCATCCTGCCACCGGAAAAGCCGTTGTTGAAAAGTTGTTGAAATTGCCGGGAACGGTGCAAAATTGGGTCAGATTTGCCGGTCGGAAGGCCGGGCGATATTTAAGCAACCTGTAAAATCGTAAATCAGATTCAGGAGGCCGTTGTGAAGCACATTCGTTTTTTGATCATTCTCACTGGGGCGCTGTTGCTGGCCACGGCGATGGGTGGTCGCGCCGCCACGCTGTCAGTTCTTTATACCTTCGGAGTTCTTACGAATGTCACCGGCTTGAATCCCCAGGCGCCCTTGACGCAGGGACCAGACGGCGCTTTGTACGGCACGGCGCGGACAGGGGAGGGCATGGTGAGAGGCGTGGTGTTTCGAATGAGACCGGATGGAACGGGTTTTACATGGCTAAAGCTCTTCACTTACACAAACGAAAATGACGGGCAATATCCCGAAGCGGGGCTGATTTTGTCCGGCAACATGCTTTACGGAACCACTGAGTCCGGCGGCAGCAATGGCATGGGCACTGTGTTTGCCCTTACCACCAACGGCACGGGCTTTTCGGTGCTGCACACATTCACGGCGACTAACAGCGTGACCGGCATGAACCTCGACGGCGCGGTGCCGGTGGCGGGAATGGTTTTGTCAGCCGGCGTGTTGTACGGAACGACGTCGCTGGGCGGCACCAACGGTTCCGGCACGGTGTTTTCCATGAACACCGACGGCACGGGCTTTAAGTCTCTGCACGCCTTCGCGCCGATTGCGGGCATTGGCTATACGAACAGTGACGGAGCCAATCCATCGGCGGATTTAATTCTGTCCGGCAACCGGCTCTATGGAACGGCCCGGTACGGCGGGACGAACTCAGGGGGAACGGTCTTCGCGCTCAACACGGACGGGTCCGCCTTCACCAACCTGCTCTACATGAACGGCGGGGCGTTGGCGAGTTATGGCCCGGCAGCGGGGCTGATTTTGTCCGGCAACATGCTCTACGGAACATCAACTATCGGCGGCACGGATTCGCAGGGGAGCGTGTTCGGCATTACCACCAATGGCACGGGTTATGTCTTGGTTCACAGTTTTACCTTCAACGATGGCAGTAACCCGCTGGGTGATTTGGTGCTGTCCGGCGGTGTGCTTTACGGGACGACGGCTCTTGGGGGTGGGAATGGCGGCGGCGGGACCGTCTTCAGGGTGAATGTAGACGGGACGGGTTTCACGAACCTTTATAATTTCAGGAATGCCATCGGCAGCAGCGGCTCTTTCCCGGAGGCAGGTCTGGTGTTGTTCAATGGTACACTCTACGGAACGGCCTACGGCGGCGGCACCGGCGCCAATGGGATACTTTTTGCCGTTGGCACCAACGGCACCGGCTATACCAACCTGGTCAACTTCGGCTACAGCACTGCGGCCTATCCCGCGCCGGCTATGGTTTTGTCGGGCAACCGGTTTTATGGCAGCACTGAAACCGGCGGCGCCGGTTATGGTACCGTGTTCGCCCTCAACACCGACGGCACGGGTTACACCAACCTGCATAATTTCACAGACCTTGATGGCGTTGATCCTCAATCTTTACTTCGGTCGGGCGGAACGCTGTTTGGAACAACTCACACAGGCGGTGTCGCGAACAAGGGAACGATATTCGGCATGGGCACCAACGGCCTGGGCTTTACCAATCTTTTTAACTTTTTGACAACCAAGGGCACTTTCAGCACCAACGGCACCGGAGCCGACCCGGATGGCATTCTGGTCCTGTCCGGGGATGTATTGTATGGAACGGCACCGAAAGGCGGTGCCAACGGATCCGGCACCGTGTATTCCATTCTCACCAATGGCACCAGCTTTAACCTCCTGTACTCTTTTACTCCGACCAACAGCGTCACCGGCACGAACATCGACGGCGCCGAGCCACAGTCCGGGCTGATCCTGTCCGGCAACACCTTGTAGATCGCGGCGAACAAGGCCGTGATCAGGGCGAGCGCGATCAACTCGTTCAGAACGGCGAGGATCACGTTGCCGAAGGGCAGATAGGCGTTCAGCATTTCGCCGAAAGCCGACAGGCCCGCGCTGACCGCAAGCGAAACCATCAGGAGAAAGCCAAGCG
>JAJXYT010000023.1 GCA_021780375.1 bacterium | reverse complement strand
GGTGGCAAAACAGGTGGCGACGAGGGCGTCGCTTCCAGCCAAACCCAACTGCATGGTTACGGCTTAGCAAGCAAAGTTGAATCCGGTTTCGCTTGGTTTTCACGATAACCAGAGTCCTCAATTCGCAGGGCGGCAGCTTGCAGCAACCGTTCAACGAACGAAGTATATTTTGTCGGGTGGCGCCATCCAGAATGTTTTGAGGAGCAACGCCTTGACTGTGCATGCACGGATACAAACCAACGAAACCAACAGGAAATACATATTTTCATTTCGTACAGACCCAAAGCACCAATTTCCCCGGCTGTCTTTCTCAAAAGAAATTTGCCAGCGTCACACCAAAGCCTCTTACTCCTTCTTCGCCACCTTCACTTCGATGTGCAGGTCGCGCAGTTGGCGCGGTGTAACCGCGGCCGGCGAATCGGTCATCAGGTCGGTGCCTTTGGCGGTCTTGGGGAAGGCAATCACGTCGCGAATGCTGGGCGTGCCGCAAAGAATGGCACAAAGCCGGTCGAAGCCCAGCGCAATGCCGCCGTGCGGTGGCGCGCCGTAACGGAATGCTTCGAGCATGTAGCCGAAGCGCAACTTCGTCTCCTCCGGCGGAATTTGCAGTACCTCCTCAAACACCGTCTTCTGCACGTCGGGCTGGTGGATACGAATCGAGCCGCCGCCCAGTTCGACGCCGTTCACCACCACGTCGTAATGCTGGCCACGAACCTTCTTCGGATCGGTCTTGAGCATGGGGATGTCCTCGGCCACCGGCGCGGTGAAGGGATGATGGCTGGAATACCAGCGGTTCTGTTCCTTGTCGAAGCTGAGCAGCGGAAAATCCACCACCCACAGAAAATCAAACCGGTTCGGATCCATCGTCAGCTTCCCCTGCTCTTTCAAAATATTGGCGCAGTAACGCCGGATTTCGCCGAGGATTTCGCACGCATTCAGCCATTGGTCGGCGGCGAACAGGATCAAATCCCCTTCCTCGATTTTCAATTTCTGCGCGAGCGCGGCCTTTTCGGCGTCGTTGAAGAACTTCACGATGGGCGATTTCCATTCGACGGTAGCACCGTCTGCCCCTTTTTCGACCTTGATGTAAGCCAAGCCTTTCGCGCCGAAGCTTTTGGCGTATTCGGTCATCGTTTCAATCTGGCCCTGCGTCGCGCCGGCCATGCCTTTGGCATTGAGCGCCTTCACCACGCCGCCGTTCGCGATCGCGCCGCTGAACACCTTGAATTTGCTGGCGCGAAATTCCTCGGTGAAATCCGCCAGCTCCATCCCGTAGCGGGTGTCCGGCTTGTCAATGCCGTAGCGGTTGAGCGCCTCTTCATAGCGCAGCCGTTTGAACGGCGTGGGAATGTCCACATTCAGCGCCTGTTTCCAGATGCCCTTCAATAAACCCTCGACGAGTGTGTAAATGTCTTCGCGCTCGATGAAGGACATTTCGAGATCAATCTGCGTGAACTCCGGCTGGCGATCGGCGCGCAAGTCCTCGTCGCGATAACAGCGCGCGAGTTGGAAATATTTTTCGACACCGCCGACCATAAGGATTTGCTTGAACTGTTGCGGCGACTGCGGCAGCGCGTAAAACTGGCCGGGGTTCACGCGGCTCGGCACGAGGAATTCGCGCGCGCCTTCGGGCGTGGACTTGAAAAGCGTGGGTGTTTCGATTTCAAGAAAGCCCTGTTCGTCCAGGTACTGCCGGGTGGCGATGGCGACCTTGCTCCGCCGGCGGAGGTTTCGCGCCATTTCCGGCCGGCGCAAATCGAGGTAGCGATATTTCAGGCGCAATTCCTCATTCACTTTGCCGGCCACTTCCGGATCGTCCACCGGAAACGGCAGGACGTCGGCGACGTTGAGCACTTCCAGTTCCTTCACCATCACCTCAATTTCGCCGGTGGGGATTTTGGGATTTCTGGTGCCTTCCGGCCGCTGGCGAACTTTGCCGGTGGCCCGGATGACGCATTCGCTGCGCAACCCCGCCGCGCGCTCGAACAGTTCCTTTGGCAAATCGGAGGGGTCGAAGACGGTCTGGGTGCGGCCTTCGCGGTCGCGGACATCAATAAAAATCAATCCTCCCAGATCGCGGCGGGAATGGACCCAGCCGGTCAGCGTGACCATCTGCCCGAGGTGTGCCGGGCGCAGTTCATTGCAGTGATGTGTGCGTTTCATTCAAATGCGGGATGCGAAATCCGGATTGCGGAATTCAGCATCCCATGCGAACGGGCATGTTGGCGGGAAATACGGCGGATTTCAAAGAGATTTTGCGGCCTCAAACACAATGGGCGCATCCCATTTTCTGGCGGGGTGTTTGTAGCGCAGGCCTCCGGCCTGCGGGTTTACGAAGCCTCTGGCTTCGTGTCCCGGAACAAAAAGCCACAGGCTTCCCCAGCCAGAACGCCGGAAACGCGCGCTTCCGCCAAGAAAGCAAGAGGGGCTCATTTTAATCGTTTTCTAAATCTTAATCCGTTTATAAACGATGATGATGATGACGACGGGAGGATGATTCAGAATTCGATCAATTCCCCGCTCGCCACGCGCTTACGATTCAACTAACCTTTCCACGCCATGACGGAGTTGCTCAAGCCGGAAGTCATCATTACACACGAAAGTGACCTTGACGGCCTCCTTTCCGGCGTGCTGCTGCAGCGGCTTGCCAGAAAACTTTATAACACCGACGTACCGCTGGAAGCCTACCATTATAACCAGTGGAAACAGCGTGATTTGCGGGAAAAGGCCGCGTGGGTGGCAGATTTCACCTTCGAGCCGCGCCTCGATAAGCCGGAATGGATGGTGGTGGACCATCACGTTACGGATGCGGCGCCCAAGTACGCCCGCTTCATTCATGACGTGAACAAATCCGCCGCGACGTTGTGTTACGAACTGTGCCGGGAACACGGCCTGGTTTCGCCCGCGCTGGACCGGCTGGTGCATTTGAACAACGTCGCGGACTTGTTTTTGGAAGACGACCCTGACTTCGTGATCGCGGGTGATTACGCGAATCTGGTCAAAGTTTATCAGTTCTGGAATTTGCACGCGCTCATCGCCGGCGACGTTGAAAAACTGCTCGACCATCCGCTGCTCGAAGTCATGGCCACGAAACGGCGCGTCGAGGACCCGCTCGGTTTCGAGTGGAGCAAAAACAACATTACCGAGCTTAGCCCGACGGTCGGCTACGTGGACACCGTGGTGGGCAACAATAATCTGGTCGTCCATCAATTGCTGGAGCGGGCGGCGACGAAATATCCGGTGCTGGTGACGCTATTCCGGCGCGGGAACATGGTGTTCGCCAGCTTCCGCAGCCGCGACGGCGAAGCGCTCAAGGTGGCGGAGAAATTCCAGGGCGGCGGCCACGCCAACGCCGCCGGGGCCATCCTGCCCAAATCCATCCGCTACATTCCCGACGCTGTGGAATATCTGAAGCAGGTGCTGAATCCGAAGCGGGACACGCCGCTGAACAGCCTGGAGAGTCTGTTTGCGGGAATTGAAGCCGAACAAAAGAAGTAACCGCCGATGTTGTTGAGGGTCGGAATCGGCCAGATTTCCCCGCCGTTGCAACTCAAATATGCCTGATTTCATTGGCTATTCAAGCTAAATCGGTTTAATCCAATCCTATCGTTTTTAATCCGTTTGGTGTCCGTTTTGGTGTCCGTTGCACCAATGCAAACGAGCGATGGAGCATTGCGGTGGTGTGACAGTCAAATATTAGTGTCAGATAAACAAGACGGCTATTGATTTAATGTCGGCAATACAGGACACTATCTCCATGTCGAAAACAAGCTCGATTCCGTTGCCTGCCGCCCATGCGCTTCGCAAGTTGGGCCGCAACCTCGCGCTCGCGCGGCGCAAGCGCGGCATCTCCACGAGCGACATGGCAGCGCGTCTTTTTGTCAGCCGCGATACGCTCTGGCGGCTGGAACGCGGCGATCCGACGGTGGCCCTCGGCACTTTGGTGACGGCAACTTTTGTTCTCGGCCTGCATGACCGCCTGGCAAACCTTGCCGCACCCGCCAGCGATGAACTCGCTCTTAGCCTTGATGAACGCCGCCTGCCGCAACGAATCCGCCGCCCACGCTCATGAGTCTCGAAGTCCATATTGATTGGCAGGGGCAGCCCCATCTTGTGGGGCGGCTCCACGCGGCTGAACGGGGTTCGTCTGTTTCGTTTGAGTATGAGACTGAATGGCTCCAGCGTGCTGATGCCTTCGCCATTGACCCCACATCGCTTCCTCTGCAACGCGGTGCCCATCATGGCGCGACGCTCTTTGGAGCGATTCAGGATTGCGGGCCAGACCGCTGGGGGCGAATCCTGATTGAGCGCGCCGTGCGCAAGAAAGTTCTGGCGCAAAAACCCTATCGCGACATTGACTATGTGCTGGCCCTGGACGATGTGGCGCGTGTCGGCGCTTTGCGTTTCCGGCACAACGCCGAAAGGCCTTTTCTCGCCGCCACGTCCGGCAAGTTTCCACCTTTGGCGCGCCTCAACGCGCTGCTTCGCGCAACGGACGCCATTCATAGCGAAACTGAAACCGCCCAGGATTTGCGTTTCCTCCTTGGTGCTGGCTCGCCGCTGGGCGGTGCGCGCCCCAAGTCGGCGGTCAGTTTGGCGGATGAACGACTCGCGATCGCGAAGTTTCCCAAGCCTGATGATACGCGGGACATTGCGGCGGGTGAAATCCTCGCGCTCACGCTTGCGGCACAGTCGGGCATTCAGGTTGCGGAACATCGGCTCGTGCCGGTCGGCGGACACGGTGTGGCAGTCATCACCCGATTTGATCGCACGCGCAAAAATCGCATTCCATTCATTTCCGCATCGAGTCTGTTGGGATTGTCCCAAGGCGATCCGGGGGCTTACACGTTGCTGGCCGATGGCATCCGCCAATTTGGTAACGATGTCCCCGGCGACCTTTGCGAATTGTGGCGACGCCTCGTCTTCTCGCTGCTTGCCAGCAATTACGATGACCATCTCCGCAACCACGGTTTTTTGATGCACGAACCCGGCCGGTGGTCGCTCTCACCGGCCTACGACATTAACCCCGTGCCGGAAGTGGATCGTGTCCGTATGAGCAAAACCGCCATCACCGAAGATCAGGATGAACCGAGCATTGCCAACGCATTAGCCGCTGCACCGCGCTTTGGCCTCAAGGCAACCGAGTCAAAGAAAATTCTCCGAGAAGTTTTCACGGCGGTTTCCGGCTGGCGCAAAACCGGGCGTCAACTCCACCTCAAAGCATCCGCCTTGGACATCTACGCCAGCGCCTTCGATCATCCGCTCATGGATGAAGCCAAGCGACTCGTTGGCGAATAACGTAATCTGCAAGTTGCGTTCACCACGTCATTCAACCGTTACTTCACCTGCTGTGGATTGCTAATCAGACCAAAATCAATGTAATATCAGCCGGACAGCGATTCATTGAAGCCATGCCATTTAACGTGTTTGCCAGAGCCAGACCTGTCAGGACTGCCTTCCTTTTTGCAGAAACGGCGGGTTTTGATGCAGTGTGTGACGGTTTGGCGAAGTGGAGCAACGAATTTTGGGGAGGTCGTCAAAGTGCAGTTGCATTATTGCAGGACGATGGAAATCTTGCCGAGGACGCATGGCAGGAACTGTATTATTTTGACCCAGACCACATATATTCATCCGCGCTTTTATCCGACCCGTTTCTGTGATCTGCCCCGTCAAAATCCCAGCAAAATCCCCCCCCGGAACTTTTTACCCCAGCCCCAGTAGCGGAAGTCGGGCTAAGCGCTGCCCGCAGGCATAATCGGTGGCCTGCCAGATCGGGCGCAGCCAGGGCAGCAACAGTCCCGGCGCGAATTGCACCGGCCGGCCAGTCAGGATCACCGGTCCGCGTGGTTGGGGGCGCTGGCGCAAGCCCCGAATGGCCGCCTTGCGGTGATAGCCCAGTAACTGCACCGCTTGGTCAATCAGCTTCCGCTTGTGTTCCGCACCGGCAGTTTCATAGCGCCGCCGCAACTTCTCCAATACCTGTTTCCGGGTCGTTTGATTCATGTCTTTATCCATTCCGGCCACGGTAACCCTACTTCTGGCACAACGAATCACTTTCCCCAGCCCCGCCCACCGGCACGGGTAACAATACTTTTGGCGCAATTCGTGCCAGGTCTAGTTGCGTTGCTTTTGCTTTTCTTTGAAGCCGTGCACGTCTAATATCGCCGGCGTTTATGGCTGGACCCATTCGCGCCGACGGGCGCAAGGCAAATGAACTCCGACCGCTGCGCTTTCAAAATCATATCGCGCCGCACGCCACCGGCTCGACGCTCATCGAGTGGGGCAACACGCGCGTCATCTGCGGCGTGACGGTCGAGGAAACCGTGCCGCGCTGGATGAAGGAACAGGGTGTCAAAGGCGGCTGGATCACCGCCGAATATTCGATGCTCCCCTACTCCACTCTGGCACGCAAATCGCGCGACGCCAGCCGCGGAAAAATCGACGGCCGGGCGCAGGAAATCCAGCGGCTCATCGGCCGCGCCATGCGCGCGGCGCTTGACCTCGAAAAACTCGGCGAACGCACGGTCTGGGTGGATTGCGACGTGCTTCAGGCCGATGGCGGCACGCGCACGGCGGCCATCACCGGCGCGTACGTGGCGCTGTGCATCGCCATCCGGCGATTGATTGCTTCCGGCAAGGTGACGGACAACCCCATTCTGCACGCCGTGGCCGCCGTCAGCGTGGGCATGGTGGACAACCGGCCCTTGCTGGATTTGTGTTATACCGAGGACGTCGCGGCGGCGGTGGACATGAACCTGGTGATGAACTCCGCCGGCGCATTCATCGAGCTTCAAGGCACGGGCGAACAAGCCACCTTCACTGAGTCGCAACTGGCCGATTTGCTCGCGCTCGGCAAGACCGGCATCCGCAAATTGCTGGCCGCACAGGAGGACGCGTTGGCAGCAGCCTGATTCACCTGTGGGCAAGGTTTCTTCAAAGATTTCCCGGCGAAAAAGCAAACCGTCGCCGCCGACGCGATTGCTGCTGATTCGCCACGCCGAAATCGAGCGGCGTTACCAGCGCGCATTTGGCGGGCGGCTGGACATGAACCTCTCGGCCCGCGGCCGCGCCCAGGCCCGAACGCTCGCCCGTTTTCTGCGTGACAAAAAAATCGCCGCGATCTACGCCAGCCCGATGAAGCGGGTCCAGCAAACGCTCGCGCCGTACTTGAATGGAATGGTGGAGGCGCCACTGCCGCGGCAGGCGCCGGCAAAGCAGCGCCGACGCCACCAATCCGAAACTCCTCTTACCCAGACCATCCTGGCCGGGTTGCAAGAGGTGGATTTCGGCGACTGGTCGGGATACACGTGGACGGAAGTGCGCGAGAAATTCGGCGTTCATCCCTACGACTGGCTGGACGAAATTGAATTGGGAGCCGTGCCAAACGGCGAAAACGGCGTCCAATTCCGCGCCCGCGTCGAGGCGTGCCTGTTTGAAATCATCCGCCGTCATCCGGGTGGGACCAGCGCCATTTTCAGCCACGGCGGGGTCATCCGCATGATGCTGTCAATTTTGCTCGACCTGCCGCTGCCGAAAATGAATTCGTTCGAAATCGAATACACCAGCGTCACGCAGGTCGCCTTGCACGCGGAATTGAACGAAATTGAGCTGCTCAACTTTACGCCCTGGCGTGACCGGGTGAGATGAAACACAGCCGGTTTCGGAAGGTGGGGCGAGACCCCCGGCGAGCCGAGCCATGGCTTGATTTTCCGGGTTTCGGCTCACGAGGACGCTCGCCCCACCACCGGGAAAATCATGAAATCAGTTAGACAACTTTGGCGCATTTCCGTCGTCACGACGCCCGACGCGGAAGACGCCGTCGCTGTATTGCTGAACACCACTTTCAACCTGCCGGTGTCGGTTTATTTCGACATCGAAGCCGGCGTCAGCACGGTGACGGTTTATCTCCAACGGAAAACACGTTTGCCACGAAAAACCCGCGCGGACATTGCCGCCGGATTGAGGCGGATCAGAGGCTGCGGATTGAACATTGGTCCCGGCAAAATCGTCCTGGCAAAGCTGCGGCGGGAAAACTGGGCCGAATCCTGGAAGCGGCATTTCCAGCCAATTGAAATCAAATTCAACAATCGGAAGGACGAGCTATGCGAGTCCCCGGCTCTGCGGAGAAGATTGGGGACTCGTGTAACTCGTCCCTCCCGAAATCGCCCCTCCGAGTGCCTCGGGAAATCCTTGTTGATCAAACCAAGCTGGAGCAAGCGGAAGGCACGGAAAGGCCAGACGGTGGTTGTGTTGGATCCCGGTCTGAGCTTTGGCACCGGCCATCACCCGACAACGGCATTCTGTCTCAGCGAAATTGTACGATTCCAAAAGGGCAGGGACAACGCGCCGCGGGATCCGGACGGCTCGGCGAGCCGTTCCGACCTTAAACCGCCATCTTTTCTCGATCTCGGCGCCGGTTCGGGGATTCTGGCGATCGCGGCGGCAAAACTGGGGTATTCGCCTGTATTCGCCATGGATTTTGACCCGGAAGCGGTGCGCGTCGCCCGCACCAACGCCCGCGTCAATCGCGTCCGGCAAAAGCTGGAAATCCGGCGCGGCAACGTGACGAATCTGCCGATCCAGCCCCGGAGGCGGCATAATTTGGTCTGCGCAAACCTCCTTTCCAGCCTGCTGATGACAGAGCGGCGCCGGATTGCGGCACAACTGAACCCCGACGGGTCGCTCGTGCTGGCGGGCATTTTAAAGTCGGAATTCAGCGAAGTCCAAAAGGCGTATAAAACCCTGGGATTGAAGTTGATTTCTTATCGGGATGAAAAGGGATGGCGCTCGGGTTCGTTCCGCTTTGGCGGTTGAACATTTTTTGAACGGCAGAATCGGATCGCCAGTCTGATTTAGTGAAGTCGTAAAGTTCCGGCCGGGTCAGTGAAAATTGGCATTCTTTACGCTGCGAGTCCGGGGGAAGAAAGGAAATGCTATGATGAAGACATTGGAAGTCATCGGCGAAGCAGTTCGCAACCCCAAATATTCATTCCGCAAGTCGGAGCATCAGCCCAAAAAAGAGCGGAAACACCGCTACGAACGGCGAAAAATCAAGGAATACATTCATCTTGGCGACTGGCTGGCTGAAGAATTGGCCTAGGGCCGGTTTGGAACAGTCTGGTCAGAAAGGACCAGTTAGATTCGAACGGATCTAACGGATCGGGAAAATCACCGCTGGCAGGCCGGGCAGATTCCAAAAAATTCCAGTTTGTGCGTCACGGCTTTGAAGCGGTTCCGGGCGGCGATTCGTGATTCAATTTCGCGGAGAAAACATTCGTCAATTTCCACCACTCCCGCGCAACGCGTACAAATCAGGTGATGATGATGTCCATCGTCGCCCTCGCCGACGAGTTCAAACCGCGCTGCGCCGTCACCGAAATCAAACCGCTTCACCATCCCCATTTCCTCGAGCAGATGCATGGCGCGATAAATCGTGGCCAGATCGCAACGGCCTTTGGGCATGGCGGCAAAGATTTCCCGATTGGTCATTGGATGGGGATGCCGCCGCAGAATTTCCAGAATGGCCTGCCGCGGGCCGGTAATCTTTCGCGATTGCCCGCGCAGGTGGCGGGTTAGAACCGACAGTTCCTGCCGTTTGTGGGCGCGGGCATGGGCAGGCACCTTCATCACGCATCAAAAATCACACGGGCCATTCCAAAAATCAAACCGGCGCTCAATTGCAAGCCGATTGCAGTTGTTTAAAGTAAAACTCCGTCTTCGCCCGGGCGGGGCGGAACGACGAAAGCCGGTCACTTCATCAGCAACATCTGACGCGCGCGCTTGATGGCGTTGGTCAGGCGGCGCTGGTAATGCGCCGGCATGCCGGTGTATTTGCGGGGCAGGATGCGCCCCTGATCGGTCACGAATTGGCGGAGCAAATTGGTGTTCTTGAAATCAAGGGCATCGGCGGTGAAGTCAATTTTCGGTTTCGGACGCACCGTGCGGGTTTCCATCGTACGGCGCGACCCGCGGCGATCCGATTTTTCGGTATGGGTTCGGCGGGGCATGGTTATTTGATTTCGCGGTGCAGCGTGTGGCGGCGCAACGCCGGATTGTATTTTCTAATTTCCAGTTTCTCCGTCTGCAACTTCTTGTTGCGGGTGGTGGTGTAGCGCGACGGTGATTTGCCTTGCTTCCGCGCTTCGGTGCATTCAATGGTGATGATTTCGCGCGGCATAAATTATTCCTTTTCCTTGGGCTTCTCCTCCAGATCTTCCTCCTCGCCGTCCATTTCGGTGACCCCGGCGCTGTCGATCGTGCCCAACTGGCCGAGCCGCCGCGAACGCAAGGCGCCTTCGCGTTCCAATTGCGCCTGGGCCTCGACCGTAAAGCGCGTCCACGGAATCGCCTCCAGCCGCGCCTTGGGAATCGTTTTCCCGGTCAATTCGCAGATGCCGTAGGTCTTTTTCTCGATGCGCTTGAGGGCCTCCTCGATTTCATAGACGGCGTCCTGGTCCGACGACAGCAGGCTCAGGGCGAAATCGCGGTCGAAATTGTCGGTGCCGGAATCCGCCATGTGCAGGCTGTAACCCGGCATTTCCTGGGCGGACTCCTTGGCCAGACCGTTCATCTGGTGGCGCAACTGGTCGCGCAATTCCAGCAGCCGGTTGTAATACTTCTGCCATTCGGGCTTGATCCGTTTCGGCGCAACGACCGTCTTGGATTTCGACATCGGCTGGCCGAGAATGGCCGCGGCCATGGCGGAGATTGGCGAGCCGCCGCGTGGCGTTCCCGTATTGTCTTCTTTTTTCTTCGTTGTCACAGTCAAAAAATTGATTTCCCGGCTTTTCAAGCAACTTTCGGTCCATCAAAGGCCCGGGAATTTAACAGAGGAAAATAAATATGCCATAAAAATGTTCAAAAACTTTTGGCATGGCACTATCAGCCTTTCTCAATACATGCGTAGGCGTTGTGATTGTGGATGCTCTCGAAGTTTTCCGCCTCGACCTTGTACCATTTCACCTGCGGATGCGCGTTGAGTTTCAACGCCACATTGCGCACCAGATCCTCCACAAACACCGGATTTTCATAGGCGCGCTCGGTCACCGCCTTTTCGTCCTGGCGCTTGAGCAGCGCGTAAAGCTCCGAACTCGCCGAGCTTTCAATCATCGCCACCACGTCCTCGATCCAGACCGGCTTGAGGAACCGCAACGCCACCGTCACCAGCCCGCGCTGGTTGTGCGCGCCGTACTTCGCAATCGCCTTGGAACAGGGACACAGCGTCGTGACGTGCGCCTTCACCGTCAGCACAAAATCAATCCCGCCGTTGATGGCCGCCGCGTCGAAGCGCGCGATGTAATCCATCAGGCTTTCCCCGCGCGACACCGGCGACCGCTTGGACATGAAATAGGGGAACTCGATTTCGATGTGGGAGGTCGAGGCATTCAGCTGCTGCTGCAAGGAGCGGAGGATGTCCGGGATGTTCTCCACGTGAATGACGTTGCCGTGCGCGTTGAGCACCTCGATGAACCGGCTCATGTGCGTGCCTTTGAATTCCTTCGGCAAATCCACAAACATGCCGAGGGTGGCCACGGTGTTTTGCACGCTGTGCGCCTTGTCGCGCACCTGGATCGGAAAGCGCAGATTACGGACGCCGACCTTGTCGATCCGCAACTCGCGGTAGTCGCGCCGGCTCTGCATGTCATGCAGCTTGTCCGCCGCCGCCACCTTCCGCGCGGCGCGAGAGGCACCGCCGTTTCGGCTGATCTTGAGCACAGGCGAACAGTAGCACCAGCAACCGCATTCGCAAAATCAAACTTGCGGAATTCATTTCAAGTTTCAGGCTGACTCGAATGGGCAAAGTCCGACGTGGCGGCTACACCTATTCATGGGGTGGATGGGCGACCACCCGCCTCGCCACGTTCATGTATTCAATAAAAACGGCAATTTGATAACGCGGGTGAACCTTGAAACCATGCAACCAATGGACATTTCGAAGTGTCGTGGGCTTTCATCCGCGAACGGCCGCCGAAGAAGTAAAAGTACTGGCAGGCCGATGCAGGTTCGCAAAGCCGCCGTCTCTGATGCGCGCCGCGTTGCGCAAATCCATGTGGCCAGCTGGCAGGCGGCCTGTCGCGGTCAAATGCCGGATGCCGTTTTGGATAACGTGGACGTGTTCGTCGGCGCAAACACTGTTGTGCTCCACCACCGAAGAAATTCCGGCCAGCGGGCGGCAGAAATT